>NZ_JBFBCI010000071.1:0-41030 GCF_040683095.1 Sphaerisporangium sp. NPDC051017
TGCACTGGTTCCGCCGGCTGCGCATCCGCTGGGAGATCCGCGACGACATCCACGAGGCCTTCCTCAGCCTGGCCTGCGGCATCATCTGCTGGCGCTGACTGGTCAACCTCTCACTTTGTTAGGAGTTCTAAGACCGGCGGCCACGCTGGCGGGCGGCCTCGTACAGCGCCACCGTGGCGGCGCATGCGGCGTTCAGCGAACTGGCCGCGCCACCGATCGGGATCTGTGCCATGACGTCGCAGCCCTCCCGCCAGCCCGCGCTCAGCCCGGAGGTCTCGTTCCCGATCACCAGCAGTGTGGGGCCGGTCAGGTCGACCTCGGCGATGTCGGCGGCGCCGTTCTCGTCGGTGCCGACCACGCTCAGCCGATGACCGGCCGCCCGCTCCCGGTGCACCCACTCCAGCACCTCGCGGTGCGAGCGGACGCGGACCACCGGCACCGCCAGCAGCGACCCGGTGGAGGCGCGCACCGCCTTGGGATCGTACGGATCAGCGGCATGCCCGGTGACGATCAGCCCCCCGCCGCCGAACGCATCGACCGAACGCACCAACGTGCCGATGTTGCCCGGCCCGGTCGGCCGGTCAAAGACCACTCCCACGAATGACGGCACCACCGCGATCCGCGACAGATCATCGGTCGGCAGCGCCACCACCGCCACCAGTTCGGGGACCTCCTGCTCCTTGCCGCTCAGCTGGCGCAGCAACTCGGGCGCCATCGCCACCCGGTCGGCCCCGGCCCGCTCCAGCATCCCGGCCGCCCACCGCGACAACGGCCGCTCAGCGTCATAAATCAGCGCCCGCACCGGCCAGCCGCGCTCCACCGCCAGACTGATCGGCCGGACGCCCTGCACCAGAAACTCCCCCGCCCGCTGCCGCCTGTTCCGGTTCCGCAACAGCGCCTCCCACTGCTGAAACTGCGCGTTGGGCCGCGAAACCCGCAGCACACCCCCCACCCGACGCCCCAATCTTCGTCTTCCACCAGCAAACGCGCAGTTTCCCACACCACGACCTAGTGGCTGATTCCATTTCTCAGAAAGCAGTCCCGGAGGTCGCGCGCCACACTTCCCCTTAGAGCTCCTAACGCAATGAGGTGAGGCGTCGCCAGCAGATCAGTGCACAGTCGAGCCTGACGAAGGCTTCGTGGATGTCGGCGCGGATCTCCCAGCGGATGCGCAGCCGCCGGAAGGCATGCGACAGGGCGAAGGTCTGTTCGACGTCCCATCGCTGTTTGCCCAGGCCAGATCCGTGCTCGGTGCCACGGCGGGCGATCAGCGGCCGGATCTGCAACTCCCGGACCAGGCGGCGGTACTTGTCGTGGTCGTGGTGACCGAGCTTGCCGAACGGCTGTCGGCTGCAGCGCAGTTTGACCTGTTTATCTTGGTCGATGATCACGGGAAGCTATGAAGTGGATCTCCACGCAATCCGCCGCGGAGATCGCGGACAAGATGCCGGCCGACTACGCCGGTGACGACAAGGCGCTGTACATCCAGTCGATCAAGGACTCGTCGCCGATGTTCACCACCGACGGCGTGATGCCGGCGGGCGGCCCCGAGACGGTGCTCGACGTGCTCGGTACCTTCAGCGACACGGTCAAGGCGAACAAGTCGAAGATCGACCTCGGCAAGACGTACACCACCGAGTTCACCAAGGCCGCCCAGTAACGGCAGACGGCCCCGGACCGTCGGGTCCGGGGCCGTCGTCGGCTCTGCTAGACGGTGTGCCGCAGGACGATCGTCAGGTTCTTGGTGCTGGCCGGAACCCGGACCGTACCGGCCTTCTGGTCGACGACCGCACCCTTGGCCGACACGTTCACGATGTTGTCCCGCAACGCCGGCAGCTCGACGCTGTACGCCGCGACGTCCGACACGTCACCGCTGAACTTGATCAGCACCGCCTTGCCGGCCGTCTTCAGCTGGTAGCCGACCCGGCCGCCGCTCTGCACCGGGTACCGGTCGAGCCCGATCTTCTGGCCGGTCCGGAGCCACTCGTTCGGTACGCCACGGCCGATGATCAGCGACCCGTCCGACTTCTCGGCGATCAGCGAGTCGAACAGCACCTTGGTGGCGGTCGACTGACCCCACATGTGCTGGTTCGAACCGCCGCCGCCCCGGGCGTGGTCGATGTCCCACGGCGAGCTCGCGCTCGGGTAGTCGACGCCCTCCCACCAGCCGAACGGACCGCTCATCGCCTTGTCGATCATGTACTGGTAGGCCTTGATCCCCAGGTCCCGGTACTGCTCACCGCGCAGCGCGGAACTGCCGTACCCGGCGTTGTACGCGCTGGAGAAGTACCCGTGCGGGTAGCCGCCGAAGTTGTAGATCGAGTCCGAGATGTCCTTACGCCGGTCGAAACCGTGCGTGTAGGTGGCGTCGATCTTGTCGATCATCGTGCCGGTCTGCTCGGCGCCGAACAGGTAGCCGTCCCAGGCCCACCGGCCGAACAGGAACATCGAGGCCCAGTTCGCGTCCCGCGGGTCCTTGCGCGGACCGGTCTCGTTCGGCTCGACCATCGAGATCGGGATGTAGTCCAGCCCGTACTGCTGCATGGTCTGGTCGATCCGGTCGGTCGCGACCTTCAGCAGGTCGTCGTACTCCGCCTTCGCCCACGCCGCCTCGTCGGTCTCGCCGAGCGCCGTGGCCAGGTACCGGTAGGTGGTCAGACCAGTGAGCGCCGACCAGTTGTCGATCGTCCAGTACCCGCGCGAGTCGATCGCGTCGGTCTGCTTGATGATCCCCTTGCCGCCGTCGATCCGGTCGGTCTCGATCGTGTGCGTGTTCTTCTTGATCGTCTCGAACCGGCTGCGGACGAAGTCCTTGTCACCGGTGCGCTGCAGGTACAGGGCGTACGGCCAGCTGTACTTCCACTTCGCGTCGTCGTACTGCAGCTGTGCCGGCAGCGTGGACAGGTAGTCCTTCGCGTACGTGAAGTCGCCGATCGTCAGCAGCGTCGACACGATGCCGATCGTGTCGTGGTCGAACATCGTGTCGTACCCGTTCTCGCCGACGTGCAACTGCTTCTCACCGTTGACGTCGTCGCGGATGATCAGCGTGTAGATGTAGCCGGCCTTGTACGCGTTGATCAGCCGCTTGTCGGGCAGGTCGGTGATGTCCGCGATCGCCGACAGCCGGGTGTTCCAGTACCGGCGCATGTGGGCGTAGTGCTGGTCGAGGCCACCGAGCTGCTGCAGCTGTGTCGCGGTCGGCCAGTCGTACGTGCCGTCGAACCGGTCGGCGGCGACCGCGTAGTCGCGGACCACGGTCTGGCCGGCGTCGATCGTCGTCACGGCCGGGTCGGCCGCCGCGGTCAGCGGGGTCAGCTGGTTCGAGACCCGGGGCAGCCGTGCCTGCTTCGCGGTCGTGTTGGTGACCGTCATCCGCGAGTACGCGACCTCGAAGCGGTTGCCGCCGACAACGACCAGGTCGGCGAAGTTCTGCACCTTCAGGTCGAGGCCGTCCTTGGCGTACTCACTGACGAACGCCGGCAGGTAGCCCTCGGCGTTGTACCACTTGATCTTGCCCGGGATGTTCGGGACCCCGAAGGTGATCATCGCGTTGCCCCGGCTGCGCAGCCGGTAGCTGCCGTCGATGAACGCGATCGGCGCGTTCAGGTCGCCCTCCCAGCCGAACGACGAGGTGAGCCCCGGGTTGGTCACGCTGGTGTACTCGGCGTTGGCCGCCGACGACACGGCCTCGTCGAAGGCTGCCTTGAGCAACAGGTACGACAGCCGCAGCTCGTCGCGCTGGGCCGAGTTGTTCGCGAGGGTCGACTTGGCCGAGGTGATCTCGCTGTACAGCTGCTTCTGCGCGGTCGCGGTCGCGGCGTACACGTCGGCGGCACCGGCCTGGGTGAGCAGGTCCTGGGTGAGGCGGCGGTAGCCGTCGGCCGACGTACTCGCCTGGGCCACGCCCGCGAGGGTGACGTTGCCGGAGCCGTTCGTCTTACGGAGCAGTTGCGCACTGATCTTGGCGGAGTCGCCGGCGCCGAGGGTGAGGTCGAACATCCTGGTGACCGAGGCGTCGGTGCTGACCAGATCCGTACTCACGAACGTCGGCGTGGTCGCACCGTTGAGGTAGACCGAGATCTTCGCCGTGGCGCGCCAGGCGCCGGAGACGAAGCGCACCGTACGGCCTTCGGCCGCGGCCGGGACGGTGAGGTCGTAGCCGTACGGCGCGGTCAGGTCGACGTTCTGGCTCGCGCCGTCGGCGAAGAAGATGCCGCCGTGACGCGTGCCCGGCTCGGCCGCGGTCGGCGTACCGTTCGTCCACGAGTAGCTGACCGGGTTGTCGTTCTGGGCGCCGATCGCGCCGCCGGCCTGCCGGTTCGTGACTGCCAGCCGGGGCGTCGAGTCCGGGACGCCCGTACGGCGGTTCACCGTCGAGCCGTCGAGGTGCAGCCAGTCGTTCGGGCCGTCGACGGTCAGGTTCATCGAGACCGGTGCGGCGGTCGCGGTCAGGCTCGGGTCGGCCGCGGATTTGACCAGCGAGAGTGCGGCGGCGGACAGCGACAGGTTCCCGGCCGCCTGGAGCTTGGAGGCGAACTTGGCCGTGACCACGACGCCTTCACCCGGGCGGATGGTCACGCTGTAGCGCTTCACGGCCGCTGTCCCGCCGGCGGTGATCGGCGTGGTGTACGCCGTACCGCTGCCGTCGGCCGCTGCGACGGTGACGGCGCCGGTGGCCTGCCAGATCCCACCCACGAACACCAGGCGCCGTGGCGAGGCCGCGGCGGGCACCGTGATCCGGTAGCCGGCGTCGTGGGCGGTCGTGTCACCGACGGTCGTGGTGTCGTAGTTGAAGACACCGCCGGTGGTGACGCCCGATGCCGAGGTCGGTGCGGCACCGTCGGACCAGCCGAACGCGACCGGGCTGTCGCTCAGCTGGGTCCGGCCGCCGACGGGGTTCAGGTCGTCGACGGTGATCGACGGTGTCCCGGCCTTGCGGTCGACGCCGGACCCGGTGACATGCACCCAGTCCAGGTCGCCGTACGTGGTCAGGTCCATGGCGCCGGCGTTCGCGCGGCCGCTCGGGAGGTTCTCGACGTTCACCACGAACGGGTCGGCCGGCGGCGCTGCCGCCGAAGCTGCGGAGGTGGAGACCACTGCGGTCACCACGAGTGCCCCAGCGGCGACGGCCGCGAGCACTCTGGGTCCGGCTCTCATCTTGTGTCCCTTCAGGCGGTTGGCACAGTGACGCGCGCCGGAGCAGCGACTCGGGCGCGTGCCGGGAGTTCGGTCGGTACTACGGCTCGCGGGTGCGGGTCAGGGGAGGCTGGAGCCGCGGACGATCAGCTCCGGTTCCAGCAGTACGTGTTGTAGGTCGCGGGGATCGCCGGCCATCAAGTGGTCGACGGCCTGGATCAGGTGCCGGCCGACCTCGTCGATCGGCTGGCGGAGCGTGGTCAGGCCCGGACTCACCAGGGCGGCGGTCGGCGAGTCGTCGTACCCGGTGATCGCGACGTCGACCCCGGGCCGCAGGCCGCGCTCGTGCAGGGCGCGCATCACGCCGAGCGCGAGCGTGTCGGACGCGCGGACCAGTGCGGTGGCGGGGGGGTGTTCAAGGCATTCGACACCGACTGCGCCGACACCCCCGCCCGCTGTGCCACCTGCACCAACGTCACATGCCCATGCGGCGCGGGCCCCCGAGACGTGTGCTGCGGAACCATCGCCATCCCCTAGCCAGATATTTAACGTTAAAAAGACCTAAAAAGTCTGGCAGCAAGCTAGTGAGTCCTCCCTGCGCCGTCAAGGGGTCGACCCAGAGCCTGAAGTTTTAACGCTAAACAGTACAGAGCAGTCAGCTTCACTCACACACGCATCGACGTACGCCAGCCGTCGATCACGACCGGCGGGCCGGCCGGACCCCCAACTGCTCGACCGCGATCGTCATTCCGCTCCCCGGCTCACTCCCCGCTTCCACAACAGCTCGATGACGGATCTGCTCACCGCTCGTTCGTAGCGTGTTCACGCGCGTCGGCGCGGCGGGTGATGAGCTGCGCGAGGATCGTGGCGTCGTCGTGTGGGAGGGTCCAGTCGGCTCCGCCAGCGCGGAGGAGCAGGGCGGGGCCGGGCCTGCTGAGGGGTGGTTTGTCGGTTGCGAGGGGTTAGGTGAGCTGCACGGCGCCGGAGAGCATGACGTCGCTCGTTCCCTCGACGGCGGTCAGGAGGTACGTCGTAGCGCGCATACTCGTGCTGTCGCCTTCGGCGGTTCTGATCCGGATGCTCGTCTGGAGGCTGATGGTGCGGTCGTCGAGGACCAGTCGCAGCCTCGCCCCGCCGCGCATCCGGAAGGTGAGGACGTACGGCGTGTCCGCGAGCTCCGGCGTGATCGGGTACATCAGCGTGCGCTCGCCGTACCAGCCGATGCCGTAGCCGATCAGCCCGCCGACCACCGCCCCCGGCAGGAACAGGACCTCAGACCCGTCGAGGACGATCGTGTAGAACACGGTGAACAGGCCGGTGACGCCGCCGGTCATCGCACCGGCGCTCGCCCATCGGGTCGGGCGATACCGGCTCCGCTGCCGGTAGAACCAGCCGACGACGAGCACCCCGAGCGGGATCAGTCCGGCCTGCCAGTTGAAGGTCTCGCTGTCGGCTGCGGCGCTGATCATCAGGACGAGTACGAGAAACGCCGGCGGGATGCCGACATACACCGCCCACGTCATGCCCTGCGCCTGTCGACTTCGCCGTACGACCTCCACCGAGCTCACCGTCCTGCTGTGGATGAGGCAGTGGGTGCCGGGGGCGTCGTGCCAGTCGACTGCCGCGGCGGCAGGTCGCCCAGCCGGGTCAGGAGGATCAGTTCGGCGTCCAGTTCGCTGAGCACGCCTGAGGTCACCGCGTCGAGCAGCACCAGGTCGGGGTGGGGCCGGTTAAGGGGGCGTGGCGGGGGAGGCGACTCGTCCGGGGGTTGCCGCCGCTCGGCCTGGGAGACGATGTGCCGTACGGTGCGCTCGCCCGCGTACCGGGCCGCCTGGCACAGCCGGGGGCGCATGCCAGGGGCGTCGATGTCCAGTCGGCGCAGGGTTTGCAGGTAGCCGGCCAGGATCTCGGAGTCGACGTCGGCAGGGTCGCCGCAGGGGAGGTCGCGGGTCAGCGATGCGGCGATCATGCGGAGGGCTGGCATTGCCATGCCGACGGCGGCGATCGTCCAGGCGCCTTTGCGCTCCCGCGACCGGATGACGAGTTCCCGCCAGACGGCGTCGCGGGTGTCGTGGGTGACGTGCCGGGCGGTAAGCAGCATGCGGAGCTCCAGCAGGTTCACCTCGCCCCTGGGGAGGCCGGGGGCGAGCGCGGTGCAGTCCAGGGCCAGGGCACTCGGCCCGGTCGCCAGCAGCCGGAACGAGGTCTCCGCGGTGTCCAGCGGTGAACCGGTGACGGGATCGGCGCTCATTTTCTGCTCCAGTCCGAGAGGAATCCGTTGGTCTCGAAACCGGTGTACGCACCGCCTCAGAATTTGCTCAGAGCTGATTCAGAGCTCCGCTTCAGAGATTTCTCATAGCCCGCCGTTCGCGATCTCTGCACTGTTCAGAGATTTGGCCGCTCGCCTCAGAGCCTGATCTGAGGGTTAGCTCTCTGAGTAGTCTCTGAGGCCCCTGCTGTCCTGGTCATGCGCCTTCGGACCGTCCAGCGGACCAGACCGGCGTACGCATCCGGAGAAACGTGTCCCGACAACACGATGGAAAGCAGGAATGAGAACCAGACAATCGTCAACAAGCGCGAGGGCCTGAACAGCCCGGAGCGTTCGGAGAATCGCCGGCTGGTGATTTCACCGGTGACGATCCAGACCGCGCGGGCATTCGTCGCCTGGACCCAGCACCATCTCACCCCGCCGATGGGTGCCGCGTTCGCCGTCGGTGCGCAGACCGGGGATGGGACGCTTGGACCGCCCCGGCGAAGTTGGAGGCTAGATCAACTGGTTCTCGACCGACACGGGTGCTGTGCCGCGTGACCGGTGGAACGCTTCCTCGTACTCTAGCGGGGGAATGTTCCCGCAGTAAGAATGTAGCCTTTCGGTGTTGTACCACGCCACCCATTCCATTATGGCGATCGTCACATCAATCACATTTTTCCAGCCTCCACGGAAATCGATGAGCTCCTTCTTATAGAGGCTGTTGAGCGACTCAGCGGCGGCGTTGTCGAAGGAATCGCCCTTACTGCCGACCGAACGGGCCGCACCGATCTGATCCAGCCGCTCGGCGTACCGGATCGAGGTGTACTGCACACCGCGGTCGCTATGGTGAACAAGGCCACCATCAATGCCGCCACGCGACCAGATCGCCATTTCCAGCGCGTCCAATGCCAAATCCGCCGCCAGGTGATCGGCGACCTGCCATCCGACGATGGCCCGGGAGAACAGATCCTGCACGAACGCGGCGTACACCCACCCGGCAGCAGTGTCCACATACGTGATGTCCGCGACCCACCGGCAGTCCGGCACGTCCGCGGTGAAGTCCCGTTCCAGCAGATCACCCGGCCGATCCACGCCCGCCACCGTGGTGGCGGGCCGCTTACGGACCGCGCACACCCCGGCGATGCCCAGCTCACGCATCAGCCGCTCCACCGCGCACCTGGCCACCTCGACACCCTCACGGTTCAGCTGCGCCCACACCTTCCGCGCCCCGTACACCCGCCGGCCCGAGCCTTCCCACACCCGCACGATCTCCTTTTTCAGCTGCTGGTCACGCACCGCACGAGCCGACGGAACCAGCTCGCGTTTCTTCGCCGCCCAATATGTCGACGGCGCACACCCCAGGGCGGCACAGATCGGCTCGGCACCGAACCGGTCCCGGTGGGAATCGATGAACTCGACTAGCGCGGCAGTTTCGGATCGAGTTCCCGGGCGAAATAAGCGCTTGCGGCCTTCAGGATCTCATTCGCCCGCCGCAATTCACGATTCTCGCGCTCGAGCTCGGCGATCCTTTGTGCCGTCGATGTCGGTGAAGCGTAGCTGCGCGCCGGGGTGAGGGCGTTCCTTGCGGACGATGACCCGCATGCCCTTGGGCCAGGACGACACATCGAGCATGCCGGTAAGTTCGGCGACCCATGCGCCGTCACGGGGTTGCCGGTCGGCGTCGTAGGCGACCTCCCACACCTCCTCGGGCAGGTCGAGGATTGCGGAGCAGATGTCGCCGGTGAGGTTGAACCCGATGGAGTACTTCAGGCGCCGGGCGGTCACCCAGTCGAGGAAGGCGTGTGTGCCGCCCCCCGAGTCGGTCCGGATCAGTACCTGTTTGTGCAGGTGGACCGGTATCTGGTTGAGACCGGGCCGTCCGGCGGTGATGTGGTCGGCGGCGGTGTTGGACCCGGCGTTCCCGCGGCGCAGCAGGGCGGCGGCCTCTCCCGTCCCGCCCTGACCGTGGTCGATGAACGCGGTCATCGGGTGAAAGCCGTAGGTGTGTTTCCAGGTCGGAGCCGCGTGCTGCTTGTCGGAATGCGCGATCACGATCGTCGCGTCCAGGTCCACCGGGATCAGCGTGCCGTCCGCCCCGGGAGCCCGGTCACCCGCCAGTGTCCAGGCCCTGGCCCGTGCCGCCGCGCGGGCGGCGCGGATCCCCCGCAACGCCTTGGGTCCCGCATCAGCAAGGGTCTTGACCAGCTGTGACACCGTGGGATCGGAGGGCACCGGCCCGTACAACTCCGGTGCGGACCGTAACACCGCGATGTCGGGGCAGTCCCCGCCCAACGCGAGTGTCAGGGCGAGGTCGGCCACGATCTTTCCGGGATCGTGGATCGCTCGCGGTGCACGCCACCGTTCCAACGCTTGCGACAGGCCGTTGTCCAGGCCGGTCACCCTCAGCGCTTCCACCAGCAGCAAGCCGCCGGCCTGGCCGACCAAGCCCTTGCCGTCCGAAGACACCACGATCTTGGAGCGACGACCGATAGACTGCATCGGAAAAGTGCCTTTCGAAATGGCGTGGACAGGACCCTCAGCAAGTCCAATCCTCCCAGTTCAAGGCAATTTTCGCTTCTAAACGATCAACCAGACGTTCTCCTCGGTGAAAGCGCGAGGTTAGTCCAATGACGTCGTGTACTGGGTGTTCGCGGCCGTCCCAGCAGAGGCCCACGCGCTGCCACGGCTTGGGCGGGGTGTGGGCCCGGTGGATCGCTGAGGGGAGTCAGGGCTTGGCTCTACTCTTGGAGCATGAGTATGCCCTCGATCCCCGGGTACCTCGAACCGCCGAGGGGAGACACGCTCGCCAACCTGTGGTCTAAGCCTGCCGGCGACTACCCGGCCGCGTTGTGGTTGCTCGATGATCTGCGAGTTGTAACCAACAACCCATCAGGATGGCTGGTCGTCGAGGAGCACTTCTTCACAGAAGCGAAGCACGGCGGCAGGGGCTGCGTTCTAGTCAACACTGAGCAAGCCTCCGAAGCGCTGGAAACCACGACGTGGGCCGGCCGCGACTTGGGTAAAGTCAGCATTTGGGACGACGGACGATTCGACAACGGCTTGGAAGAAACGGACAGGAGCGTCCGCGTTGAATTCTTTGTCCACGTGCGGCGCCCCAGCGGTTCGCCAATGCCAGTGGTAGAGATCAGTCTTCCATTCTTGTGGTATTTTGATGCCGTCCCAACCGGCTCGGGTTGGATGTACCTCAACCGCGCGGGGCGAGACCAAGACCTCGTTCGGTGGGAAATCTCGGAAGGCGCCTGGAAGGTTGAAGTTCGGGCGCTTGAGTTTCGCCAGTTTCTTGCAGCGTACAAGCGGCAAGCGATTGTTCAGCTTGACTTGGTTCCGAAAACCAACGATCCAGAATTTGAACGAGTCGACGACACATTCAGGAACGAGTGGGCACACATTGACTTTCACGCCGTACACGAGCCCTCGATGGGCGACCGGCCGGCGTTCTCTCGACTGCTGGGGCAATACCTGATCGGCGGGCTAAGAAATTCCCGTGCCCCTCGTTTCGAGGAGAGAGCCCAGGATCGTGACTACCCGACGTTCATCTATGCCATGGACCCTGAAACCGGCCAGCCGCTCACGCACACTTGCGACCCGGACCAACTCGGAACCTACTTCGACAAGGACGGTACCCGGCTTCACTTCTTGACGCCCGCCTACTTCAAGCGCGAAGTGCTCCAACCGTACGCCGCCGAGCCGAGTCGATATCGACTCTCCGCTTCACGGTTGTCGTGCCTGGACCTGTGGGGTCTGGACATCTCCTTCAACAGCGCGGGCCTCGTCGAGGTCTACCTAGGCGACCTCGGGCAAAGTCTTCCCTCAGACGAGTGGGGACACTGGCGGACCCACAACGTGCCACCCGAAGGCGAAATGGACGAAGGCCGCTACCGTCGCGACTTCCTAAACCAATGGGCCAGCTCAAAGAACGTCGTCGGCGATCTGCAACGGGCGCGCGCCGCAGCGGCCGACACCTCGGCCAAGCTACTAGGTGCGCCGATCTGGAAACCCCTCACCGGTGACATCGGGGCCGAATTCGACTCTCTGATCGGTCCGCTGAATAACGATCCAGCCTCCCTCGGCGGGCCACTGCTCGTCCTGACCAAAGCTCTAGTTGACGCCATCGACCCCGCACCACTGAAGGCGCATCTAAAGACCGTCGAGAAGGGCGAGAGATCCTTGCAACTTCTTCAGCGCTACGCCGAAGATCTCGGCGATACCTCGAACATCACAGCAATCCTGCGTGAACTGTATGACTTCCGTTCCGGTGGAGGAATTGCGCATCTCGCCGGATCTCGTGCCCCCAAAGTCCGGGCGGCGCTAGAAATTTCCGGCCTCTCCAACATCGAAGCCTTCGAATCGGTGGTAAGTCGCGCCACCGCCTGCCTTGCCGCGCTCACGGCCCTCATGGGAGATGCGTCACGGATCAACGAAGAGGGCTCAACGGACGGCGACGAAAGGTAACCCAAGAAGATCGCCAAGCGGAAGCCCTAACGGCCAATCGTGTTTTCTATCGGAGCGAGTACAAACTCCGCCAAGCCTGCGTTCGCGTGAAGGGCGACATGTGTGGCCCGTCGAATGGCGCTGTCCATTAAGCGTCAGATATCCTCTGGACTGGCCATGTCCGAGTGGCGGAATTGGCAGACGCGCCAGACTTAGGATCTGGTGCCCTAGCGGGCGTGCGGGTTCGACTCCCGCCTCGGGCACTAATGAATACGTGTGTGCCCCGGCAGTTGTTTTGCCGGGGCACACACGTGTTTGAGGGCGGTTTCAGTGTGTGGCGAGTGGGTGGGGTTCGCCTGTGAGGGCGGCGAGTGCTGCGGCTACTTCGGGTAGGTCGGCGCGGACGTAGGTCGCGGTTACGCCTGCGTTTGCTGAGTCGGTATGCCCGGCGTAGGCGCGTGCGATGGCGTAGCCGAAATTCCTTTCCACCCAGGTGAGTGTGGTCGTGCCGTAACCAGTGGGCGCTGATCTGCTGGGCCGCGACCCACGGTAGGTGTTTGCCGATCCTCACCCACAGATGGTCGTAACGGCGTGAGCTGATCGGTCGACCATCGGCGTAGCGCAGTAGCTGTCCATTTGGGGGCGCTCCGCGCTGTTCGGCGTGTTGTTGTAGGTGCGCCATGAGCGTCGGTGACACGGGTTGCCACCGCGTGGAGCCACCCTTTCCCGCAGCCGGACGAGGCACTGTTCGGGGTCAAGGTCGTTCGGGCGCACAGCCAGGGCGCCGCCTCGGCGGCACGCGGTCTCGGTGTGGGTTCGCAGGATAAGCGTGTCAAGCGCGGGGTCGTTGCCGGTGGTCGCGGCGACGTGGTTGATTTCGGCTAGCCACGTGTCCGGCACCGCCCGCCGCATGCTGGGCTGACGCCTCGGCTTGGGTACCTTCAGCGCCGGGTTGATCCCGGGCGCGATGACGCCGTCGTTTTCGGCGTGCCGGTACAGACACCGCAACGCCGAGATGAGATGTTCGGTTGCGGCGTGCCCACCCCGCGCGCTGCGCCGAATGACCAGGTTCGCCTTTCGGTGTTCGGCGAGCTGCTGAATCTCAGACGGCGTGGGCTCGTCAATCCGCCGCGACCCCCAATGCTCCACTACGCGGTTCCAGTAGGAGCCATACACGCGGCGGGTCGCATCGGAAACGGCGGCGCTGACCACGGGGACGTACTCGGTGAACGTCGGGGCCGGGGCACGGTCCTCGGCCGCCGCCAGTAGATCGGCGGGGGAGACCCCCAACCGGGACAAGAGCAGACGCGCGGCGTCGATCTCGGCGGCGCTGGGTTGCGGTGTAGTGGTGGTCATTGGGCGCCGCCCGTCAGGTCGAGGGGCTGGGATGGAAGGGTGTCGAGTGCTGCGGGCGGGTAGATGGACAGGCGCGACCGCAGCGGGTCAGCGGCGAGGAGAACGCGATCACCAGCGGCCAGGGCGCAGCGGTGGCGCAGCGGGACCGGCACTCTCACGTGGCCTTGGTTGGTGACCTGAAACGACCCATCGGGGTCGGGGAGCACGGCGAGAATCCCGCCGGATTCGGTGATGGCCAGGCGTAGCCCAGCGGGCCAGCCCAACGCCTGCATGATTACGCGATCAGCGACGCGGCCCCGATCATCGACCGCTGAGAGCCCATACACGGTGGACGCCATGCGACGGGAGATCAGCGACGGGAGCGGCAATGGTCCCCGCGCGACAGATGCCCCGCCAGGACTGCCGGCCTTCGCAGTGCTCGGGAGCACCGGCGGCACGATCGGGGCCACCGTCCGGGCCCTCATCAGAACAACCCCGGCCCGGACACACGAACGGGCTCTACCTCAGGCGTCCGCCCGTGGTAGAGCCCACTTGACCACTGATACCTCTGATGTAGCAGGCCTGCCACGTACTGGTGTCCGAGGGGGGACTTGAACCCCCATGCCCCGTAAAGGGCACTAGCACCTCAAGCTAGCGCGTCTGCCTATTCCGCCACCCGGACGAGTGGTGCCTGCACGCGGGAGTGTCTTCCCGCGTCGGCTGCACCAGGTTAGCAAACTCCGGGCAGTGCGTCATACCGCGAATCCGGGCGGCCGCCGGGGGCGGAGGGACGTGTCCGCGAGGGCCCGGGGGCGGGGAGGACTGTGGGCGTCGCGGGGGTAAGCGTGGTCGCGGGTGGTGGGCGGGAGGACGGGTGGGCGTGGTCGCCGGCGGACGGACCTGATCGCGGGCAGGTCGGCGGGGGTGAGCGCGTGGGCGGGAGGGGGTGCCTGAGTAGGGGGAACAGGGGTTCTGGCGGCAGGATGGTGGGGTCAGCCCCTACCCGGACCGAAGGAGCACGCATGTCCGTGTTCAAAGGTGAGGATGAGGTCGCCGAGCTGTGCCGCGACCTGATCCGTATAGATACGACAAATCCTGGGGACAACACGGGCCCCGGGGAGCGGGTGGCCGCCGAGTACGTCGCCGGGAAACTGGCGGAGGTCGGGCTGGAGCCGCGCATCCTGGAGAGTGATCACAAGCGGGCGAGCGTGATCGCCCGCATCGAGGGCGAGGATTCCGGCCGTGGCGGGCTGGTGCTTCACGGGCACCTCGACGTGGTCCCCTTCAACGCCTCCGACTGGAAGCACCATCCGCTGAGCGGCGAGGTCGCCGACGGGTGCGTCTGGGGTCGGGGCGCGGTGGACATGAAGAACATGGACGCCATGATCCTCGCGGTGGTGCGTCAGAGGCTGAGCGAGGGGCGCAGGCCGCCGAGGGACGTCGTGCTCGCGTTCACGGCGGACGAGGAGGCCGGGGGCGCGTACGGGGCGCAGTGGCTGGCGACCGAGCATCCGGAGCTGTTCGAGGGCTGCACCGAGGCGATCGGCGAGGTCGGTGGGTTCAGCGTCTCGGTGGGCGAGGGCAACCGTCTGTATCTCATCGAGGCCGCCGAGAAGGGCATCGCCTGGATGAAGCTGACGGCGACCGGGCGCGCCGGGCACGGGTCCATGCTGAACAGCGAGAACGCGGTCACCGAGCTGGCCGAGGCGGTGGGCCGCATCGGCCGGTACGAGTGGCCGATCCGGCTGACGCCGACGGTGCGCGACTTCTTCAAGGAGGCGTTCGACATCGAGGTGGAGGCCGACGACGCCGAGGCGGCGGCCGCGAAGCTCGGCCCGCTGGCCCGCATGATCGGGGCCACGCTGCGCAACACGGCCAACCCGACGATGTTCGACGCCGGCTACAAGGCGAACGTGATCCCGCAGGTCGCGACGGCGCATGTGGACGGGCGGTTCCTGCCCGGGTACGAGGAGGAGTTCTTCGCGACCATCGACGAGCTGATGGGGCCGAACATCACCAGGGAGTTCGTGTACCACGACATCTCGCTGGAGACGGCCTTCGAGGGCCCGCTGGTCAAGGCCATGGCGGACTCCCTGCTCGCCGAGGATCCGGGCGCGCGGGCCGTGCCGTACACGCTGTCGGGGGGCACCGATCTCAAGGCGCTCAGCGGCCTGGGCATCCGCGGGTTCGGGTTCGCGCCGCTGCGCCTGCCCGCCGACCTGGACTTCTCCGGGATGTTCCACGGCATCGACGAGCGCGTGCCGATCGACTCGCTCAAGTTCGGCGTGCGCGTCCTTGACCGCTTCCTGGACGCGTGCTGACCGGTTCCAGGGAAATGCTTTGCCGTTCACTGCTCGTGCTGATACGGTAACTTTCCGTTGAGGGGTTGGTGTACACGATCAGCCCTGCGAAAGCTGGGCTGATCGAGGGTGTTCGGGGAGGTCGCGTGGCACGCACCGGTCTGGGACCGCGGGTGGGCGAGTCGCCCGCCGCGGCTCGGTGCGTGCCCGCGGCCGCTTCGGGCGATCGGGCTCAGACGATCGCGACGCGGGAAGTCCGGATGGCACGGTTCGTGGCCGGCTCCCGGTTCGGTCGTCTGCTGGCCGTCGGCGGTCTGATCGCCGTCGGCTGGGTCCTCGGCCTGCTCTTCGGCCTCGCCGGCACGGCGTCCGCGGAGCCGCACGTCCCCTCGGGGCACGTCGCCGCGGCCGGCCGCGCGGGCGAGGACGTCCAGGTCTCCCCGGTCGCGGCGAGCCAGTCCCAGGCCGTGGCGGGCGCCTCCGCCGGTACGTCGGCGGCGGCGCGCGGTCCCGCCTTCGCGCCACCACCTCATGCGCCTCTTGTCGCCTCCGGGCCGGCTCCGTCCGGCGGTTTCCCCACGGTGAGCGACACCGCCTCGGCCGATGCCGGGGCGATGGCGGGACGCAGTGTGGACGGGCTCACCAGCCAGTCCAAGCCCGCACATCCCACGCCATCCACCGCCGATCACTCGGCGGGGGCCGACGGCATCGTGCCCCGGGGTGGTGGTTCCGGCCCGTTCGGGCCGGGTCTGGGGGACGTCGCGCGGTCCGTCTTCGACCCGAGGCTCGTGGTCGCGCCCGCTGTCAGGGCGAGTGCGCCCGCCCCCGTCGTCCGCACAGCCGCGGACGATCCCTCTTTCTCTCCCGACTGATCCCCGCCCTCTGCCGGTACGGGCCCGCTGGGGCCGGCCGGTCGCGGAGCGCGCCGCAGATCACAGCTCTCCTCGATGGTGGCTCTTCACGAGAGTGACGCCTCGGAGACGACTCTTCGGGAGAGCTGTGAGCGGTCTCCGCGCGGGTGACGCGTCATCTCCCGCATCCGCGTCGACGGTTATCGACGGTCATTGTGGTCACGGTGGCCGGCGGCGGTACCAGTGGCGGCACCTGTGATGGGCACCTCGCATCTCCGGTCCCACCAGGCGAAATCCCGCTATGAACCGAGATTTCCAGTGACCGACGTCCCGTGAAAGGCGCACACGACCGTGTGCGTGACCCGCGCCCGGCATGCCATTCCGGGCGGTGGCACTCGGCACGTCGTCGCCCGGCGACATCTCGAACCGCACGGCGGCCACGGCGCCTCACAGCGTCACGGCGGCCACGCCAGCCACGGCGTCACGGCGGCTAACGGCGTCACGGTGGGACGGCCCTGAGACGGGCCGGACACCCGGCGCCCGTCAGGAAGGCCGTCCACCACGCGGGTGTGTCAGGAACTCCCCCCAAGAAAACAAATCCCCCCAGAAAACAAGGAGCGAATCAATTATGCGTACGTGGGCGAAGGGCTCCGCTCCCGCCGCACTTCTGGCGGTCGGCGTCCTGGCTTTCAGCGGCGGCACGGCCTATGCCGACACCTCCGGCACCGGTTCGGTGGGCGGAGGCAACCAGATCGACCTGCCCATCACCCTTCCCGTCGACATCAGCGGCAACGCGGTCGGCGTCGCGGGCCGCGCGTCCGCCTCCTCGCGCGGCGGCTCGTCCGTCCACGGCGGCTCCGGCGCGTCCGCCACCCCGGGCACCACCAACGGCGACGGCAGCGTCCTCGGCGGCAACCAGGTCAAGGCGCCGATCACCGCGCCGGTCAACGCCTGTGGGAACGCGGTCTCGGTCATCGGGCTGTCCGACGCGGGCTGCCGGGGCGGGGCCGAAGTGAAGGGCGGCGGCAGCGGCCTGGCCGGCGCGGGCGGCAATTCGACGGACGGGCGTCACAGCGTGCTCGGCGGTAACCAGGTCGTCGCCCCGATCACCGCGCCCATCAACGTGTGCGGCAACGCCGTCGCGGTCATCGGCCGGTCGGCCGCCGGATGCCGGGGCGGCGCGACGGCGAAGGTCGGCGGCGGGCAGGGCGCGGGCGGCAACCGTACGTCCGGGCGCGGGTCGGTGATCGGCGGCAACCAGGTGGTGGCCCCGATCACCGCGCCGGTCAGCGTCTGCGGCACCTCGGTGGCCGCGATCGGCCACGCGTTCTCGGGCTGCCGGGGCGGCGCGACCGTCACCAGGGGCGGCGACGGCTACAACGGCCCCGGCGGGGGCGGTGGCGCGGGCGGCAACTCCACCGACGGTCGTCACAGCGTGCTCGGCGGTAACCAGGTCGTCGCCCCGATCACCGCGCCCATCAACGTGTGCGGCAACGCCGTGGGCAACGGCGCCGCGACCTGCCCGGGCGGCGTCAGCGCCCCGGCCGCGGGCATCGGCGGCGGCGCGGGCGGCAATCGTACGTCCGGGTACGCGTCGGTGCTCGGTGGGAACCAGGTGGTGGCCCCGATCACCGCGCCGATCAACGTCTGCGGCACGTCCGTGGCCGTGATCGGCCGGGCGTTCTCGCACTGCGCCGGGGGCGCGACGGTCAAGGGCGGCGGCGGCCGCGGCGCGGGCGGCAACAGGACGGACGGCCGTCACAGCGTGCTCGGCGGTAACCAGGTCGTCGCCCCGATCACCGCGCCCATCAACGTGTGCGGCAACGCCGTCGCCGTGCTGGGAGACGCCGCCGCGGGCTGCCTGGGCGGTGCGAGCGTGGGCGGCCAGGGCGCCGGGCACGGCGCCGGGCACTGGGCCCGAAGCTCGGGCGACGTGACCGCCGACAAGCGGCCCGGCCTCGGTCTGCTGCCCGAGATGCCGCTGGTCCCGGCGTTCCCCGCGCAGCGCGGGCCGGCCGCGCCGAGCCACCAGTCGAGCCTGGCGGGGGGGCCTCAGCTCCCGGCCACCAGTGGTCGCCAGAGGCCCCTCGGCCTTCCCGAGCTCCCCGTGACCCCGGGCCTCCCGGCGGCCCAGGGAGCCTCCGCCGGCGACCCGCTCGCCCCCGTCAGCAAGATCGTCTCTGGCGCGCCCGCCGGGGACATCGCCGGTGGACGTTCCGCGACGGGCACCCTGCCCCTCGCGGGCGACAAGATCGGCCTGATGAGCGCGGAGCGGCCGCTCGGCGTCACGGGCATGAACGCGGGCTCGCTGGTGGCCCTGCTGGCCGGTGCGCTTTTCGCCGCCTCGGCCACGCTCGTCGCGAGCACCCGCCGTCTCCGCCGCAGGTGAACGACCCGGAGTGAGACGCCGGCGGAGCGACACCGCCGGTAGGACCGGCCGGTTCCGCGTCGCGAGCCACGCGACGCGGGGCCGGGTGGCGCCCGGTGAGCGCCGCGACAGCGCTCACGCGCGTCGCCACGGAGCGGACGACGGGCCGCGAGCCATGCGGTTCTGTTATAGATCGTCGGCTCCGGGCGGCGCGACGGGAGTCACGAGCACTACGTGCGGACGCGTGAGGTCAGAGGGGTCTTCGACGCCTGTGGCACACGCGTGAGGTCAGAGTCACAAGCACTTCGTGCGAACGCGCGAGGTGGGGTCACAAACCCTTCGCCGTGATCCTGCGGCGGAGTCACAGACGCTTCGCAGCCTGCGAACACAGGCCGCGGCCCAGGGCCGTGGGGCCCGGTTCGCGCGGCGGAGCACAGATGCTTTGCCCGTTCCGGGGGCGCGGCCCGGGGCGGGCAAAGCCATGTCCAGGGTTTACAGTGGGGTGCCGAGGATGTCGAGGATTACAGTGTGCTGGCCACCCGCAGGATCTTCCGGCGCAGCCGGACGTACCGGCGCCCGTCGGGATACAACCTCAGACGGTCCAGCTCCCAGTGCCCGTGCTCGGCATGCTCGGTCAGTACCCGGCGGGCGGTTTCCCGTGTGGTCCCGCGCGGGAGGTACAGGTCCAAATAGGAGTACTCGAGCACTGCTATTAGTCTCCGAAGGGTGTGCAAGGGGACGCTGGCACTCTCTGGGCTCTATTCTGCGTCCTCGTGGGTATCGGGTCCAGGTAGGTGGAACACCGGTAAGTGACCGGGTAGTCCGACGGGGAGAAGTTTCCGACGACGGGTTACCTTCATGCCTGTGACGGATCACCCGGCCGGCCGCCCACGGCGGGCCGGGAGCGACCGCCAGGAGAACGACAGCGAACAGCGAGGTAGGAAGCAGCGTGCCAGCCAACAACGGCAACGCCGGCGGAACCCGCCTGGTGATCGTGGAGTCGCCTGCGAAGGCGAAGACGATCGCGGGGTACCTCGGGCGTGGCTACATCGTGGAGTCCAGCATCGGTCACATTCGTGATTTGCCCGAAAAGGCCGAGGACATCCCCGAGAAGTTCAAGGGCGAGGCATGGGCCCGCCTCGGGGTCAACGTGGACCACGAGTTCGAGCCGCTCTACGTTGTCAATCCGGACAAGAAGTCCCAGGTGTCCAAGCTGAAGCAGCTTCTCAAGGACGCCGACGAGCTCTACCTCGCCACTGACGAGGACCGCGAGGGCGAGGCCATCGCCTGGCACCTCCAGGAGGTGCTGAAGCCCAAGATCCCGGTGCACCGCATGGTGTTCCACGAGATCACTCCGCAGGCGATCCGGGACGCGGTGTCCAACCCCCGCGGCCTGAACCTGCGCCTGGTGGACGCCCAGGAGACCCGGCGCATCCTCGACAGGCTCTACGGCTACGAGGTCAGCCCGGTCCTGTGGAAGAAGGTCAAGCCGCGCCTGTCCGCCGGCCGGGTGCAGTCGGTCGCCACCCGCCTCGTGGTCGAGCGCGAGCGCGAGCGCATCGCGTTCACCTCGGCCGAGTACTGGGACCTGCAGGCCCTCTTCGACACCGGCCGCGACGAGGACCCCCGCAGCTTCCGCGCCACGCTGACCGGCGTGGACGGCCGCCGGGTGGCCCAGGGCCGCGACTTCGCCAGCACGGGCGCCCTGAAGAGCGCCGAGGTCCTGCACCTGGACGAGCAGGCCGCGCGGGCCCTGGCCCAGCGCCTGGAGGGCTCGGCGTACGCCGTGACCTCGGTCGAGAGCAAGCCGTACACGCGCAAGCCGTACGCGCCGTTCCGGACGACCACGCTGCAGCAGGAGGCGAGCCGCAAGCTCGGCTTCTCGGCGAAGTACACCATGCAGGTCGCGCAGAAGCTGTACGAGAACGGCTTCATCACCTACATGCGTACCGACAGCACCACCCTGTCGGATACCGCGCTGGCCGCCGCCAGGAGCCAGGCCGTGCGGCTGTACGGCGCCGAGTACGTCCCGGACAAGCCGAGGGTGTACGCGAGCAAGGTGAAGAACGCCCAGGAGGCGCACGAGGCCATCAGGCCCTCGGGGGACGAGTTCCGCACTCCCGGCGAGACCGGGCTCAGCGCGGACATGTTCCGGCTGTACGAGCTGATCTGGCAGCGCACGGTGGCGTCCCAGATGAAGGACGCCGTCGGCGAGTCGGTCAGCGTGCGCATCGCCGGCACGTCCTCGACCGGCGAGAAGGTCGAGTTCAGCGCCAGCGGCCGCACGATCACGTTCTACGGCTTCCTGAAGGCGTACGTCGAGGGCGCGGACGACCCGGCCACCGACCGCGACGACTCCGTGCGCAGGCTGCCGAACCTCCACGAGAACGACCCGCTGACCGCGCTGGAGCTCGGCGCAGAGGGCCACGCGACCAGGCCGCCCGCCCGGTATACCGAGGCGTCGCTGGTCAAGGAGCTGGAGGACCGTGAGATCGGCCGCCCGTCGACGTACGCGTCGATCATCGGCACGATCCTGGATCGCGGGTACGTCTCCAAGAAGGGGACGGCGCTGGTGCCGTCCTTCTTGGCGTTCGCGGTGGTCAACCTGCTGGAACGGCACTTCGGCAACCTCGTCGACTACGACTTCACCGCCGACATGGAGAAGGTGCTCGACGACATCGCCAACGCCCGCGCCCAGCGGGTGCCCGAGCTGCGCCGTTTCTACTTCGGTGACCACGGCCAGGGGTTGAAGGAGCTGGTCAGCGACCTCGGCGAGATCGACGCCCGGGAGATCAGCTCGTTCCCGATCAACGGGACGGACATCGTCATCCGCGTCGGCCGGTACGGGCCCTACCTGGACCGCGACGGCGCGCGGGTGAACGTCCCAGAGGATCTCGCGCCGGACGAGCTGACGGCCGAGAAGGCGGAGGAGCTGTTCAAGCAGCCCTCGGGCGAGCGCGAGCTGGGCACGGACCCGGTCAGCGGGCACAAGGTCGTCGCGAAGACCGGGCGTTTCGGGCCGTACGTGACCGAGATCCTCCCCGAGGAGGAGCCGCCCGCCGACGGCAAGAAGAGGGCGAAGAAGGACGCTCCGAAGCCCCGCACCAGCTCGCTGTTCAAGTCGATGTCCCTGGACACGATCACCCTGGAGGACGCGCTCAAGCTGCTCTCGCTGCCGCGCGTGCTCGGAGGGATCGACGGCGAGGAGGTCACCGCGCAGAACGGCAAGTTCGGCCCCTACATCAAGAAGGGGACGGATTCGCGCTCGCTGACCTCGGAGGACGAGATCTTCACGGTGACGATCGAGCGGGCCAAGGAGCTGTTCGCGCAGCCCAAGCAGCGGGGCCGGGGTCGAGCGGCCGCCGCGCCGCCGCTGCGCGAACTCGGGAACGACCCCGCCACCGGCAAGCCGGTCGTCGTCAAGGAGGGTCGTTTCGGGCCGTACGTCACCGACGGCGAGACGAACGCGTCCCTCCGCAAGGACGACTCGGTGGAGCAGATCACCATCGAGCGGGCGGCCGAGCTGCTGCAGGAGCGCCGCGCCCGCGGGCCCGCGCCGAAGCGCACGCGTGCCAAGGCGGGCGCCAAGTCCTGATGTGTGCGAAATTTCCGTCGTGCCCGGAGGTATGCCTACCAACCCGGGCGCGACGGAAATTTCCGTTTTTGCCGGGAAAGTGGAAAACCTATCCGGCGTACGGCTGCGTGAACCCCTCTCCGCGGCCCTGAGCGGCCCGTAGCGGTCCGAGAATCCGTGATCGGAAGCCGGAACCAGGGCCCGGTACATGAAACGCCCCCAGCGCCCGGCGTGGGCGTCCAGGGGCGTAAGGGGCGAACGGCTCAGGCGAAGAGGGTGCGCCCCCAGTAGTCGCCCGCGTCGCGCAGCCCCGGCGGGCAGGCGAACAGCCCGCTGGAGACGTGCTTGATGTACTCGTTCAGCAGGTCCTTGCGCGCCAGCTCCATCTGGATCGGGACGAACTGCTTGCGCGGGTCGCGCTGGTAGGCGATGAAGAACAGCCCGGCGTCCAGCCGCCCGAGCCCGTCGGAGCCGTCCACGTAGTTGTAGCCGCGCCGCAGCAGGTGGGCGCCGCCGTGTGTGGACGGGTGCGCCAGGCGGACGTGGGCGTCCATGGCGATGGCGGGCTCGCCGTCCGCGCCCTTGGCGTTGAAGTCGATCGGGTCGAACTCGCGGGACTTTCCGAGCGGCGCGCCCTCGCCCTTGTCCCTGCCGAAGATCTGCTGCTGCTCGGACAGCGGGGCGCGGTCCCAGGTCTCGATGTTCATGCGGATCTTGCGGGTGACCATGTAGCTGCCGCCGGTCATCCACGCCGGCTCGTCCTCGGGGGCGACCCAGAGCTGCTGCTTCAGCATCTCGGCGTCCTCGAGCTTGAGGTTGTCGGTGCCGTCCTTGAAGCCCATGAGGTTGCGCGGGGTGGCCTGTGCCCGCGAGGTGGACGAGGTGCGGCCGAAGCCGAGCTGGGACCAGCGGACCGACACCTTGCCGAAGCCGATCCTGGCGAGGTTGCGGATCGCGTGGACGGCGACCTGCGGGTCGTGGGCGCACGCCTGGACGCAGATGTCGCCACCGGAGATCTCGGGCAGGAGGGCGTCGCCGGGGAACTTCGGCAGGTCGGCGAGGGCGGCGGGCCTCTTGGCCGCGAGCCCGAACCGGTCGTCGAACAGGGACGGCCCGAAGCCGATGGTGATCGTCAGCCCGGAGGCGGGCAGGCCGAGCGCCTCGCCGGTGTCGTCCGGCGGGGCCTCGGGGACGCCGCCGACCGCGCCGAACGTGCCGGCGTCCTTGCCCTGGGTCATGCGGGCGGCGGCCGCCGTCCACTCCTGGAGCATGTCGACGAGCTCGTCGCGCTTCTTGGTGACGACGTCGAAGCTGACGAAGTGCAGGCGGTCCTGCGCGGGGGTGACGATGCCCGCCTGGTGCTCGCCGTAGAAGGCGACCGGGTCGGAGGTCGAGGCCGCGGCGGCCGGGGGCGCACCCTCCAGGAGGGTGCGCGAGGCCAGGACGCCCGTGCCCGCGGCGGCGACCCCGGCCGCGCCCAGGCCGAACAGCGTGCGGCGGTTGATCTGTTTCATCGCGTCTCCTCGCGCCCCTGGGTCCGCCCGCTCACTTGGCGATCACGGCGGCGACCTTGCTGATCGGCTCGGCCAGCGCGTTGATCGAGTCGGACAGCTCCTTCAGGTCGGCCTTGGACAGCTCGGTGTGGAGCTTCCAGCCGTCGCCGGAGCGGTGCTTGCCCAGCGTGCCCTCGGCGGCGGCGAACTTCTCGTCCAGGGTCGTGACCAGGGCGGGGTCCCGTTCGGTGAGGACGGGACGCAGCGCGGCGATCGCGCCCTTGGAGCCTTCGAGGTTGGCCGCGAAGTCCCACAGGTCGGTGTGCGAGTAGCGGTCCTCCTCGCCGGTCATCTTGACCGTGGCGACCTCGTCGAGCAGGCCCTTGGCGCCGGTCGCCAGCTTGAGCGGGGACAGCGGTTCGGAGTTGGCCCGGTCGACGATCTTCTTCACGTCCGCCATCAGCTTGTCGGCGATGGGGCCGTCCTTGCTGATGTCCTTGGTGTCCCACAGGTCCTTCTCGATCCTGTGGAAACCGGTCCATTCGGCGCCCGGCTCGATCGCGTCCTCGCGGGCGTCGATGGCGGGGTCGAGGTCGCCGAAGCTCTCGGCGACGGGCTCGATGCGCTCCCAGTACGTCCGCGCGATCGGGTACAGGGTCTTGGCCTTGTCGACGTCGCCCGCCTTGACGGCGTCCACGAACTCCTGGGTCTTGACCAGCAGGGTGTCGGTCTGGCTCTTGACCCAGCGGCCGTAGTCCTTGGCGGCCTGGGCGAGCTGGGCGTCGTCGGACAGGGACGCGGCGGTGCCGCTCACCTTCAGCGGGTTGCGGATGCCCTTGCCGATCATGCCGGGCTTGCAGGCCGTCTCGTACGCGCCGGCGGGCAGTTCGACGATGACCTCGCGGGTGAGGCCGGGGACGATGTTCTCGACCTCGCCCATGACGCGGTCGCCCGCCGCGTAGACGTAGAACTCGGTGACCTTGCTGCCGCCGTTGGTCACCTGGAAGGTCGAGGTGCCGGCGGGCAGGGCGGTCGTGGAGACCTTGCACTCGGTGTCCGAGGCCGCGACGGTGATCTTCCCGGGCTTGCCGGAGGACTGCGCGGACGTGTCGCCGCCGCCGCTCGTCGACGAGCATGCGGTCAGCCCGGCGAGGGCCAGCGCGCCGGCGGTGATGGCAGTGGCGGTACGCATGTTTCTCCAGTTCACGATGGTTCTAGACGAGGTGTTGGGGCCTGAGTTCAGGAGGCGGCGGACGCCGGCGTGGTGGACGGCGCGCGCGACGCCCCCGGTCCCTTGCGCGCCGGCATCAGGAACAGCACCAGCACCGGCACGAGGTACGCGACCCAGGCGATGGTCTCGATGGTGGTGGGCTGCGGCGTGAAGTTGAAGACGCCGTTGAGCAGCGTGGTGTACCAGGCGTCGGGCGGCAGCGCGCCGGTCAGGTCGAAGGCCGGGGCCGTCAGCACCTGCACCAGGCCGCCCTCGACGAGGTCGTGCACGCCGTACTTGAAGATGCCGGCGGCGACGATGATGAGCAGCAGGCCCGTCCAGGTGAAGAACTTGCCGAGGTTGATGCGCAGCGCGCTCTTGTACAGCCCCCAGCCGAGGGCGATCGCGGTGGCGATGCCGAGGGTGAAGCCGATCAGGGGGGAGGACGTGGTGCCGGCGCCCTGGGCCGCGGCGAAGAACAGCAGCGCGGTCTCCAGGCCCTCGCGCGCGACGGACAGGAAGGCCATCACGACCACGGCGGCGGCGCCGAGACCGAGGGCCTCGCTGAGCTTGGCGCGCAGGTCGCCGGAGAGTTTGCGGGCGGCGGTGCGCATCCAGAAGATCATGAAGGTGACGAAGACCGTGGCGGCGATGGACGCCACGGCGTCGAACAGCTCCTGCTGCCGGGAGTCGAGGTGGGCGGCGGTGAACGTCAGCAGCGCGCCGAACCCGACCGACAGGGCGACGGCGGCGGAGACCCCGCCCCAGACGTACGGGAGCCTGTCACGCCGGTCGCTCTTCACCAGGAAGGCCACCAGGATCGACACGACGAGGGTCGCCTCAAGGCCCTCCCGGAGGCCGATGAGATAGCTGGCGAACACTGTGGTCTCCCTGATTGTTGCTTAGCCTTGCCTAAATTAGGACAGCATTACCTTAGCGGTGGCAAGTGGGTGGCCTACAGGGGCCATCCCGTGTCGCGAGGCCGAGATCATGCGAGGTAAGTCTTGTGTGGCGTCCGCGCCACATCGGTTTCGGGCTCGTTCCCCGCCCGCGCCCGCGCCACCCCGGACGCCCGCGCCTGCGGGGCGCCGGAAACATGGCGGAATCCGGCCTTTCACTGCATGTCGCCTGCGGAGGCGGTGGGAAGGTAATACGCTCGGGGGCTGGAGCGGCAGGCGTGGCAGCGTCCCCGCCACCGATCCAGCCCAGCCCAGCGAACACCTGGATACGCTGACATCATGACCACCTCTGGCCGGTCCGCGCGCCGTAAACCCCCCCACGTGCTGGCCAACGCACCGTTCCGCCGGCTGTGGACGGCCATGGCGGTCTGCAGCCTGGGCGACTGGCTGAACATCATCGCCATCACCGCGTTCGCGGCCTATCTCACCCAGGGGTCGGGGTTCCAGGCGCAGAGCCTCGCCATCGGCGGCGTCTTCGTCGTCAAGATGCTCCCCGCGATCCTCCTCGGCCCGCTGGCGGGCGCGTTCGCCGACAGGTTCGACCGCCGCCTGACGATGTTCACCAGCGACCTGCTGCGCTTCGCGTTCGTGCTGTCGATCCCGCTGGTCGGCAGCTACCAGTGGATCATCATCGCGACGTTCCTCGTCGAGTGCGTGAACCTGTTCTGGGTCCCCGCGAAGGACGCCACCGTCCCGAACCTCGTGCCCAAGGAGCGCCTGGAGGAAGCCAACCAGCTCAACCTGCTGGTGACGTACGGCTCCGCGCCGGTCGCCGCCGCGCTGTTCGCGGTCCTGTCGGTGGTCATCGAGGTCGTCGGCCAGGCGGTGCCCTCCTTCACCTGGCACCCGGCCCACCTCGCGCTCGTGCTCAACGCGGTCGCCTACGTCGTCTCCGCGTTCCTGATCTTCACGCTCACGAGCATCCCCAAGGAGCACACCACCAAGGTCTCCTCGCCCTCGGTGCTCCGGCAGATCATCGACGGCTGGCGGTACGTCGGCGCCAACCGCATGGTGCGCGGCCTGGTCATCGGCATGCTCGGCGCGTTCGCGGCGGGCGGCGCGGTCGTCGGCGTGGCCAAGGTGTACGTCGTCGCGCTCGGCGGGGGCGACGCCGCGTACGGCACCGTCTTCGCCGCCGTCTTCGTCGGCATGGCGCTCGGCATCTTCTTCGGGCCGCGCCTGCTGCGCGAGCTGTCGCGCCGCCGCCTGTTCGGGCTGGCCATCGTCACCGCGGGCATCGTCCTCGCGGCCACCGCGCTCATCCACAACCTGGTGATCGTGGTCATGCTCGTCGTCGTGCTCGGCGCCTGCGCGGGCATCGCGTGGATCATCGGATACACGCTGATCGGCCTCGAGGTCGAGGACGCCATCCGCGGGCGCACGTTCTCGTTCCTGCAGTCCCTGGCCCGGGTCACGCTCCTGCTCGTCGTCGCCGTCGCGCCCGCGCTGTCCGGCCTGTTCGGCAAGCACGCGATCTCGATCGGCGCCGGGCTCGTCTACCGCTTCGACGGGCCCAGCCTGGTCATGCTGATCGGCGCCGTCGTGGCGATCGTCGTCGGCGTGCTCGCCCTGCGGCACATGGACGACCGGCGCGAGGTCCCCATCGGCTCCGACCTGATGGCCGCGCTGAAGGGCGAGCGGTACGTCGCCGACAGCGGCGAGCCGGCGCGCGGCATGTTCATCGCCTTCGAGGGCGGCGAGGGGTCGGGCAAGACCACGCAGTCCCGGCTGGTCGCCATCTGGCTGCGCGACCAGGGCTTCGACGTCGTCCAGACGCGCGAGCCCGGGTCCACCAAGGTCGGCATGCGCCTGCGGGCGATCCTGCTCGACTCCGCCCACCACGGGCTGTCGGCGCGCTCGGAGGCGCTGCTGTACGCGGCCGACCGCGCCGAGCACGTCGAGAAGGTCATCCGCCCGGCCCTCCAGCGGGGTGCGATGGTCATCTCCGACCGATACGTCGACTCTTCCCTCGCCTACCAGGGCGCCGGGCGCGAGCTGGAGCCGCAGGACGTCGCCAAGGTCAATTCCTGGGCCACCGGTGGCCTCACGCCCGACCTGACCGTCCTCATCGACGTGCCGCCGTCCACCGGCCTGGCCCGGCTGGCCTCGCCCGCCGACCGCATCGAGGCCGAACCGATGGAGTTCCACGAGCGGGTGCGCCGCGAGTTCCGGGCGCTCGCCGCCGCCGACCCCGACCGCTACCTGGTCGTGGACGGCACGCAGACGCAGGAGGAGATCTCCCGGGTCGTCCAGGACCGCGTCCGCGAGATCCTCCCCGACCCCGTCCCGCAGGAGACCGAGGCCATCACCGGCACGATGCCCGCCATCCGCGACTAACCTGGCCGCGTGACAGTCTTCGACGACCTGGTCGGCCAGGAGCAGGCGGCGGCGGTGCTCCAGCGCGCCGCGGCGGCCGCCGCCGAGGCCCTCGCCGGCGGGCGCGGGGCGGGCATGACCCACGCGTGGCTGTTCACCGGCCCGCCCGGGTCCGGCCGCTCGGAGGCCGCGCAGGCGTTCGCGGCGGCGCTGCTGTGCCCCGACCTCGGATGCGGGCACTGCGACATGTGCCACCAGGTCGGCGTCGGCTCCCACCCCGACGTCGAGACCGTACGCCCGCAGGGCCTCTCGTACAGCGTCAAGCAGACCCGCGAACTCGTCCTCAGGGCCTCGGGGGCGCCGACGCTCGGCCGCTGGCGCGTCATCCTGTTCGAGGACGCCGACCGCGCGACCGAGGCCGCCGCCAACGCCCTGCTCAAGGCCATCGAGGAGCCGCCGCCGCGCACGGTCTGGCTGCTGTGCGCGCCCTCGCCGGACGACATGGTGATCACCATCCGGTCCCGGTGCCGGGTCGTGACGCTGCGCACGCCCTCGACGGCGGCCATCGCGCACGTGCTGGCCACCCGCGACAACGTGTCGTTCGAGACGGCCGAGTTCGCCGCCCGCGCCACGCGCGGCCACATCGGCCGTGCCCGCCGCCTGGCCCTGGACGAGGAGACGCGGCGGCGCCGTGACGCCGTCCTGGCGCTGCCCCGCACGCTGACCGGCCTCGGCGAGTGCGTGGAGGCGGCCGAGCGGCTGGTCAAGACGTCCTCGGAGGACGCCGAGGAGGCGACCGCCCACCTGAACGAGGCCGAGACCACCGAGCTGCGCAAGATCTACGGCGAGGGGTCCACGGGCAAGGGCCTCAACAAGGGGCTCGTGCGCGGCGGCGCCGGGGCGATGAAGGAACTCGAGGACCGGCAGAAGTCCCGGGCCACACGCATCAAGCGCGACTCCCTCGACATGGCCCTGCTCGACCTGGTCGCCTACTACCGCGACGTCCTGGCCGTGCAGTTCGGGGCGGGGGTCGAGCTGTCCGCCGAGGACCGCTCCGCCGATCTGGAGGCGCTGGCCTCGTCGAGCTCCCCCGAGGACACGCTGCGGCGAATCGACGCGATCATGCTCTGCCGCGAGCGGCTGGCGGCCAACGTCAACCCGCAGATCGCCGTCGAGGCGCTGACGCTGTCGTTGTGGCGGCCCCGGTTGTGAGCGCCTTGCCCGCCTTTTAGCCGGATATCGGATGCCGAGCAACCGGAGGAAGGCTGCCGCGTCTCTTGGACATGCAGGCTTCCGAAATCTCGGAGCGCACCTCCGATCCACGTGACGCCGAGGACGCGATCACGGCGCTGTACGCGGGCCACGCGCTCGGGCTGACCCGGCTCGCGCTCGTGCTGGTCGGCGACCGTGAGAGCGCGGAGGACGTGGTCCAGGAGGCGTTCCTCGGCCTCCACCGCCGCTACGGCGCGTTACGCGACCCCGCGAACGCGCTGGTCTACCTCCGTAGCGCCGTCCTCAACAACGCCCGCACCGTACTCAGGCGGCGCCGGTTGCCGTCCTGGTTCGCCGGCGCCTACGAACCGCCCGTCTGGTCCGCGGAGGCCGCGGCGCTGCTCGGCGCCGAGCGCCGCGCCGTCCTGAAAGCCCTCCACCAACTGCCACGCCGCCGGCGCGAGGTGCTCGTCCTCCGCTACTACGCCGAGTTGTCCGAAGAGGAGACCGCCCAGGTCATGGGCGTCAGCCGGGGCACCGTCAAATCCACCACCGCCCGAGCCCTGGACGCGCTCGGCCGCCTCCTGGGGGAGCATCCGTGAACGACGACATCATCGCAAGGCTGCGCGACGCCACGACAGCCGTGGGGGACACCGTCCACGACGTCCCAGGGCTGAGGTTCTCGGCCGCTGGCATGGAACGTCCCGAGCCGCGCCGGAAGAAGTCCTGGTTCGTCCCCGTCGTCGCGGCGGCGTCCGTGATCGCGGCCATCACCGCGGGGGCGGTGGCCGTACGCGCGGGCACGGGGCCCCAGGTCGCCGCGGCCGGGCCCGCCGCGGTGCCGAAGTTCTTCCTCGTCGCCTCCACCGGCTCGCTCAGCGTGCGCGGCATGAACGGCGAGCAGGTCGCGAGCGTCCCGGCGCCCTCGAAGGACGAGGTCTTCTGGTCCGCGCAGGCCGCCGAGGACAACCGGCGCTTCTACGTCTCCACGGTCGGGCCCGGGTGCCAGGGGCACTTCTACCGGCTCACCGTCGACGATTCCGGCGCCGCCCAGGCGTTCGACCGGCTGCCGATCGAGCTGTCCGAGGGGACGGCCGACCCCCTGGCGGTCAGCGGGGACGGCTCGAAGCTCGCGTACGCGATCCAGCCGTGCCGGGCCACCGATCGGACCGGCGGACTGGTGGTGGCGGACACCGCGTCCGGCGAGACGCGCACATGGAAGGCGGAGGAAGGCAAGATCTTCACGAACGTCGCGATGAGCGGCGACGGGCGGTACGTCGCCTACCAGTACCCGAACGTAGTGCGCGTCTACGGGACGAACACCGCCGAGGGGGGCGGGCGGTTCCTCCTGACGGATCCGCGAAAGACACCAGGCCCAGACACGTCGGCCGGCGGCACCGTGATCGTCCCCGCGCCGGGCGACGCCACCTCCGTGCCCGCCGGGCCGGGCGTCCCGCCGATCGGCGACACCACCGCTTCCGCGCCGCCGTCGGGCGACGGCACCTCCGTGCCCGCCCCTTCGTCCGGCGGTTTCACCCTCGAGTCGGCCGTCCCGGCCAAGCCCGATGCCCAGGGGTACGGGACAGGTGAGGGGCCGAGCCGGGACATGGCCACCCCGGCGTCCCCGTCGCCCCCAGGGCGGACGACCCGCGTGGTGCCGCCCTCCCCGGGCGCCCCCGGGGCCGCGAGCGAGCCCCCGTCGGGGCCCGAGGCCGTTCCGGCGGAGCCCGCGGTCCCCACGGCGTCGGCCACCGTCGCGGTCGACCCGCGCACCGGAGAGGCCCCCGGGCCGGGCAAGTCGGGCACCACGCCCATCCCCTCGGGACGGGTCGAGATGGCGCCCGATTCGCCGGACGTCTACCTGATTGACACGACCGTCGGGGGCGAGGACCTCGGCACGAGCCGGAAGATCACCCTGAGTTCAGAGGCGGTCGGAGGAAACGGCGGCCTGCAGGGGTACCGCCTCAACGCGGACGGCTCGCGGATCATCGCCTCGCTCGGCCGGGTCGTCCTCACGGTCAACGGGACCAAGGAGAAGGTGGAGCCCTCGACCGCGGCGATCGTCCGGTTCGACGCCTCGGACGGGCGGCTTCTGGAGACGGTCTACAAGGACGAGAAGGGCGGAATGCGACTTCTCGCCGTGGACGGCGCCTCCGAGCGCTTCATCGTCCGGCGCGGCGACGAGATCGCGGCCGTCACCGCCTCCGGCTACCAGGTACTGACCCACGACGACCACACCTACCCCTCCGTGACCTGGTGACGGTCTGACCTGAGGTGGTTGACGCGATCTGAAGCGGCCACAGCCGGGATGTCCTCGGCCGTGGCCGCTTTCGTCGCCCGGCCCGCGATTGTGGCCAGGTCAACTTCCGGTTGACGATTGGTATTGCCTGGGTAAACCGCACTGCGCGTAATGTGGGCCAGAACCGCGTCGGCGTGATCCGCGAGGCTCGCGCCGGGGGTGGTTCACGTCGGCTCGGGCAGGAGCCCGCGGCCGTACCGGCGAGGAGGCGGAGGGTTCCATGGGCGTGATCATGGCCGTGAGCTTTACTCGCTACGGGAGGCTCTACTACCTCGACCCGGGCGGCCACAGCCCCAAGGTCGGGGACAAGGTGCTCGTCCCCACCGACGCCGGGCCCGAGGTGGCCGAGTGCGTCTGGGCGCCGCAATGGGTCAGCGAGGACATCGACGGCCTGCCGGTGTGCGCCGGCATCGCGGGCGAGGAGCACCTCGGCCGCGACGAGACCAACCGCCGTCGCCGCGCCGAGGCCCGCAGTGTCTCCAAAAGGCTGATCAAGCGGCACGAACTGCCCATGAAGATCGTCGGAGTCGACTACCTCGACGCCGACAACGTCTACACCGTGTACTTCTCCGCCCCCCACCGCGTCGACTTCCGCGCCCTCGTCCGCGACCTCGCGCGCAACCTGCGGGCCAGGGTCGAGCTTCGCCAGATCGGCCCGCGCGACGAGGCCCGCCTGCAGGGCGGCATCGGCCCCTGCGGCCGCGACCTGTGCTGCGCGACCTTCCTCAAGGACTTCGAGCCGGTGTCCGTCCGCATGGCCAAGGACCAGGACCTTCCGGTCAACCCCCTGCGCATCGCGGGCGCGTGCGGCCGGCTGATGTGCTGCCTGAAGTACGAGCACCCCCTATACCAGGAGTTCCGGGCGTCCGCTCCGCGCACTGGGGCCGCCGTGGACACCCCCGAGGGCTCCGGCACCGTCGTCGGCCACAACGTCCCCTCCGACTCGGTGATCGTCCGGCTGAACGACGGAGGTCGGCGCTGCGCCTGCTCCCGTGCCGACGTGTGCTCGCCGCGCAAGCAGCACGACGAGAGGTACGGTGACCGGCTATTGCCGGTTGAGGAGTGAAACCCCAGGTAGAGGGGGTACAACCTAACCGCCGTGGGGATGATCAACTCCTCGGGTTCTGGCGACGGGGGATAGGTGGTCGGCGCATGATGCGCTTTTCCGGCGGTAGCCGTACGGCTACCGCCCTTGTGATGTCGGCGTTGCTCGCGGCGGCCTGCTCGGCCGAGGGGGAGTCGGGCGATCCGGTGGACAGCGCGTCCCCGGCCGACCCGCCCACGGCCGCGAGCCCCTCCGCGCCGGCCACCCAGGCGCCCGCCGCCGCCCTCGCCCCGTTCTACACGCAGAAGATCACATGGACGCCGTGCCAGGACGACTTCCAGTGCGGCAAGCTCGACGTTCCGCTGAACTACGCCAACCCCGGCGGCGAACGCATCCAGATCAGCCTCATCCGGCTCCCCGCCAGCGGGGGCAAGCGCATCGGCTCCATCATCCTCAACCCGGGCGGACCGGGCGGATCCGGCATCGAGTACGCGCGCGCCGCGAACATCGTCCTCACTCCGGCCGTCCTCGGGCGGTTCGACACCGTCGGCTTCGACCCGCGCGGCGTCGGCAAGTCCGCGCCCGTCCGTTGCCTGACCGGCCCGCAGCTCGACGCGTTCATCGGCCTGGACGGCACCCCGGACGACCCCGCCGAGGTCAGCGCCCTCGCCAAGGGCGCCAAGCAGTTCGCCGAGGGCTGCCAGGCGCGGTCCGCCAAGCTGCTCCCGCACGTCGGCACGGCCGACGCCGCCCGCGACATGGACGTCCTGCGCGCCGCGCTCGGCGATCAGGGCATCACCTACCTGGGCAAATCCTACGGAACGTACCTCGGCGCGGTCTACGCCGACCTGTTCCCGAAGAAGATCCGCGCCATGGTCCTCGACGGGGCCATCGACCCCGCCCTCCCGCCGGTGCCCACGGTCAACGCCGCCCAGGCGCAGGGCTTCGAGGTCGCGTTCCGATCCTTCCTCGCCGACTGCTTCGTCCACAAGAACTGCCCCTTCCCGGGGCGCGACACCAGCGTGGCCCTGTCACGGCTCACGGACTTCCTCAAGGCCACCGACCAGCGCCCGTTGCGCAACACCACCGGCGACGGGCGGGCCGTCGACGAGTCATGGGTGACGCTCGGCATCCTGGCCGCCCTCTACGACAAGCGCAGCTGGCCCGTGCTCAGGACCGCCCTCGCCCGGGGCTTCCGCGGCGATGGCACCATGCTGCTCAAGCTCGGCGACATCCTCGTCGACCGGAAGCCCGACGGCACGTACTCCAACCAGACCGAGGCCAACATGGCCGTCAACTGCCTCGACCACTCCTACCCGCACAAGATCGCCACCTACGAGGAGGCCGCGAAGACCGCCCAGCAGCAGTCCCCGCACTTCGGCGCGTACGTCATGTGGGGCTCCCTGCCGTGCGACTACTGGCCGGTCAAGCCCACCGGCACCAACAAACCCCTGAGTGCCCTCGGCGCCCCGCCCATCCTCGTCGTCGGCACCCAGCGCGACCCCGCCACCCCGTACCAATGGGCCAAGTCCCTGGCCTCGGAACTCTCCTCGGGCGTCCTCCTCAGCTACGACGGCGACGGCCACACGGCGTACCGCACCGGCTCCACCTGCATAGACCAGGCGGTCGACAAGTACTTGATCTCCCTAACCCCACCAGCGTCCGGCACCCTCTGCCCCAAGGCCACGTAACCAACCCGCCCCACAGCGCCACCCGACCCAAGCCGGGCCTGGAGGGGCTCCTGACCCGGCCCCCTTGGATGGGCACTTGACCCGGGCCACCCATCCTGGCCACCGCAACGCCACGCGACCCACGCCGCCCGTCCTGGTCGCCTCACCCCACCCTGACCTGAACGCCTCCACCCCGCCCTGGCGCAAGAACCACCGAAAACCTGTAGACTTCCACACGCTGCGGTCACCATCGCAGCCCGCCGCCTTAGCTCAGTCGGCCAGAGCGACGCACTCGTAATGCGTAGGTCAAGGGTTCGATTCCCTTAGGCGGCTCACAGTTTCACCAGGGCGTCCCTTGATCCCAAGGGGCGCCTTTTTGATCTTCCGTCTCATTTTCCGTCTCAGTTCCCCCAGAGGGCCTTCCCCATCTTCTGCGCGGCGTCCTGAGCCAGCGGCGACGCTACGTGACTGTAACCGCGGGTGACGCGGATGTCGGAGTGCCCCAGCATCTCCTGAACCACCGCCAGCGCGATCCCGGCCTCCAGCGCCAAGGTCGCCGCGGTGTGCCGCTGAGCGTGGAGCTTGTGATGGGGAAGGCCCGCGGCCTTCACGATGCTGGCCCACTCATCCCAGTCCACCCGAGGATCGATCGGCTGGCCGTTGGGCTGGCAGAAGACGAGATCGTGATCCGTCCACTCCTTGCCGGCCACCATCCGCTCGACGTCCTGGATCTCCTTGTGCCTGCGCAAGATCTCCACCAGCTCGGGTGCCAGGTGGATGGTCTTGCGGCGCTTCTCCTTGATCGGGCGGAACACAAGCCCGCCGCCCTTGCGCTGTGGACACACCTTCGCGTGCGCGGTGCACTTCTTCGGGCACGGCTTGGGGCACACGTGGCCGGTCCTGTAGCAGCCGGGTGCGCACTCCGGCCGGTGCCGGTGGGAGGTGCAGTCCTTCGGGCATGCCTCGCGGTGGTGGGCCGCTCCGCAGGCTTGCGGGTTGTCGCAGCCGTGTTGCCAGGTGAGCCGCTGAAGCTGATACCAGATCTTCGCTACGCCGGTGTCGAGGTTGATGTACTGCCACCTCAGGCCGAGTGTCTCACCTTGACGGGTGCCGGTGGCCAGCCCGACCGACCAGCGGGCCGCGTTGCGCCGCTGCTGGGTCTCGGCAATGACTTTCCGCGCTTCCTCCCGCGTCAGGACGTCCTTCTCGACGTCGCCGAGCTTTGGCACCTCGACGAGCTCGGCCGGATTCTTGGCGACCGCACCACGGCGAACCGCAGCGGTGAACATGGAGCTGATGACGGCGTGGACCTTGCGGACATGCCCGGGGGATTGGCCGTCCTTCAGCATCTCCGCGTAGAGGTTTTCCAGGTGTTCTGCGGTGACCTTGTCCAGCCGGACCTTCCCCATGTACTTGAATATCCAGTTCTTGCATTTGCTCCGATAGTCGGAAATCGTCCGCGGTGCCCGGTCTGCAATCGGCAGCACCGTGTCCAGCCAGTAGGTCCCGAACTGCTCCACGGTCTGTACCCGGCCAGCCTTGCCAGCCTGCCCGGTGTCGCGCTTCTTGGTCAGCTCCTTGAGCGCCTTGACGACTTCTACCTCGGTCTTGCGCTCGACGTGCCGCCGGTCGGGGGTACCGTCGAGCTTGGTGCCCATCGTGATCCGGCCGTGCCACTTGCCGTCAGCGCCGAGGTAGATGGTGCTTTCTCCATTGGGCTTGCGGCTGCGCTGCTCCCGTTCGGGAGTTTCTGTCATTTCGGGTGCCTTTCATCTAGGGGGAGGCGATCTGCATTGAAGGTTTCACCAATTGGCTCTTGTCATATCGACGGACGCTCACCGGTAGCCGGGTAATCGGCGCGGACGTGCACCGGTTCGCGTCAGGCGCGGCTGGAAGCGGCCATTGAACAGGCGGCAAGGGCCGCTGTGACCGATTTTGAGGGAGTAGCCGGTTGATGGCTTCGGAGTCTCCAGAGCCACACACAGGGTCATTTGCTCTAGTGTCAGATGGGAGGAGTTGCAGGGGGTTCTTGGTTGAGGAGGTCTAGAACGGCTTCGTCGGTGATTAGTGCCTGAGGCCTGCTGATCACGCCTGTGGCGACGAGTTCGCGGGCCAACTCGGTGTCGAAGACCGGTGCTTTCATGCCTGACTCCAGTAGTTCCTCGATGATGGTGGCCACCTCGATGAGGTGGTGCTGGCGCAGCCTCACCACGTGCTGAGCCTCATCCGAGTCGCTTTGACCAATGTGCTCGAAATAAGTCAGCCGGCCGGTCGCCTTTCGCAGTTGACTGATTTCGTCGGTCAAGCGGCGGTGCAGCTTAATGGGGCGCGTCGTCGAGCGCCAGGCCTCCAGCCTGCTCGTGCCATTTGCCCCTATCGTGGAGCGGTCGGCATAGGGCGTTCCATCAGTGTGTACGTGCGTAGGCGGCTCATCGCCCGTGGCGCACTTCCACGCCAAGTGCGGGTGAATTCTCTGGTGATAGGCGGAAACCGGGACCAAGTCAAGTTCGCCTAGGGGGAACACCAGCAGCAGCATCGGCACCGCAAGGGCATGTGCGATGACTTCCAGTTCGTCGATTGTCACATCCCGCCTACGGCGACCAGAGGCGTCGCGGCGGCCAGTCTCGATGTTGGTCAAGGCCGCGAAGGTGAGCTGGTCCGCGCCCAATTTGGCGCACTCGGCAGCGAGGTCTTCCCGCGTCAACCCGAGTCGGCTCCGGTGCTTACGGATCTGGTCGGCGACCACATCACTCATGTTACTGTGCATATCGACAAGTTCCTGTTCGGATTGACTAGGGGAAGTCTACGCCCTACCGTGGCCGTCATGCCATTCGCCCGACGCGCGACGGCAGGCCCGCTCCCTGAAGCCTTCCGCTCATTTCCGGTGCCTGGACGCAAGCTGGAGCATCGAGATGGGTAGCTCGCGCGGCAAGGGACAGGCGGACGCGCTCATTTATGAACCACAGCGCCGACTCAGCTACGGTCGGGTCTTGGGGCTGGGTGGTGCCGGCATCGCACTTCCCGTTGGGTCTGCCTGGGTGCTTCCGGCGCTTGCGGCTGTGGTCACTGCGGTTGAACTCGCGATTCTCGTGATCGTCGTATGTACGGATCGGAGCGGAGCAGCGAACGGACCTTTCGCCTTCTGCGTTGGTTGGCGGATCGGCCCGAGCCCTCTGGCCCCGACGTTGATGGCTGTTGACCGCCGATGAACCGTCAGCACGACAGGCCGTGCGGCGACTGCCGACGTCCCTGTCGCGTCTCGACGTCGCGGTCTCGGCAGGGCGTGGGTCTGCTTCCTAGATGACGTCTCAGTCGCTATGTGGTGGGTCGCGCTGCGGTGCAGCGCACAGGAAATGCCCACCTGGTGCGGCGATCGCTCCCGTCGGAGACCGGAGCGGTGACCGGCCAGGGCCACATCTCCGTGTGACACCGCCGCCCCGTCACCCGGATTGCAGTCCTCCATTGACCAGTTCATATATCTGAGTATAAAGTGCTCTCATTACATCTACTAGGGTGCAAATCTGGAACCGGGGATCCCTCTACGTGACGCGATAGCCGGGGCGCAAGCCTCTGAATGACCGCCTCGGCGCGTGAGGGTCGGCAAGCCATCGTCGAGAGAGTGCACCCTCATCGAACGAAGGAGCTGTTGTCAGCATGAATGCATCACCCGGCGGCCACCAAACTTGCCGCGCTCGCGTGCACCAGAGCGGGGTCACCTACAAGATTTGGGTCTGTGACTGGATCGGCAGTCACGAGGGCCCAAGAGGTCTGGTTCACCGAGTGCGCTGGACGGTAGCTGGCCGCAGAAGGACTCGATCGTTCCGTGACCGGGCCGTGGCCAGGGAATTCCATGATCGGCTCAAGGCTGCGGTCGCCAGCGGTCAGCCTTGCGACGTGAAGAGCGGGCTGCCTCTGGCGATGGCCCCCCAGGGCTGTGGCGGTCGCCCGCGCCGCAGACTCCGGCGTAAGAAAGCCGGGGGCGCGCATGACTGATTCCTCGTTCGAGGAGATCCGGGGGCGGCTGGCCGAGTGCAGTGACGGTGAGGCGCTTCTGGCGGACGGTTTCGAGGACGCTCTGATCGGGATGGCCGAGGGCTGGTTCGGTAACTCCCGGCGGATCGTCGCTCTGTATGACCTGGCTCTGTGCCTGCGGGTCCTTCTGGGCTGGGGCATGGACGAAGAAGAGGCCGGTGAGTGGATCGAGTACAACGTCACCGGTGCCTACGTCGGGCCTTCCACTCCGGTCTTCGCCATCATCAAGCGCCAGCCCGTGATCGTCTCCCGAGACGACTGACATCCAGCCGGACGAAGTCCCAGCAGGCCCCGCAGGGCCGTAACCTCCCCGCCTTCACCAGCGTCATTTCCCCGCGATCCCCTGCCGCAGGCGCCGCGCGTCCGTGAGCGCAGGGCTCCTGCCCCGCTCCCAAGGCTGCGCCACCCTTGCCGTGCCCGCAACCGGCTCTCGCTGCGCTCGCCCCGGCCCGCCCAGAGATCTTTCCTCCTGCGTCGGAAACATCTTGGCCGGTGCCGGGACCGCCGGATTGCGTTCCCGGCCGCGTGCGTCGCGGGCGCCTTGAGCCGGGCAGGGACCAGCCCTGTGTCCCCGGTCGCCGCAGCAGGGCGGTGGCCGGCGAGCTCGGCGCGATGAGCCTGTGGAGGGCACATGATCGAAGTCACAGCCGATCCCGACGCACCGGACGACGCAGTTGCCGGGCACAACCTTTCCGTCGTCACGGACGCGGACGTCGCCGGACCAGGGAACGAGGGTTCCATCTACACCGAGCGGCCGATGATCCCGGTCGAGCTGCTTGTCTGCCACCCAGGGAACGTCCGGCAGGACAAGCAGGCCGACCAGGCGTTCTGCCGGTCGGTCGCCACGGCGGGGATCATCACTCCGCTGGAGATCACGGTCGACCCCGGTGGCGGGTACCGGGTGGTGGATGGCAATGTCCGCCTGGACGCCGCGCTGAAGGTCGGGCTGTCGGCGGTGCCGTACTTCTTCTCCGCCGACACCGCCGATGACGAGGGTCTTCAGTACCTGCACATGCTGATCAGCAGCAGGTTCCGCACGAGCCTGACGGTGCATGAGGAGGCGCAGGCGCTGTTCTCGGCGGCGCAGGCGGGGATGACGCGAGCCGAGATCCGCAAGGCCACGGGCCTGTCCGCTGGCGAGGTGAAGGCCGGGGTGCGGGCCGGTGGTCTCAACTACATGGCCAAGGAGATCGCCGCGGGGATGGACTACGAGTGGACGCTGGAGGAGCTGGCGCTGCTCAAGCCCTTCGAGGACGACTCCGAGGCGATGGAGGTGATCCGCCGTAACCGGTACGGCCCGCTGAAGTACACGGTGCAGCGCCTGCTGGACGAGCGGGAAGCCAAGGCTCGCCGCGCCAAGATGGTGGCCGAGCTGGAGCGGGCCGGGATCACGGTCACCAGCGAGCGGCCCGAGGGGGCCGTGCTGCTGAGCCGCCTGGTGGACGGCGACCAGATCATGGATTCCGACGCCCACGCGGACTGCCCCGGCCGGGGCGCGTCGCTCGGCTCATGGATGAACGCCTCCCCGAACCACTACTGCCTGGACCCGGTCAAGTACGGCCACGTGTTCGCCGAGACCGGTACCACCAGCCCTCCCGAACCCGCCATCGTCGCGCCCGCCGCCCAGGAGGCCAAGCCGGACACCGACCGCAAGATCGTGGTCGAAGGGAACAAGGCGTGGGTCGCCGCCGGCACGGTCCGGCAGCAGTGGCTGCACGAGTTCCTGATGCTCAAGACCCCGCCCAGGAACGTGGCATCCACGATCGCCCGGTTCATCACCGAGCAGCTCGTCACGATGCCCGAGCCGCTGTGCCGCGCGCTGGGCGGCGCCCGTCACTCCCGTCTGTTCGAGTCCTTCGGCTCCCCCACCCCGGAGACGGTGGCCAAGAGCACCCAGCCGGGCCTGTGGATGATCGCGCTCGCCCCCATCGCGACCGCCTACGAGCGGGAGATCACCGGTGACGGGGAGCGGCGCAACACCTGGCGCGAGGACAAGTACTCCCCGTGCACCCGCGAGGACGCCGGAGCGTGGCTGCGGTTCATCGCCGACATCGGCGCCAAGCACGGCTATGAACCCAGCCCGATCGAGAAGGCCGTTGCCGACGGCGTTCCCTACCGCGGCGACAACCCCGCCGAGGACCTCATCAAGGAAGCAGACACCGACCAGACCAGTACCGAGACGGCGGTAGCCGGTCAGGACCCCGAGGAGCACGATGACCAGCCGATCGACGCCGTCGAGCAGGCGCCGCAGGGGACGCAGGAGTCCGAACCGGGCCCCGTTGCCGAGCCGGACGCCTCCGCCGGCCCGGCGTCGGCATCCGGTCCCGCGGACGCCGCAGCGGATCCGCAGGAGGTCCACCTGGCCGCCCACGTGGAGGAGGAGATAGCCGACCTCGCCGAGCAGTTCGACGCCGCCGACATCTACGCCGACGTGTCGACGATCACGGAATTGCGCAGCGGTGAGGCGGTTGCAATCACGTAATTGAGCATGCCGATCACGTAATTGACCCTGTTCAGGGCGTGCGTG
>NZ_JBFBCI010000072.1:0-40698 GCF_040683095.1 Sphaerisporangium sp. NPDC051017
CCCCAAGTGGCTCAGTCCGTCGAGACTCTCAAAGTCAAAAGATCAGCGACGACGAGAAGAAGACTTCTCCCCGTAATTCCCCGATCTGTCGATCACCCCAATAGCCCGATTGCCTTCACCGCTTGGGATCAAGGGAACTCGTCGCCCGCGACAAGGTCAACCTCGACATCACCTGGTTGAAGGATCGCAGTCTTGAGGACGCCGACAGCCTGCTGCCGCCCGAGGTGATCGCCCGTGAGATCGTCGAGGACCTCCAGGCGGCTCTCGCCGAGTTCGCCGCGATAGCCGAAGCCTTGGAGGCGCGGAAGGCAGGGGGCGCGGGGGACGTGGGCGAGGCAGGGGAGGTGTCAGCAGAGCAGCGGTGACGCCCGCGAGGTCCGGGACGAAAGGACCTCGCGCACTCGGCTGCCTCGGCCTCCTGGACGCCGGACGCGATCATGCCAAGAGGCCGTTGTCCCGCGCGGACATGTCAGGCGGACGGCGGTGCCGAGCGAGTTAGCCGCTCCGGCGCGTGGCCTTCCCGCCTCCTTCACCTCCACTGTGCGGTCTGTCGAGTTCACCGCGCTGTCGTGGGGCATGGCTCGCGAGGCAGGCGATTCGGTAGTCATGTGAGTACTCTCCGTTAGTAAAGTGGTGCGGGTCGCACGGCGAAGCGGCGTCCGTGTGCGTGCCTGGCCGAGGGGGAGATGTGACTGAGGGGCATCGTGTCTTGCTCGCCTGCCGGAGGCGTAGTGAGGTCTTGCGGGGGAAGGGGTTCACGTTCGAGCAGGTCGCGGACGTGCACGCGCTGGATCTTGATGACAGTCCGTTGTTGTTGCATCGATATGCCCATGGGCTGACTGCTGCTCAGGTCGTGGCGGCGTTCAATGATCTGGATCCGGCGGGTTCGGCGTCGATGCGTACGGCGCGGCTGTACGACCTGGAGGGGTGGCCGCAGGGCAGGCGTCGTCCCTCTCCGCGTGTGCTCGATCTGCTGGCGCGCATCTACCAGACCACGGCACGGCGTCTGGTGACCGACGAAACTTACAGCACTTACGGCGCTCACGACCGTGAGCTGATCGACGCGGCCGATTACCGTCACCTCGATCCCTTCCAGCGCGTTCGCCTCACGGCTGCCACGCCGGAAATTTCCCATGTCAGCATGGAACCGACCGCTGGAGCATGGCCGGTGCGGACCTCGGTAGCGACTTCCGGGGTACGGCCCGAGGCCTGTGCCGCCTTGTTCCGCGCTCTCACCGCCGAGGAGGCCGACGTGAAGCGACGCGAACTACTCTTCGAACTGGCGGTGGCCCTGGGAGGCGTTCCCGCGCTGCGCCTGCTGCGCCACCTCACCTCTGACGAGGAGGCACGGCTCGCACAGGCCGTCCAGGGGACCAGCCGTGTGGATGCCCAGACGGTGACAGCAGTCGAGAAGCTGATCGCCCAATGCTGGCAGATCGAGCAGACGTACGGACCCGCGAAGCTGCTTCCAGTGGCGGACGCGCAGCGCGGTGTCATTGCCGGTCTCCTTAGCCGTGAATCGCTCACACCCGCGCTGCGCGACCGCCTTGTCGTGGCCTACTCGGGTTTGTCCCACCTGGGAGGCTGGCTCTGTTATGACCTGGTGGACTACGTCGGGGCCGTCCGCCGATACGAGGAAGGGGTCGAGGCGGCTTACGAGGTGCGTGAGCCAGGCATCATCGCGCACCTCCATGGCTGCCTGGCCCATGTGGCGAGTTCTCAGGGAAAGCCGGCCAAGGCGCTCGACCACGCGTACGCCGCGCAGGCATGGGCGAAACAGAGCTCGAGTCGTCTCCAGCAGGCGGCCATCGCACATCCTCTCGCCCGAGCGCTGGCCGGCTCCGGTAAGGGGGAGGAAGGGATTCGCGTTCTCGATCGCGCGTGTGAACTCGCCAGCGCTCCTCGCACCGAAGCCGATCCTTCTCACCTCGCCTGGTGCACTCCGGAGGTAACGCACTACAACATCGGCTACTGTCTGGCGGCACTCAAGCGCTCGGACGAAGCGCTTCGGGCGGGAGAGCAAGCGCTGACGGGAATGGGAAGGTCATTCCCGAAGACGCGCGGACGCGCGCTTGTGGTGCAGGCGACAGCTTTGATCCAGAAACGAGAAATACAGGCTGCCACTCAGCGGCTTGGCGAGGCCGCTCAGATCATCGCCGAGCACAGTTCACTGCGCCTCGGTCACAGTGTCCGTACGGCCAGGCAGCAACTCCAGCCCTGGGCCACCAACACCTACGTCCGCGCCCTGGACGAGAAGCTTCGCGCCCTCGGAGTCCCGGCGTAACACCTCCGTCGTTCGGGCGTGCTCGGGACAATCTGCGCCGATCGTCGAGGAAGCTGACCCATGCAGGAAGACTCTGCGTCGGTGGCTGCTTCGGCGTTCGACGTGCACACATCTTCTACGCGGGCGGCGTCAAGGCGCAGCGAGACCGAGTGCTTCCTGCCTGGCAGCGGGACCATGAGAGCAGTGCCCGCAACATCGGGCTGCGACGTGCTCTGGACGAGAGCTTCGCGCGCGGTGTTGCTATAGGTCAAAGAAGCCGAAGCGATCGTCAGGAGGCGAGGTCATGAGCGGACGTGGCTTGGCCCACGAGATCGAGTTCGGGCCGTATACCGTCCTTGATCTTCATGAGCTTCCCGAGGACGGCAAGGGGTTCGAGCTTGAGGACGGGTGGCTGATCGAGGTGGCGGCCGGCTCCCGGGACAACTGGGTGGCCCGGAACCTGTCCCGGATCATCGAGGCGGCTGCGGTGCGTTCCGGGGCAGCGGTGATCGTGTGCGACGGAGGGGAGTGGGAGATCAGTACTCCCGCTGGGATCCGTAAGCCCGACGTCTTCGTCATCCCGCGTGAGGTCGCGCGGGCTGCGATCATCGATGAGTCACCAAAGGTGATTCCCGGCAGGGAAGTGCTTTTGGCCGTCGAGGTCGTTTCTCCAGGAAGCAGTAGCGAGCGTAACGACCGTGTGCGCAAGGTCGGGGAGTACGCCACTGTCGGCATTCCTCAGTACTGGATTGTGGATCACAATCCTGAGCCGCGGGTGCAGGTGCTGGTGCTGGGGGAGCGCGACGGGTACGTGGTGGCATCGTCCGTCGCAGCGGGGAAGGTCCTGACGAGCGAGATCGAAGCGAACAAGCCCTTCGAGGTTTCCTTCGATCCTGCCGCACTTCTCGAATTCTGAGTGACCATCCGCCGCCGGGTCAGGTGGCGTAGGTTCGGGTTGCGATGATCGCTATCGCTACCGTGGTGTATCTCGGGACGTCGCCAACATCGGGGCCCGGACGGGCGTCTCATGGGACAGGGACTCCGAAGGAGACGGTCATGCGCGTAGGGAAGGGCGGCCTCGTCGTGGCCGTCGCGGTGGGGCTGGCCGGGGTCGCCGCGCCCGCCGAGGCCAAACCTGTCAGGCCGGCGGTGGCGGGCGACGTCAACGGGGACGGGCGTGTCGATGTCATCGCCGGGTTGCCTCTCCTGAAAGTGAAGGGGAAGAGCGACGCGGGAGGCGTGGTCGTCTACTTCGGCGGCGCGAGGCAGGTCTCCACTCAGGGGCGGGTCGCTACGCTCGCCGGTCCCGCCGCACGGGAGAACCTCGGGCGGGTGCTCGCCTCGGGCGACTTCGACGGGGACGGCTACGCCGACGTCCTGGCGTCCGCCCGCAAGAAGCTCGTGGTCTTCCGCGGGTCGGCGACCGGGCTGCGCGGCGCGGACGCCAAGGTGATCACCTGGCCGGTGACCGAGCCCGCGATGGCGGCCGCCGACTTCGACGGCGACGGCTACGGGGACGTGGCCGTCGCCGGGAACAAGGAGGTCGTCGTGCTGCGCGGGAGCAAGGCCGGACTGCGGGTGGCCGGCCGCCTGGCCGACGGCGCCCCGCAGTTCGGCGCGAGGCTCGCCGCCGGCGACGTGAACGGCGACGGGCGTCGCGACCTCGTGGCGACCGAGCACCGCGTGGCCGTGCCGGACGCGGTCGGCCCCCAGCGGATCACCGTCGTGCCCGGCTCCCCTTCGGGGCTCTCGCTGAAGAACGCCTGGTCGATCACTCCCACTGAGCGGGCCGCCCGTGACCTCGCCGTCGCGGACGTGAACGGCGACCACAGGGCCGATCTCGTCCGGATCACCTCAGCCGAGGGCGAGAACTTCCGGGTGCTCGTCCAGCTCAGCCGGGGGAACGGGTTCGCCCCGGCGCAGACGGTGGCGACGGGGGACGGCTACCCGGTCAACGTGGGCCTCGGCGACGTCACCGGGGACGGCCGCGCCGACCTTGCCGTCCACATCGCCACCGAGGGCGACCACGACTGGGCCGTGCTGTACGCCGGGACGGCCACGGGCGTGGGCGCGGAGCCGATCCAGCGGTACGCGCACGACACCTACGAGACCAGGTACGGCACCAGCCTGCGCCTGGCCGACGTCCGCGGTGACCGCCGCGCCGACGTCATCGCGGGCCTGCCGGGCGTGTACGGCGTCGGCGCGCTGGAGGTCCTTCCGAGCGGCGCGCACGTGGGCGCGCAGAAGCTCCGCCTCAGCCTCCCCGGCGGCCTCGGCTCCAGCCAGCCCTCCTGAAAGACGGCGTTGACTGAGCTTTGGAGAATGCGGCCCGCCTCGGGCTTCCTCACCCGGCGTGACGCCAGCGGGAGGTGAAGGCTCGCAGGGCGGAGAGAGCGTCCGCCGCGAGGAGATCGGGATGGGCGGCGTCGCGCAGGTTGTGGTCGATGCCTTGGAGCACGACGCGTCCGGGACCAGTGGTGTGCGCCTTGTGCAGGGCCTCGGTCAGCGCGTCGGTGGTGGCGCAGGGGACCTGCGGGTCATTGGTTCCGCAGGTCAGCAGGACCCGGGTGCCGGCGCGCAGACGGCGCGCGACGTCGGGGGGATAGACGGCGTCGTCGGACTCGATGAAGCGCCGGTTGGTCCCCTGGAACGCCTGGAAGAGTTGGACGATGGGCGCCGGCAGGTCGGTGGTGTCGACCGGGCGGCGGGCGCGCAGGTCGACGATCGCGCGGTCGATGGCCGTGTCGATGGCGCGTTGCTGCTCGGGAGTGAACTGCCCGGCTTGGGTGGCCTTGGCGATCTGATCGTGCAGTTGGAGGGCGACCACATCCAGCAGGCGGAGCGCCTGCGGTTGCAGAAGCGCGAGGCCCGCCGGGCGCGGCCGTACCTCGTTGGCGAGCATCAGGGCGGTGAGAGCCCCTTCACTGTGCCCGATCACGGACAGGGCTCGCCGGTCGGTTTCGGGCTGCCGGAGCAGCAGGGTGTAGGCGGCCGCCGCCTGGCGCACGAAAGCCGGATAGTCGATGTTCTCCGGGTGCTCCGTGTAGGCGCCCAGGCCGGTCTTGCCGCTGCCGTACTTGTCGAAGCGCAACGTGATGATCTTGTCTTCGTCCAGTGCGGTCGCGAGCTTTGCCAGAGTGTGCGGCGTCAGCACCGGTGGCTGGTCGCCGTTGCGGTCGGTCGGTCCGCTGCCGGGCAGCAGCAGCGCGGCCGGCAGCCGCTGCCCGATGCGGTGTGCGGGCACGTGCAGGGTGCCGTAGGTCCGGGTGTCCTCGACGGTGAACACCACCTCGCGGTCCTCGGCCCGGACGTGGCGTGGCGCGGCTTGGGCGGGGATGGCGGCGATGACCGTCGTGGCGGCGGTCAGGAGCAGGGTGAGCGCGATTCGGCGCCGGGTCATGGGGGTTCCCTAGGGGGTAGGTCCGAGTTGGTCGTGTGTGCCTGCGACCGGGCAGGCGCGGTCAGGCCCGGGCGATGGCGCCTTGGATGAGCGCGACGGCGGCGCGAGGGTCGTCGACCTGGACGATGAGGCGGGCGTAGCGATCATCCGCCAGTTCGATGACGATGGCCTTGGCGGGGTTCTGGACGTCCCAGAAGATCCGTTCGCCGTCCAGGTGGAAGGTGCCGGCGGTGATCACGCCGGGCACGTGCGTCCCCGGGGCGCGGATGCCCTTGGATTCGTTGATCACGCCCGGATCGTCGGTGGCGCCGCGGACGTTGGAGAGCGGAATGGTCAGACGGCTCTTCAATGCCCAGAGCTTGTCCAGCCCCTCGATGACGACGACCAGCGTGTCGCCGTCGATGTGCACTCGTGCCACTTCGTGCTCCTTATGGGGAAAGGTCAGGATTGTGGGGGGCAAGGTGTCGCGCCAGAGCGGCGCCCGCCTGCTCGGATCCGGCACTGGATGACGCCGTCCTGGCCCGCAGTCGGAGTCCGAGCAGCGCCGAGGTCAGGGCGCCCGCCAGCCCAGGCGTGGGGATTCCGCCGGCCGGGCCGACGGCGAGCGCCTCGTCGAGGGCGTCCAGGACCGCGGTGACCTCGGCGGCGACCTCCGGGTCCGCCGGCGCGCGTTCGACCGCCGCCATCAGGAGCAGGTCCAGGGCCGAAGCGTCCCCTTGGCCGGTCAGCGCTCGGCGCGCCGCTTCGGCGAAGTCGTGGGCCTCGCCGATCGCGAGGATCAGCGGGCGCACCTGGTTTTCCGCATGCCACCGCAAGGCGGCCATGTACAGGCCCCGCTTGCTGCCGAACGTCTTGTACAGGCTGTTGCGATGTATGCCGAGGTGGGCGACCAGGTCGTCGATGGAGATGCCGTCGTATGCCCGGTGAGCGAACAGCGCCGCCGCCGCTCGCACCACCTCGGTCTCGTCAAAACCTCTCGGCCGGCCCATGTGGTGACCGTAGCGAGTTTAGGAACGATCAGTCAAGAACGATCGTTCCTAAACTCGCTGACCTCGCACGCCAGACGGGCCTCGGGGAGACGTGGGAGCCTCACATCACCGACGCCAGGCGTCGCACTCCCTCGACCAGTCGGGACAGCGGAGTCTCTCCGTAGGTGAGCCGCAGGTACGGACTGTCGCGTTCGGCCGTGAACCAGGCCGGCCCGGGGGAGATCATGACTCCCGCGGCCGGCGCGCGGGCGGCGACCTCGGTGTCGTCGTAGCCGTCCGGGAGCCGCACCCACAGGTGCCGGAGAACGATGCCGCGCTTTTACACGGCTGCGGCGGCTGCGCGTAGGGCGCGGTGGGTGAGGACTTGGGCGAGGTGTCTGCGGTAGTCGGGGGTGGCGTGGAGGTCGGTGGTCGGGGAGGTGTCCTCGTCGGCGTGGGAGGCGGCCTCGCGCAGGGGGTCGGGGCGGGTCGAGCCGTTCGCGGAGGTCGAGCCGTTACGGGAGACGGGCCCGGAGATGGACGCGGGAAACGATGCCGAGGTGGAGGAGGGGACGGTGGTGGAGGCGCCGGGGGGTGCGAGTTCGGCGCCCTGAGCGGCGGATTCCACGACGGTCGCGCGGAGCGGGGTCGGGCCCATGTTGGTGAGGCCGACCCGGGCCTCCTCGACGCGGCGGGTGCCCGTGGCCGACATGGAGACCTTCACGGCGGCGGCGACGCCGACGATGGCCCAGGCCTGGGCGGTGCGGTGGAACTTCTCGTAGTGGAAGCCCCAGCCCTCGCCTAGCTTGGGCACGCGCACCCCGGTGACGAGTTCGCCCGGTTCGAGCGCGGTCTCCAGGTAGTCGGTGAAGAAGTCCGCCGCCGCGACCACCCGCTCACCCGTCGTGGAGCGCAGGACGAACTCCATGTCCAGGGCCACCGCGACGGCGGGCAGGTCCCCGGCGGGGTCGGCGTGGGCGAGGGAGCCGCCGAACGTCCCCCGGTGCCGGACGGCGGGGTCGGCGACGGTCGCCGTGGCCAGCGCCACCAGCGGGCATCCGGCGCGGACGACCGGCGAGCGGACGACCTCGTCGAGGGTGGTGGTGGCGCCGATGTGGACGTGGCCGCCCTCGTCGCGGACGCCGCGCAGCTCGGGCAGCCGTCCGACGTCGACCAGCACGCTGGGGTAGGCGAGCCGCAGCCGCAGCAGGGGCAGCAGGGACTGCCCGCCGGACAGCACCTTGGCCTCCTCGCCGGCGTCGGCCAGCACCTCGACGGCCTCGTCCATGGAGGACGCGCGCACGTAGTCGAAACTCGCCGGGATCATGACATACCTCCGCATACCGCTGGCCGCAGGTAACGCTCGGCGACCTCATGCGTCGCCTCCGCGTTTGCCTCGACAGGACGTGTCGTAGGTGGGCGGGATCCCAAGGCGCCCGGGCCGGCCGCCGCCCGGACCTGGACAGGGCGTCGCGTCGGCGGGTGGGCTCCATCCGCCGCTCGCCGCGCCCGGCGAAGGGGCTCGTGGGCAGGGGCGATCATGAGGCGGCTCCCTGGACCGCGCGCCACACCCGTTCGGGTGTGCACGGCATCGGGACGTCGCGCACGCCGTACGGGCGCAGCGCGTCCACGACGGCGTTGACCACGGCGGGCGTGGAGGCGATCGTGCCCGCCTCGCCGACGCCCTTGACCCCGAGGGGGTTGCCCGTCGCGGGGCTCTCGGTCCTGGCGGTGACGAACTCGGGCAGGTCGTCGGCGGACGGCAGCAGGTAGTCGGCCATGGTCGTGGTGAGCAGGTTGCCCTCGGAGTCGTAGACGGCCTCCTCGAACAGCGCCTGCGCGATGCCCTGGGCGAGCCCGCCGTGCACCTGGCCCTCCACGATCAGCGGGTTGATCACCTTGCCGACGTCGTCCACCGCGACGTACGACCGGATCCTCGTGGCCCCGGTCTCGGTGTCGACCTCCACGGCGCACAGGTGGGTGCCGTGGGGGAAGGAGAAGTCCTCGGGGTCGAAGGTCGCGTCGGAGTCCAGGCTCGCTTCGACGCCGTCGGGCAGGTCGTGCGCGCCGAACACGGCCAGCGCGATCTCCTGGATCGTCGTGCCCGCGTCGGTGCCGCGCACGCGGAACGTGCCGCCGGAGAACTCGATGTCCTCGGCGGACGCCTCCAGCATGTGCGCGGCGACGTGCCGCGCCTTCTCCTTGACCTTGTCGCACGCCCGCACCAGGGCGACGCCGCCGACCGCGAGCGAGCGGGAGCCGTAGGTGTCCATGCCCTTGTGGGCGACGGCCGTGTCCCCGTGCACCACCGCGACGTCCTCGAACGGCACGCCGAGCGCGTCGGCGGCGATCTGGCTCCACGCGGTCTCGTGGCCCTGGCCGTGCGGGCTGACGCCGGTCACCACCTCGACCTTGCCGGTGGGCAGCATCCGCACGGCCGCGTACTCCCAGCCGCCGGCGCCGTAGCTGAGCGAGCCGAGCACCCGGCTCGGGGCGAGTCCGCACATCTCGGTGTAGGTGGAGACGCCGATGCCGAGCTGGACGGGGTCGTGCCGGTCGCGGCGGCCGGCCTGCTCGGCCCTGAGCTCGTCGTAGCCGAACAGCGCGAGCGCCTTCTCGGTCGCGGCCTCGTAGTCGCCGGAGTCGTAGGTCATGTTCGCGACCGTGGTGTACGGGAACTCCTCGCGGGTGATCCAGTTGCGCCGCCGGACCTCGATCGGGTCCAGGCCCAGCTCGGCGGCCAGTTCGTCCATCAGCCGCTCGATGGCGAACGTCGCCTCGGGACGGCCCGCGCCGCGGTAGGCGTCGGTGGGCATCTTGGTGGTGAACACGCCCGTGCAGGTGAAGTCGTAGGCGTCCATCTTGTAGATGCCGTTGTACATGAAGGCGCCGAGGATCGGGATGCCGGGCGTGATCAGCATCAGGTAGGCGCCCATGTCGGCCAGCAGGTCGACGCGCAGGCCCCGCAGCCGCCCGTCGGCCTCGGCGGCGAGTGAGAGGCGCTGGATCTGGCCGCGGCCGTGGTGCACGGTCAGGTTGCCCTCCGAGCGGGACTCGGTCCACTTGACGGGCTTGCCGAGGCGTCTGGTGAGGAGGAGCAGGAGCACCTCCTCGGCCGTGACCTGGAGCTTGGAGCCGAACCCGCCGCCGACGTCGGGGGCGATCACGCGTAGTTTGTGCTCCGGGATCCCGGTCACCGTGGCGAGCATGATCCGCAGGATGTGCGGGACCTGGGTGGAGGAGTGCAGCGTGAACGCGTCGCCGTCGGTCTGCGCCGCGACCGCGCGCGGCTCCATCGCCGTGGGGATCAGCCGCTGCTGGACGAACGTCCGCTCGACCACCACGGGCGCGCCGCGGAACGCCGCGTCGATGTCGCCGGTGCCGAACTTCCAGACGTACGCGCGGTTGCCCTCCTCGTGGACGCGGGGCGCGCCGTCGTCGAGGGCCGCGTTCATGTCGAGCACGGCGGGGAGCGGCTCGTAGTCGATCTCGATGGACTCCAGCGCGTCGTACGCCCGGTACCGGTCGGTGGCGACGACGCAGGCCACGGCCTCGCCGGCGTACCGGACCTCGTCCACCGCTATGGGCGGGTGCGCGGGGACGACGATGTCCTCGGTGACGGGCCACGCGCACGGCAGGCTGCCCTGTTCGCCGGCGAGGTCGCGGCCGGTGAACGCGGCCACGACGCCGGGCCTGTGCAGGGCGGGGGAGGCGTCCACGCGGGTGATGCGGGCGTGCGCCATCGGGCTGCGCAGGAACGCGACGTACAGCATGCCGGGGAGCTGGATGTTGTCGGTCCACCGCGTGCGCCCGGTCACCAGCCGGGCGTCCTCCTTGCGCCTGCGCGCCGCGCCGACCTCGTGGGCGTCCCGCGCGGGTTCGCCGGGCTCTCCGCTCTCGGCGATCCGCCGGGCGACGATCCCGGCGTCGAGTTCCTCGGTCATGTCGTCACCTCCTGGTCGCCCATGGCCCGCGCGCCGCGCCGTACGGCCTTGACGATGTTGGAGTAGCCCGTGCAGCGGCACAGGTTGCCCTCCAGGCCGTGGCGGATCGCCTCGTCGGAGGGGTCGGGGTCGTCCTTGAGCAGGTCGATCGCGGCCATGATCATGCCGGGGGTGCAGTAGCCGCACTGGAGGGCGTGCTCCTCGTGGAAGGCGCGCTGCATGGGGTGCCAGGTGGCGCCGTCGGCCAGGCCCTCGATGGTGAGGAGGTCGCTGCCGTCGGCCTGCACGGCGAGGACGGAGCAGCTCTTCACGCTCCTGCCGTCCATCATGATCGTGCAGGCGCCGCAGTTGCTCGTGTCGCAGCCGATCGGGGTGCCGATCTTGCCGAGCCGGTCGCGCAGCAGGTGGACGAGGAGCAGACGTGGCTCCACCTCCTCCTCGTGCACGACGCCGTCGACGGTGACGGTGATGCGGGTCATCGCTCCTCCAAGCACGCGGGCCGGACGTCCATCGCCGTGCGCCGGACTGTGCGCCCCTCGCGGGAGGCGGCCCGCCGTGGGGTGCCCAGAGGTCACATGGTGGCGAGCGCACTGACGGTGAGAGATTCGACGTTGTGAGAGCCGACAAAGCGAACGTACGCCCCTGAGGTGCACGGTCAACCCCCAGGGCTCGGAGAGCGCGGCCGTCCGGCCACGCCGCTTCCGTATCGTCCCGTCGAGGGCGGTCGCTCCACGATGGGGACGGTCATTCGAGGGGGAACGGCCGGCCCAGTTCCGCCGGTGGCCGGGAGCCGAAGACGCGGCGGTCGGCCTCCGCGATCGGCAGATCGTTGATGCTGGCCTCGCGCCGCCGCATCAGGCCCGCCTCGTCGAACTCCCACAGCTCGTTGCCGTAGCTGCGCCACCACTGGCCGTCCGTGTCGTGGCACTCGTACTGGAACCGGACGGCGATGCGGTCGCCGGTGAAGGCCCACAGCTCCTTGCGCAGCGCGTAGTCCAGCTCCCTGGCCCACTTGCGGGAGAGGAACCGGGTGATCTCCTCGCGGCCGGTCATGAACTCCGACCGGTTGCGCCACACCGAGTCCGGTGTGTACGCGAGGGCCACCTGGTGCGGATCCCGGGTGTTCCACGCGTCCTCCGCCGCCTGGACCTTCGCCCGCGCGGACTCTTCGGTGAACGGCGGCGTGATCGAGGCCATCGTGGATCCTCCCAGGTCGGACGGGTCATGGCCTGGGCATACCCACGTGCGCGGCGTCCTTCCCCGGTCTGCGGGGCGGGACCGTCAGCGCTTGCGGACCGCCTTCGCGATGATCGCCACGAACCCGGCGAAACCCAGTCCGACCAGCAGGATCAGCGCCATGAGCCGCATGTCCGGCGGTGGCCCGGTGAGGTAGCGGATGCCGACGCCCACGAACAGCAGGCCGCAGAGCAGCGACAGCCAGTCGGTCTTATGCCGCACGGCGCACCTCGACGTCGCCGATGCCGGCCTTGACGTGCAGCTCGATCACGGCGGGGGCGTCCTTGGGGGTCACGTCCGGCTCAAGGATCTTGTCGTGGTGGACGTCCGTGCCGCCCTGCACGGCATGCTCGATCTTGACGTCGCCGAGCCTGGCGTAGCCGTACACCTCGACGCGCGCCGTGGCCGGGACGATCACCTTCAGCTCGCCGATCGACACCGAGGCGTCGAAGCGCGTGCGCGACCCGGGGGCGAGCTTGGTGTCGCGCAGGTCGAGCGTGCCGTCGCCGATGCCCACCGTGTAGGCGCGGACGGCCTGGGAGCTGTCCAGCGGCTCCCATGTGTAGCTGCCGATCTTCTTCGGAATACCGTTCACCGTCGACCCCGCCACCAGGACAATTGACATCAATGTGCCGGTCGCCACGAGGCCCGCGCCCCGGCCGAACCACGTCGCCATCAGGAGCCCGGCGCCGATCGTGATGAGCACGGCTGCGCCCACCACAGGAAAGTTGAGCGTGCTGGAGGACGACTGCGTGGCGACCATGATCCCTCCGACCACGAAAGCGGCGAATATCGTTATGCCGCCGATGAAAGATTTCGGGCGCTTGGGCCGGGCCGGGGCCGTCGCGGCGCGCCTGGTGTAGGCCCAATCGTGCGGCTCGTACGCCTGCGGCGGGCCGTACGTGCTGCGGGAACCGTAGGGGCTCTGAGAGCTGTACGGGCTCTGAGAACCGTACGGGCTCTGAGAACCGTACGGGCTCTGAGAACCGTACGGGCTCTGGGAGCTGTACGGGCCGTGCGGGGCGAAAGGCTCGCCCGAGGAGTCGAACCCGCCGGGACGGGACTCGCGGGCCAGGTCGGACAGGCGGCGGTACTCCGGCTGAGGCTGGTACGCCTCTCGCGCGCCGGGGGCGGCCTGCCGTGGGTCGGCGGGCGCGTCCAAAGGCGGCGGAGAGTCGGCGGGGGCGTCCACGGGGGCGTCCACGGGCTGGTCCACGGGAGCGTCCGCCGGGGTGGCGCTGTGCGCCTGCTCAGGCTGCCCGGACCTCTGCCCGAAGGTCCGCCCGAGGGTCTGACCGAGGTTCTGCGTGAAGTTCTGCGTGAAGGTCTGCGCGTTCTGCGCGAGGTTCTGCGCGACGGTTTGGGCGTACGCGCCCGGGTCCTGAGGGCCGTGCGCCCAGGGCCCCGGCACCGGCTCGACGCCGGGCCTGCCCTTCACCCGCTCGGGCAGGCTCTTGGTCATGGCCAGCAGGTCGACGCCCCGCCCGTGCGCCGCGAGCAGCGCGATGGCGAGCAGGGTGCCGACGGCGATGGTCGAGGTGCCGATGCCGTCCGCCGCGACGTTGATCACGACGCCGAGCGCCAGGATCGCGGCGAGGATCGCCATGACGGTCTCGGCGTCGAAGATGCGGCGGCTCCACTGCTCGACGTAGCCGGGGCCGCCGTTGGTGTTCTTCATGAGCAGGAAGGCCGCGACGTACAAAATGATGCCGATGCCGGACCCGACGACCAGCACGGCGAAGCCCACCCGGAAGATCACCGGGTCCATCCGCACGTAGCGGCCGAGCCCGGCGCACACCCCTGTGAGCATCCGTCCCTCGTCGCTACGCTGGAGCACGCGCCGCTCGTCCGGGGCCTCCCCCGTCTCGTGCGTCGTGCCGGCACCGCCTGCTTCGGTCATGGAACCATCGTGGCCGCCGCCACCTCCGGCTCACCATCCGGGGAACCCCTGACTCGTCCCGGACCTCTCAGGGCATGAGTCAGGGAGCGCCCTGATGCGTGCCGGGCCCTTCACATGTGACGATGCTCGAGAGATGTCTGAGACCCCCACCCTTCCCGAGGCCTACCCTCGCCTGATCCGCCCGCTGCGCGGCCGGGTCGTCGCGGGCGTCGCCCACGGGGCCGCCGCCCAGCTCAACCTGGACCCTGTCGTGCTGCGGCTCGCGTTCGTGCTGCTCAGCGTGCTGGACGGGCTGGGCGTCCTGGCGTACGCCGCGCTGTGGATGTTCACGCCGCGCGAGCCGCTTCCCGCCGGGGAGCCGCCGAGCCGCGACTGGGGCCAGGCGACCGCGTACGGCGTGCTCGGCATCGCCCTGACGTTCTTCGGCTGGCTCACGGGCGCGTCCACCGGCGGGGTCGGCACCTGGTCGATCGCCGTGGGCGGCATCGGCGCGCTGATCCTCTGGCAGCAGGCCGACCCCGGCCGCCGCCAGCGCTGGATGACCGACGCGGTCCGGCAGGTGCGCAGGTCCTGGATTCGCACGGGCATCGGCCTGGTGCTGGTCGTGATCGGCGCGATCGGCTTCCTGGCCGCGCAGGGCAAGCTGGCCGAGGCCCGCCCGGGGCTGGTGTTCACGGCCGTCGTCGTCGGGGGCATCGGGCTGATCGCCGCGCCCTGGCTGACCGGCCTGTGGAAGGAGCTCCAGAAGGAGCGCAGGGAGCGCATCCGCCAGGAGGAGCGCGCCGAGATGGCCGCGCACGTCCACGACTCCGTCCTGCACACGCTCACGCTGATCCAGCGCAGCGCGCACGACCCGTTCGAGGTCACACGCCTGGCCCGATCGCAGGAGCGCGAGCTGCGCAACTGGCTGTACCAGCCCAAGTCCGACGCCGACGCGACGATCGCGGCGGCCGTGCGCCGGGCGGCGGCCGAGATCGAGGACGAGCACGGCATCCCCATCGAGATCGTCTGCGTGGGCGACTGCGACCTGGACGACGGGCTGCGCGCAATGTTGCAGGCGGCCCGGCAGGCGATGGTCAACGCGGCGAAATACGCTGAGGCGCCGGTCATCTCCGTCTATGTCGAGGTGGAGGCGGAGGAGGTCACCGTGTTCGTCAGGGATCGCGGCAAGGGGTTCAACATGGACGACGTTCCCGACGACCGCATGGGCATCCGCCAGTCGATCATCGGCCGCATGGAGCGGCACGGTGGCAGCGCGCGGGTGAAGACCGAGCCCGGCGACGGGACCGAGGTAATGCTGACGATGAAACGGGAGAAATCGTGATCTGCGATCCGACCCGGTGTGCGAGGGAGCTGTGACGATGGTCAAGGTACTGATCGTGGACGACCACCGGCTCTTCCGGTCCGGCGTGCGCGCCGAGCTGGGCCCGCAGATCGAGGTGGTCGGCGAGGCCGAGGACGTCGAGTCGGCCGTCGTCGCCATCGAATCCCTCAAGCCCGACGTGGTCCTGCTCGACGTCCACATGCCCGGGGGCGGCGGCCAGGAGGTCCTGCGCCGGGTGCTCGGCTCGGGGGCGCAGGTCCGTTTCCTCGCGCTGTCGGTGTCCGACGCCGCCGAGGACGTCATCGGGGTGATCCGCGGCGGCGCGCGTGGCTACGTCACCAAGACGATCAGCGGCAAGGAGCTGACCGACGCGATCGTCCGGGTCTCGGAGGGCGACGCGGTGTTCTCGCCGCGGCTGGCCGGGTTCGTGCTGGACGCGTTCGCCTCCACCGAGGCGCCGTCGATCGACCCCGAGCTGGACTCGCTGACCTCGCGCGAGCGGGAGGTGCTGCGGCTGATCGCCCGGGGGTACGCCTACAAGGAGATCGCCAAGGAGCTTTTCATCTCGGTGAAGACGGTCGAGACGCACGTCTCGTCCGTCCTGCGCAAACTTCAGCTCTCCAACCGCCACGAGCTGTCTCGCTGGGCTACGGCGCGGCGTCTCGTGTAAGTCTCGTGTGAGTCCGGCGCGCGGGCGTGGCGGGTCCGCCAGGATGGGATATGTGAAGCGCCGCACCCTCCTCCCGTTTCTCCCGTTATTTCTGGCCGCGCTGCTCGCCTCGGGCTGCGGCTCCGCCGGGCCCGTCCAGGAATCCGGCCCCGGCGGGGACGCCGAGCCCGCCCCCGCGTCCTCCTCACCGAGCAGCTCCTTCGGGCAGAACTTCGAGGAGGACGTGCAGCTCGCGCGCACCCTCACCGAGCGGTTCTGGCAGGGGAGGTTCGAGGCCGCGGGCCGGGTCTACCGGCCGATCGAGGCCTTCGAGGCGTACTCCGGTGCGGACGGCCCGGCCTGCGGCGACCAGTCGGCCGTGCCCGAGAACGCCTTCTACTGCCCGCTCGGGCACTTCGTCGCCTACGACGAGGCGTGGATGCGCAAGCTGTACGAGAACGGCGGCGACGGCGCGGTGTACGTGATCATCCCGCACGAGCTGGGACACGCCGTCCAGGCTCAGCTCATGAGCGACTTCACCCTCAACGTCCAGCGCGAGCTCCAGGCCGACTGCTACGCCGGGGGCGCGCTGTCCGGCATGATCGACGCCGGGCAGATCGAGGCCGAGCCGGGCGACGACGAGGAACTGCTCGCCAACCTCGCAGCCGCGGGCGACCCGACCGACGAGTGGCTGCGGCCCGACGCCCACGGCACCCCCGCCCAGCGGCAGCAGTCCTTCGCCAACGGCTTCAACAACGGCGTTGACGCGTGCTGAAGTGTGCCCGGCCTACGCCGCGACGGTGAGCCGCGACCGGGCCCGGCTACTCCTGGCGGCGCGGACCGGCTAATCCTGAGGACGGATGTGCCGCGCCCGGCGGGCCCGTAGTCTGGCGGTCTGGCAGGCGGCCCCGCACCCGGGGGCCAAGGGGGTCGGCAGGGGAGACGACGCACGCGGGGCCACCAGCGGGGGCCGCGCGGGCCGGGAGGTGGTTCATGGATACGCGGGCCGCTCGCGAGGCGGGCTGGGCGAGCAGAGGGGCGTGCCGGGCGGCCGATCCCGAGCTGTTCTTCCCCGACGCGCCGTTCCCCGAGCAGGAGGCGAAGGCCAAGGCCGTGTGCGCCTCGTGCCCGGTCATCCTCGAATGCCGGGCCTACGCCGTGCGCGCGGGCGAGCGCGAGGGCATCTGGGGCGGCCTGACCACGGCCGAGCGCCGCAGCCTGCGCTTCCCCCCGGGCTGGGGCCGGCGAGCCTCGTGACCGATTCCCTTCTCGGGCGCGTCGCCGCCCCGCGCCTGGAGACCGGTGCCCGCGTCATGCCCGCTGACCTTCTCAGCGTCCTCGCGCCGCGCCTGGAGGCCGGTGCCCGGCTCGCGCCCGTCCTCAAGACCGATTCCGCCTTCGCGCGGGTCGTGGTGCCGGGTGTGGGTGTGCTGGTGGCGGCCAACGTGCTGAACAACCGGGTCGCGCGGCGCCTGGCGCCCCTGACCTCGGCCGTGGCCGCGGGCACGCTGGTGGCGCTGGCCCGGCGCGCGGGCCTCACCTGGCAGGAGATGGGCTTCACCGACCCCACCCGGGGCGCGAAGATCGGCGGCGCGCTGGCCGCCGCCGTCGCCGTCGTCTACACGGCCGGGGTCCTGACCCCGCGCACCCGCCCCCTGCTCCTGGACGAGCGCGCGCTGCGGCTATCCCGGGCCCGCCTGGCCGAGGAGGTCCTGGTCCAGGTGCCGCTGGGCACCGTCCTGCTGGAGGAGGTCGCGTTCCGCGGGGTGCTGCCCGCCGCGCTGCGCCGCGCCTGCGGCCCGGTGGCGTCCGTCGCGGGCGCCTCGGCGCTGTTCGGGCTGTGGCACGTCCTGCCCTCGCTGGACATGGCGTCCGCCAACCCCTCCCTCGGCCGGCTCGCCTCGGGCGAGGCGGGTTCCGCGCGGCCTGGGGCGGGTTCCGTGGGGTCTGAGGCGGGTTCCGCGCGGCCGGGAGCGGGGGCGGTCCGCGTCGTCGCCGGGTCGGTGGCCGCCACGGGCCTGGCCGGCGTGGCGTTCCACGAGCTGCGCCGACGTGGCGGACTGCTCGCGCCGGCGCTGCTGCACCTGGCCACCAACACGCTGGGGTACGTCGCCGGACGGGCCGCGCGCCGGCTCGCCCGCGCCCGGCGCGGCTGTGCCTATTGCCGCGCCTCCGGCACGGCGGTTCGGGGCGCTCTTTAGGCGGCGTTCTTCCGTCGTCACTCGGAAGGGGTTCGTTCCTCCAGAACACCGCCGCGCCCCGAACAGGTCAGCCGGTGGGGACGACCAGGAAGCCCTCGGCGTAGCGGCCCTCGGGCAGGCCCGCCGCCTTGGCGTTGGCCGCCAGGAAGCCCCGGACGAACTGCTCGATGCCGTCGGCGACGTGCGCGGTCTGGCTGACGTGCGCCCGCAGGGCGGCGATCTTGCGGTCGACGGTCTCGGTGATGTCGACGTAGTGGTTGCCGTTCTGCCCGCCCGTCAGCCACACCTCCTTGACCGACCACGCCTCCAGGCCCTCGTCGTTCAGCAGTTCGGGGAAGGCGTACGGGTTGCGCGCGTCGGGGTAGACCGCGTCCAGCGTGGCGCCGCCGACGGCGCGGTGGTCGGGGTGGCTCGGCTGGATCCGGGCGTAGTTGCGTTCGGGGCTCGAGGTGATCACACGGTCGGGACGCACCTGGCGGATCACCCGCGCGATGTCGCGGCGCAGGCCCAGGGTCTGCTCGACGGTGCCGTCGTGGTAGCCGAGGAACCGCAGATCGCTGACGCCCACCCGCTTGGCGGCCTCCGTCTGCTCGGCGCGCCGCAGTTCGGCCATGCCGCCGTTGTCCAGCTCGCGGTCGAAGCCGCCCGCGTCGCCGTCGGTCACCACGCAGTACACGACGCGGATCCCCTTGTCGGTGAACGTGGCCACCGTCCCGGCAGCGCCGAAGTCCACGTCGTCGGGGTGAGCGGTCACCACGAGAACGGTGCTGACCTCGGCATCGTCAAGTGCGGTCACGATGATCCTCCTACGTTCGCTACGCCGGTCACAAACGGCATCAACCCGATATTTCCAGCGTCTCGCATGAGCGCAGGCACTATCGAGCCGATCCGGTGGTGAATCAGGGGCGGCAGGGGTCGCCGAAGCGGCGTCTGTTGTCGGTGGAGCGCCATAATCTAGTGGGGTGTCCACCCGAGCCGCGAATCCCGCCGTAGACCACCCCCTGCTCGACGGTCTCAACCCGCAGCAGCGCGACGCCGTCGTCCATGAGGGGGCCCCTCTGCTGATCGTCGCGGGTGCGGGCTCGGGGAAGACGCGGGTGCTCACCCACCGCATCGCCTATCTGCTGTCCGAGCGGCATGTGCAGCCTCAGGAGATCCTCGCGATCACCTTCACCAACAAGGCCGCCAAAGAGATGAAGGAGCGGGTCGACCGCCTCATCGGCCCGCGGTCCAAGGCGATGTGGGTGATGACGTTCCACAGCGCCTGCGTGCGCATCCTGCGCCGCGAGGCCAAGCGGCTCGGGTTCTCGTCCAGCTTCTCGATCTACGACCAGGCCGACTCGCAGCGGCTGATGGCGATGGTCTGCCGCGAGCTCGACCTCGATCCCAAGCGCTACCCGCCGCGCTCGTTCTCCGCGCAGGTCAGCAACCTCAAGAACGAGCTGGTCGACTACGACACGGCCAAGGACAAGGCGCAGACCCACCTGGAGCGCACGCTCGCCGAGGCGTACCGCGCCTACCAGCGCCGGCTCACCGAGGCCGACGCGATGGACTTCGACGACCTGATCATGCTGACGGTCACGCTGTTCCAGCTCTTCCCCGACGTCGCGGAGCACTACCGCCGCCGCTTCCGCCACGTCATGGTCGACGAGTACCAGGACACCAACCACGCCCAGTACATGCTGATCAGAGAGCTGGTGGGCATGGCCGAGGCCCGCACCGCCGACGGCGTGCCCGTCCGCGAGGGCCGCGAGGGCGCCGTGGAGCCCGCCGAGCTGTGCGTGGTGGGCGACGCCGACCAGTCGATCTACGCCTTCCGCGGCGCGACCATCCGCAACATCCTGGAGTTCGAGCGCGACTACCCCCAGGCCCGCACGATCCTGCTGGAGCAGAACTACCGCTCCACCCAGACCATCCTGTCGGCCGCCAACGCGGTGATCGCGCGCAACGAGGGGCGCAAGCCGAAGAACCTCTGGTCCGACCAGGGCGCCGGGCCCAAGATCATCGGCTACGTCGCCGACAACGAGCACGACGAGGCCATGTTCGTCGCGCAGGAGGTCGACCGCCTCGCCGACGACGAGGGCGTCACGCCCGGCCAGGTCGCCGTCTTCTACCGCACCAACGCCGCCTCCCGCGTCTTCGAAGAGATCTTCATCCGCACCGGCCTGCCGTACAAGGTCGTCGGCGGCGTGCGCTTCTACGAGCGCAAGGAGGTCCGCGATCTGCTGGCCTACCTGCGGGTCCTCGCCAACCCCAACGACACCGTCTCGCTGCGGCGCGTGATCAACGTCCCCAAGCGCGGCATCGGCGACCGCGCGGAGGCCATGATCGAGGCGTTCGCGCTGCGCGAGCGCGTCAGCTTCTGGGAGGGGCTGCGCCGCGCCGACGAGGCCCACGGCCTCGCCACCCGCTCGCTGAACGCGATCAAGGAGTTCGTCGCGCTGCTCGAAGACCTGCGCGGCAAGGAGCTCCCGCTGTCCGAGCTCGCCGAGGAGGTCCTGACCAGTACGGGCTACCGCACCGAGCTGGAGACCTCGGGCGACCCCCAGGACGAGAGCAGGCTGGAGAACCTCAACGAGCTGATCTCCGTGGCCCAGGAGTTCGAGGAGGCCAACCCCGAGGGCACGCTGGTCGACTTCCTGGAGCAGGTCTCGCTGGTCGCCGACGCCGACCAGATCCCCGAAGGCGAGGACCACCAGGGCGTCGTCACGCTGATGACACTGCACACCGCCAAGGGCCTGGAGTTCCCCGTCGTCTTCCTCACCGGCCTGGAAGACGGCGTCTTCCCCCACATGCGCTCCCTGGGCGAGCCCCGCGAGCTGGAGGAAGAGCGCCGCCTCGCCTACGTCGGCATCACCCGCGCCCAGCAGCGGCTGTACGTCTCGCGCGCGGCCGTGCGCAGCTCGTGGGGGTCTCCCGCGTTCAACCCCGCCTCCCGGTTCCTGGCCGAGGTCCCGTCCGACCTGCTGGACTGGCGTAGCGATCCGCAGAAGACCGCGTGGGCCGCGGCCACCGTCCGCGAGTCCCGCAGGCCGGCCGCGCCCGCGAAGACCGGCGGGCGGGTGATCCCCAGCCTCAGCCCCGGCGACCGGGTCACCCACGACACGTTCGGTCTTGGCACCGTCGTGGCGGTCGAAGGGGCGGCCGAGAAGACCCGGGTCAAGATCGACTTCGGCTCCGGCGACGAGAAGACGCTGCTGCTGGCGTACGCGCCGATCGAAAAGCTCTGAGCCGCGCGCCGACTCCCCCGACCGGCTGGATGGGCTCGGCCGGTCGGGGGCCATGGCGACGGCCTGTGCGACGTGAGGCCCGGTGAGCATGCTCACCGGGCCTGCTTATTCCATGCGCGTCTCGTCGATCCCCGCGCGTCAGCGCTCGCGAGAGGCCGCGCTGGGGACCATCGTGATGAGGTCCTGCGGCACGTCGGGACCGAGGTCGTCGTAGTCGACCACCTCAACGGCCGGCGGCGCGGTGATGGAGACCTTCGCCCCCCACGACGAGAAGCTCGTGTCGACCACGTTCTTCCAGGCGAATTGGAAGCCCTCGTCCAGCGTGTACGTGGTGACGAGGCGCCGCGCCAGCTTGTCCTTGCCGAGCCACAGCTTCCACCGCACCTTGACCTTGGCGCTGGCCCGGTCGGGCTTCCAATAGGGCGTGTGCAGCGATGGCGCCAGCGCGTACAGCTTGCCGAAGGGGATGGCGCCTTCGTAGAGGGTCGTCGGGGTCCCGCCGACCTTGCCGCCGTCCCGCTTGACCGAGGTCGTGGCGAGCAGCCCCTGGTACACCCCCGGTTCGAAGATGTCGGCGAGGGTCGCCAGGCCGGGCGCGGCGGCGTCCTTGCCGGTGAAGCGCACCCACGTCTTCCCCATGGGCAGGTACGGCTCCCAGAGAGGACCCGACCCGTACTCCACCTTCGGGAAGGTGACGTACCGCCGGGGCTTCTCCTGCTCCTCGGCCCGGTCGCGTTCGGAGAAGTTCACGTACCGGCCGGTCAGGTCGGAGGCGACGACGCCGGAGCGGCCGAGCCGCAGCGCGCCGGTCTCCCTCCAGTCGTCCGTCGTGCCCTTCGACGTGGTGGCGTACCGGCTGGTGACCTTGACGCTCGAGCCCTTGGCCAGGAGCCGGGCGAGGGTGCCGACCGGCGTGGCCGGAGCCGCCTGCGCGCTCGCCGTGGCGGCCGCGGGGACGGCCAGGGCGGCCGCGACCACGGCCGTCACGGTGATTCATCGCAGGGAGCGGTGGTCCTTCGCCGGACGGCCGGGGCGCGGGCGGTCAGCTCCCAGGTCAGCTCCCAGGTCAGCTCTCACGGGAGGCGAGTCCGGGGACCTTGGTCGAGAAGTTGGGCAGCTCCGGAAGCTCCTCGGTCAGGTCCTTCTCGTCGACGACCAGGTCGGCCGGGGGAGCTTTGATGACGACCTTCGCGCCCCACGCGGTGAAGCTGGTGTCGGTGGCGATCGACATGTCGCCCATCAGGTCCCCGCCCGAGAGCGAGAACGTCGACTGGAACCGCCGCGGCAGTTGGTCGGCGCCCACCCACAGCTTCCAGGGCAGGCTGATGGTCTTGCCCGTCTTGAACATCTTGGCGAGCACGTCGACGTCCGGCGACGCCTTGGCCAGGTCGCTCAGCTTGATCGAACCGCTCAGCAGGACGGTGCGCGCGCCGCCGACCGTGCCGCCTGGGGCCTTGCTCTTGGTGTGCGCGAGCACCGCCTTCAGGATCTTCGGCTGCAGGATGTCGATCGTGCCGCCGCTGGTGCTGGACACGCCGCCGGTCGTGCGCACCCAGCTCCGTCCCGCCGGCAGCATGTCGTCGTACAGCGGGCTCTTCGTGTACGTCTTCCCGCCGACCGTGATGACCTGCATCCGGTCGACGGTCTTGCCCGCCTTGCTCGTCATCTTGAGGTCGACGGCGTCGGGGCCGGACTTCCCGAAGCGCACGACGCCCGCGATGCGGGAGCGCAGGCCGACCTTTCCGTCGAACGCCATCCGCGCGTCCTCGCTGATCCGGACGGAGCCCTTCGCGGCGAACTGCTGCCGCAGGGCGTCGACCGGGCCGGCCGGCGCGAGGGCGGACTTCACTGTGGTGGTGCTGGGGGTGGCGTGCGCTGTGGCGGGCACGGTCAGTGCGAGCGCGGGCGCGGCCACGGCGACCGCGGTTAGGGCGATCATTCGCCTCATTGAGGGGTTCCTCCTGTTGTATGACCCTGTCCCGTGGTGGAGGGTCCCGGCGTTCTCGCCAGTCGAGATCATGTAGATATCACGGAATCCCTGATATAGACGTGTTTTAGACGAAATGACGATAACCGGGCGAAATATCGGCATGTGCGAATCGCCCGTCGTGACGCGACGACCTCACCGGCCGACGACCAGGCCGACGACCATGCCGACGACCAGGGCAGGCGGGAGGGCGGGCACCAGGTCGGGAGCAGGGCGGCGACCCGGGGACGGGGCCAGGCGGTGGCGGCCTCGCGAGGAGGGGGAGCGGTCCGGCGATCAGCGTCCGACGGCGTCGTCCTCGGACCACGGACCGGGCGGGACGCGGCCGTCATCAACCCGGTTTGGCGAAATTTAGGAAAATTTGCCGTATCGCATTACATGAGTCGAGGGGGTAAAGGCCCCCCGGCGGGCGCCACACATCCCGGTGGCGGCTAGGCTTCTGAGGCCAGGCTTCCCGGCAGAGCGGCAGAGCGCGGGTCCCCGGGGTCTGGTCCTCAACGTAGAGAAGAAGTCAGCCGGACTAGCAAGGACGGACCCTCGTGGACCTGTTCGAACATCAGGCGAAGGAGCTCTTCGCGGAGTATGGCATCCCGGTGCCGCGCGGCATCGTCGCGCACACCGTGGAGGAAGCGCGGGCGGCGGCAGCGCAGCTGACCGGTCGCGTCGTCGTCAAGGCCCAGGTCAAGACCGGGGGCCGTGGCAAGGCGGGTGGCGTCAAGGTCGCCGACGACGCCGCCGACGCCGAGCAGAAGGCCACCGGCATCCTCGGCATGGACATCAAGGGCCACACCGTTCACAAGGTCCTCGTCGAAGAAGCCAGCGCGATCGCGGAGGAGTACTACTTCTCCTTCCTGCTCGACCGCGCGAACCGCACCTTCCTCGCCATCTGCTCCGCCTCGGGCGGCATGGACATCGAAGAGGTCGCCCACACCGCGCCCGACAAGGTCGCCCAGATCCCGGTCTCCCCGCTGACCGGCGTCGACCGCGCGCGCGGCCGCGAGATCGCCCAGGCCGGCGGCCTGCCGGAGGCCGCGCTGGACGGCGCCGCCGAGATCATCGAGAAGCTGTGGGCCGTCTTCGTCGACGAGGACGCCACGCTCGTCGAGGTCAACCCGCTGATCCTCACGCAGGACGGCCAGGTGAAGGCCCTCGACGGCAAGGTCACCCTGGACGACAACGCCTCCTTCCGCCAGACCGAGCACGCGGCGCACGCCGACAAGGCCGCCGAGGACCCGCTCGAGGCCCGGGCCAAGGAGAAGGACCTCAACTACGTCAAGCTCGACGGGTCGGTCGGCATCATCGGCAACGGCGCGGGCCTGGTCATGTCGACGCTGGACGTCGTGGCCTACGCCGGCGAGCAGTACGGCGGCCAGCGGCCCGCGAACTTCCTCGATATCGGCGGCGGCGCCTCGGCCGAGGTCATGGCCAACGGCCTGGAGATCGTCCTGTCGGACCCGAGCGTGAAGTCGGTGTTCGTCAACGTCTTCGGCGGCATCACCGCCTGCGACGCCGTCGCCAACGGCATCATCTCGGCGTTCAAGCTGCTCTCCGACCGCGGCGAGGCCGTGACGCACCCGCTGGTCGTCCGGCTGGACGGCAACAACGCCACCCTCGGGCGGCAGATTCTGTCCGACGCGGGCCTCTCCCGCGTCGAACTGGTGGACACGATGGACGATGCGGCCAAGCGGGCCGCCGAGCTCGCAGCGGTAGGTGCGTAATGGCAATCTGGCTGACCGAGAACAGCAAGATCATCGTCCAGGGCATCACGGGCTCCGAGGGGTCGAAGCACACCCGTCGCATGCTCAAGGCCGGTGCCAAGGTCGTCGGCGGGACGAACCCCCGCAAGGCCGGCACCACCGTCGACTTCGACGGCGTGGGCCTGCCCGTCTTCGCCACCGTGGCCGAGGCCATGGCCGGCACGGGCGCCGATGTCAGCGTGATCTTCGTGCCTCCTGCGTTCACCAAGGCCGCCGTCATCGAGGCGATCGACGCCGAGATCCCGCTCGCCGTGGTCATCACCGAGGGCGTGCCCGTGCACGACACCACCGAGTTCTGGGCCTACAGCATCTCCAAGGGCGCCAAGACCCGCATCATCGGCCCGAACTGCCCCGGCATCGCCTCGCCCGGCGCCTCCAACGCCGGCATCATCCCGGCCGACATCACCTCGGCGGGCCGCATCGGCCTGGTGAGCAAGTCGGGCACGCTGACCTACCAGCTCATGTACGAGCTGCGCGACATCGGCTTCTCGACGGCCGTCGGCATCGGCGGCGACCCGGTGATCGGCACCACGCACATCGACGCGCTGGAGGCGTTCCAGAACGACCCCGGCACGGCCGCGATCGTGATGATCGGCGAGATCGGCGGCGACGCCGAGGAGCGCGCCGCGGCCTACATCGAGGAGCACGTCACCAAGCCGGTCGTCGCCTACGTCGCGGGCTTCACGGCCCCCGAGGGCAAGACCATGGGCCACGCCGGTGCGATCGTCTCCGGCTCGGCCGGAACGGCGCAGGCCAAGAAGGAAGCGCTGGAGAAGGTCGGCGTCCGCGTCGGCAAGACCCCCAGCGAGACCGCCCGCCTCATGCGTGAGGTCATGCGTTCCCTCTGAACGCCCACCGGTGCACCGCACACGACCGGTGACCATCAGAAGCGCCCGGCTCCCCGCTGGGCGTTTCTGCGTTTCCGGGGCCGTTGTCCGGCGCCTTCCGCAGGGCATGGGAGGCCGTGGCCCGGCGCGCGCGGGACGTGGCGCGGACCCGCCGTACGGTGCTCGCCCGGACCGGACAGGTGATCGTCTGCGGGACAAAGCGGGCGACACGCGGTCGCCTTACGCTCGCCGGTGCCCCGGGGCCTGAGAGCATCGACTACTGTGACGGCCCTTCTCGATCAGCTCCGGGCGGCTCCCCGCACAGTCCTCGGCCGCCTCCCCCTCACGGGAGGCGGAGGCGACGACGACGAGACCCGCCGCCCGCTGCCCGTCTCCGGGATGCTCGCCGCCGCCTCCACGCTCGGGGTCGGCCTCGCCGTGCTGACCACGCTCACCCTCATCGGGTGGATCGCCGCCCCGCGCGGCGCCTTCGGGCAGGGGCTCCCGGGCGTCTTCCGCGCGGCCTGCCAGGTCTGGCTCGCCGCCCACCACACGGGCTTCGCCATCCCGAACGGGCGGGTCGGCCTGCTGCCGCTCGGCCTGATGGCCCTCCCGGCCGCCCTGCTCTACCGCGCCGCCATCTGGATGGCCCGCGACGCCGACCTCCGTCTCAGGCTGCCCGCCCGTCTGCCCAAGGGCAGCCCCAAGGACCTGGCCAACGCCCGCCGCCGCGCCCAGCTCGTCCTGATCGCCCAGGCGGGCATCTCCCTGGCGGCCCCGTACGCGCTGCTGGCGGGCGTGATCGCGCTGGTGGCACAGAACAACGTGACGCAGCCGTTCGTCGGCGAGGCGCTGCTGAGCCACTTCCTGCTGGCCTTCGTGGCGGGCTCGCTGGCGACGGCGCGCACGATCGGGCCCTGGCGCTCGATGCTGCGGCTGCTCCCCGAGCGCGCGCGGTCCGTCGTGGCCGGCACGGCCGTCGCCCTCTCGACGCTGCTCGCCGCCGGGCTCGTGCTGGTCCTCACGGCGGTCGTGATGAACTTCGGCGAGATCCACCGGCTGTCGGGGGTGCTGGCGCCGGGGTTCGTCGGCGGGCTGCTCCTGCTGCTCGTCGAGGTGCTGTACCTGTTCAACTTCGTCGTCTGGGGCATGGCCTACCTGAGCGGCCCCGGCTTCGCCCTCGGCACGGGCACCCTCGTGGCGCCCACCGGCGTCCAGCTCGGCGGCGTGCCTGCCCTGCCGATCCTCGGCGCCCTCCCCGACTCCGGGGTCACGTCCCCCTGGATCATGAGCGTGCTGGCGGTGCCGTTCCTCGCGGGGGCGGTCGCGGGGGTGGTGGTGGCGCGCGTCGCCCCGACCCCGCAACTGGAGTCCGCTCCGCTGTGGGGGTTCGTCTGCGGCCTGGCCACGGGGCTGTCGGCGGCGCTGCTCGCGGCCCTCGCCGGGGGCCCGCTCGGCGGCGCGCGCCTGTCGGCGGTGGGCCCGTCCGCCTGGGAGGTCGCCCTGTCGGTCGCGCTGGAGGTCGGCGTCGCCGCCGGCATCTCCGCGGGGCTGACCAACTGGTGGCTGATGTACCACGCGGCGCGCGCCGAACCCGCCCCCGTACGCAGGGCGGGCGAGGCCATCGCCAAGGTCGCGAGCGTGGCGGCCAGGGGCAGACCGGCCGCGCCGCCCGCCCCCGAGCCGTCCGGTCACTGGATGGACGCCACCGAGTGCGACACCGGGCCCATCCCGGTGATCCGCGCCGACTGGTCGGACGAGCACGGCTCGGCCACCACCGCCCCGTCCACCTCGCCCCGCGCGAAGACCCCACCGCCGCGCCGCGACATCGTGGACGAATCCGACGACCGCGGCGGCCACGTCATCTACGTCGACCCCTACGCCTGGGACCGCGACAGGTAGACCCCCGCGCCTGGGCCGCGACGGTAGATCCACGCGGCTGGGACCGCGACACGTAGACCCATGCGTCGGGGGCCGCGGCAGGCGGACCCGCGCGGCGCTGGGACCACGGCAGGCGGACCCGCGGCGCCTACACGTGCGCGCGGGCGCCCTTGCCGCTGGGGGAGGGCTCGAAGAGGACCTGGTCGGCGAAGCACCAGGCCCAGTCCTCGCCGGGCTCGAACGACTCGGCGATGGGGTGGCCGTCGCCGGCGGCGTGGTGGAAGGCGTGCCGGTTGGGCGAGGAGTCGCAGCAGCCGACGTGCCCGCAGGTCAGGCAGGTGCGTAGGTGGACCCACCGCCCTCCGGTGGCCAGGCAGTCCTCGCATCCGAGGTCGGTGTGCGGCTCGACGTCTTGCACGAAGCTGATGTGGGTGCAGGCGCTCACGGCTTCTCCTTCGAATGCACGGGAGTACGGCGTTCCGGTCTCGGCCACGCGGTCGTGCCTCGGTTCTTTCGCCCCGAGGACGGCACAGGGCACCGCGACTGTACCGGCTCCTCCGCCTCCTGGCCCGCCTGAGCCGACATCCCACACGTACCAGGTCAGGTCCGCGCCGCCGGTCCGGCTCGCGCCCGGGAAACCCCACGTCTCGCGCGGCGGCCTCATCCGGACGGTTTCCACCGTACTCGCGCGCCGCGCGCGATCATGAGCCGCGCGGACCGTGCCCGGCCGGACGGGATCAGGGAGGGAAGGGGAGTTGGATGCTGCCCTTGGGCATGAAGGGGAGTTTGCGTTCCATGCCGCGTTGGAGGTCGGTGACGCAGACCTGCTGGGACGTCGAGGTGCCCGCGCCCTTCATGCACTCGGCGTAGGTGCTCAGCTCGGTGCTGAAGTACGACTGGAGCCACGTCACCGACGCCGCCAGCGCGATCGAGGCCAGCGAGACCAGCGTCCCGAGCACCGGCATGACCACGGAGCCCTTCTTGCGGGAGAGCGCCCGCCAGGCCCGTACGCCGACGACGACGGAGAAGACGCCGAGGGCCAGGCCCATCACCGGTATCAGGAACGTCAGCGCCAGCGCGCCGATGGACAGCAGTAGCGCCCGGCGCCCGATCTCGACCCCCGAAGTCTCGGCGGGTGGTGGTAGCACCTGACCTCCTCTGCGTTGGGGAGCGTGGCGGGGCCTATACGCTGACAGCCGTACCGTCAACGTCGCCCCGAAGGAGTGCAGCCCTGTCGGCTCGGCTCGTGGTCCTCGTCTCCGGTTCCGGGACCAACCTACAGGCCATCATGGACGCCACCGCTGACGAAGCCTATGGCGCCCATGTCGTCGCGGTCGGCGCCGATCGCGACGACATCGAGGGTCTGGCCCGCGCGCGGCGCGCAGGTCTGCCCGCTTTCGTGGTCAAAGTGCCTGATTTCCCGACCCGCGCCGCGTGGGACGAGGCCCTGCACGAGCGGATCGCCGCGTACGGCCCTGATCTCGTCGTCTCCGCCGGGTTCATGAAGATCCTCGGCCCCCGGGTGCTGGAGGCGTTCCCCGTCGTCAACACCCACCCCGCCCTGTTGCCGGCCTTCCCCGGCGCCCACGCGGTCCCGCAGGCCCTGGAGTACGGCGTGCGCGTCACGGGCTGCACGGTCCATCTGGTCGACGCGGGCGTGGACACCGGCCCGGTCATCGCGCAGGAGCCCGTCCCGGTGGAGGATGGTGACGACGAGAACTCGCTGCACGAGCGCATCAAGGTCGTCGAGCGCCGCCTGCTCGTGGACGTCGTGGGCCGCATGGCCCGGTACGGCTGGACGATGGCCGGCCGTCACGTCCGCCTCGGCCGGCCCGCCGGCGACGCGGAACGGTGGGAGGGCACGGAGGCGCTCAAGGGCCGGGGCGCGTGAGAGTCTCTGAGCCAGTCGCAACATCCGGGCCGTCCGGCGTGCCGGACCACCCGGACACAGGGAGGAGCACGAAGTGACCCGCATCGCCATCCGGCGCGCGTTGATCACCGTTTATGACAAGTCGGGGCTGGAGGAGCTGGCCCGGGTGTTGGACGCCGCAGGCGTCGAGATCGTGTCCACGGGCGGCACAGCCTCGAAGATCGCCTCCTTCGGTGTGCCGGTGACCCCGGTGGAGTCGCTCACGGGCTTCCCCGAGTGCCTCGGCGGCCGGGTCAAGACCCTCCACCCGCGCGTGCACGCCGGCCTGCTGGCCGACGGGGCGAACCCCTCCCACGTCAAGCAGCTCGAAGAGCTGGAGATCGAGCCGTTCCAGCTCGTCGTCGTCAACCTGTACCCCTTCCAGGAGACGGTGGCCTCCGGCGCGTCCGAGGAGGACTGCGTCGAGCAGATCGACATCGGCGGCCCGGCCATGATCCGCGCGGCGGCCAAGAACCACGGCACGGTCGCGGTCGTCGTGGACCCGCGCGCGTACGGGGACGTCCTGCGGGCCGTCGAGGAGGGCGGGTTCACCGAGCCGCAGCGCCGCCGCCTCGCCGCCCAGGCGTACGCGCACACCGCCGCGTACGACACGGCCGTGGCCTCGTGGTTCGCCAACGTGTACGCGCCCGAGGAGGGCGGCTGGCCGGAGTTCATGGGCGCCACCTGGACGCGCGGCGCCGTGCTGCGCTACGGCGAGAACCCGCACCAGGGCGCCGCGCTGTACACCGCGTCCGGGGACGGCCTCGCGAGCGCCGAGCAGTTGCACGGCAAAGAGATGTCGTACAACAACTACGTCGACGCCGACGCCGCCTGGCGCGCGGCCTGGGACTTCTCCGAGCCCGCCGTCGCGATCATCAAGCACGCCAACCCCTGCGGGCTGGCCGTGGGCGCCGACGTCGCCGAGGCGCACCGCAAGGCGCACGCCTGCGACCCGATGTCCGCGTACGGCGGGGTGATCGCCGTGAACGGCGAGGTCACCGGCGAGCTGGCCGAGCAGATCGCGCCGATCTTCACCGAGGTCGTCGTCGCGCCCGGGTTCAGCCCCGAGGCGCTCGCGGTGCTGACGACGAAGAAGAACATCCGGCTGCTGCGCTGCCCCGCCGGGCCGGCGGGCGCCGCCGAGTACCGCCGCATCGACGGCGGGCTGCTCGTCCAGACGGTGGACCGCGTGGACGCGCCCGGCGACGACCCGTCCACGTGGGAGCTGAAGGCCGGGTCCCCGGCCTCGCCCGAGGTGCTGGCCGATCTCGCGTTCGCGTGGAAGTCGTGCCGGTCGGTGAAGTCGAACGCGATCCTGCTCGCCGCGGACGGCGCGACGGTCGGCGTCGGCATGGGCCAGGTCAACCGGGTCGACTCCGCGCGGCTCGCCGTGTCACGGGCGGGGGAGCGGGCCAAGGGCTCCGTGGGCGCCTCGGACGCGTACTTCCCGTTCGCGGACGGGCTTCAGGTGCTCATCGACGCCGGGGTGAAGGCGGTCGTCGAGCCGGGCGGGTCCATCCGCGACGAAGAGGTCATCGAGGCCGCGTCCAAGGCGGGCATCACGCTGTACTTCACCGGCACGCGGCACTTCTTCCACTGATCCACGCACCTGCCGGTCGTCCCCCTACTTCCGGGGGTCGTCCGGCAGTCCGGCGAGACGGTGGACGCGGGGGACGCCGAGGGTCTCCCCCGCCTGGGCGGGGCCGGCGATCTCGCGGTGGCCGGGGGCACGCAGGGCGAGCTCGGCGAGCGCGGTCAGCAGCAGGTCGGCGGTGGGCCAGTCACGGCGGCCTTCGTTGCCCATGGTGATGGCGAGTTCCGTGACGTCGGCGACGTTGTATCCAAGAGCGACCGCGATGTGCCTGGCAGCGATGAGCAGCTCGCGACCTCGCGGGGGATTCACGCTTTCCATGGTTCAAGCATCCAAAACCCCGTGAGCACCGCAACGAAGGGGCCCTCCCTCTCCGGGAGCGGGTGGGGGCGCGCCGCGCACACGAGATCACCCGGCCTCCGTGACGGCACCGGGGGCGGCGGTCGGCGGAGGTTGGGGCGGGCATCGCCGGAAACTGTCCTTGGCAGGCGGAAGTTCTCGGCAGTGCCGGCCGCACCTCTCTGGGGGACGGGGCGTGCGCGCGCGGCCGGGTGCGTGGAGCCGGGGAACGAGCCGGAACCCCTGAGGGCGTGGTGCGCGGGGGCGGCATGGAAGGATGGCGAGTTGTGAGCGCGCAGATTCTCGACGGTAAGGCCACCGCGGCGAAGATCAAGGCGGACCTCGCGCAGCGGGTCGCCCGGCTCGCGGCGGAAGGCGTCACGCCCGGCCTCGGCACCATCCTGGTGGGCGAGGACCCGGGCAGCCAGATCTACGTCGCCGGCAAGCACCGCGACTGCGCGGAGGTCGGCATCGCCTCGATCCGCAAGGACCTCCCGGAGACGGCCACCCAGGCCGACGTCGAGGCCGCGATCGACGAGCTCAACGCCGACCCCGCCTGCACGGGGTACATCGTGCAGCTCCCGCTGCCCCGCCACCTCGACACCCAGGCGCTGATCGAGCGCATGGACGCCTCGAAGGACGCCGACGGCCTGCACCCGGTCAACCTGGGCCGTCTCGTCCACATGGTGGACGCGCCGCTGCCGTGCACGCCGCGCGGCATCGTGACGCTCCTGCAGGAGTACGGCGTGCCGATCAAGGGCGCCGAGGTCACGGTGATCGGCCGGGGCATCACGGTGGGCCGTCCCCTCGGCCTGCTGCTCACCCGCCGCACCGAGAACGCCACCGTCACCCTCTGCCACACCGGCACCCATGACCTCGCGGCCCATGTGCGCGGGGCCGACATCGTCGTGGCCGCCGCCGGGGTGCCCGGGCTGATCACGGCCGACATGGTGAAGCCGGGCGCCGCCGTCCTGGACGTCGGCGTGTCCCGCCTGGACGGGAAGCTGGCCGGTGACGTCGCCCTGGAGGTCGAGGACGTCGCGGGGTTCTTCGCCCCCAACCCGGGCGGCGTCGGCCCGATGACCCGCGCGATGCTGCTGACGAACGTCGTCGAGTCCGCCGAGCGCCGCGCCCGCTGACCCGACCGGCCACCGAAGCCGGCCCGCGGCGCACGCTCAGCGGCGGTCCGGCGTCACGTGTGCCCAGGCCGACCGCACGCCGTCGGCCGGGCGTGTGCCGATCGTGTTCGTGGCCTACTGCGGCGCGGGCCAGCGGTACAGGTGCTCCGGCCGCCCCGTGGTGCCGTACCGGAGGCCGACGGCGACGCGGCCGTCGGCGGCGAGGTCCGACAGGTAACGTTGCGCGGTCGCCCGTGAGAGCCCGAGGCGGGCGGCGACGTCGGCCGCCGTGACGGGCTCGCCCGCGGTGCGCACGGCGTCGATGACCAGCCGTGCCGTCTGGCTGGACCGTCCCTTGCGTACGGCCGCGTCCACCCGGTCGCCCTCGTGCAGGACGCGGATCGCGCGGTCGATCTCGGCCTGGTCGAGCGTCCGGTCGCCGCCGAGCTGCCCGTGGAACCGCGCGTACGCGCGCAGCCGTTCGGCGAGGTCGGCTTCGCTGAACGGTTTGACCAGGTAGTTGACGACTCCGCGCCGCATCGCCTCGCGGACGACGGCGCGCTCGGCGGCGGCGGTGAGCATGATCACGTCGCATCCGAGGCGCGGGGCGATGGACGTGCCGGGCGCGTCGGGCAGGTACTGGTCGAGCAGCGCGAGGTGGGGACGCAGGCGGTCGGCCATCTCGACGGCCTCGGCGGCCGTGTGGGCGATGCCGGCGACCTCGAAGCCGGGGACCCGCCGCACGTACCGGGCGTGGACGTCCGCGACCCGGAAGTCGTCGTCCACGACCAGCACGCGGATCGTCGAGCCGCCCTTCACGGCGTCCCACCCGAGGTGACGCCAAGAACGCCGACAACGGGAACGGGGCGAAGTGTCATGCGTCACCCCGGGTGATGGCGTTGGGGAGGCGGGTGACGAAGACGGCGCCGCAGTCGGTCCCGGACGCGCGGGTGAGGGCGAGTTCGCCGCAGTGGCGCAGCGTGAGCCGCCGGGCGAGGGCCAGGCCGACGCCGTGCGGCCGGGTGTCGTCGGCGGCGGTGGTGAAGTCCTGGTCGAAGAGCCGGTCGACGGCCTCGGCGGGCACGCCGTCCCCGCTGTCCACGACCACCATGTGCAGAACGTCGGCCTCGGAGACCAGCGAGACCTCGACCCAGGCGGGGCGCCGGGACCCGGCCTGCGCGGCGGCGGTGGCGTTGTCCACCAGGTTGCCGAGGATGGTGACGACGTCCAGCGGCGCCTTGAGCTGCGCGGGGACGAACGAGTCGGCGCTGAGCCGCAGATCGACCCCGCGTTCGGAGGCGACGGCGGTCTTGGCGGCGAGCAGCCCGCGAATGTACGGGTCGCGCAGCCGTCCGCCGTCGCCGTACTCGGTGGCCAGCGGGTCGTCGGCGAGTTCCCGCAGGTAGGCGACGGCCTCGTCGCGGTGCCCGAGGCTGAGCAGGCCGGACAGCGTGTGCAGCCGGTTGGTGTACTCGTGCGCCTGCGCCCGCAGCGCGTCGGAGAGCGCGCGGACGACGTCCAGCTCGCGGGCCATCGCGTCCAGGTCGGTGCGGTCGCGCAGGGTGAGCACGTGGCCGAGGTCGCGGTCGCCCCGGCGTACGGGGGCGGCGGTGACGACGAGCATGCGGTCCTCGGTGGCGACGAGGACGCCGCGCGCCTTCGTCCGCTCGGACAGCAGCGTGCGCAGCCCGGACGGCAGGCCCGCGTCGGCGGCCGGGGCGCCGAGGAGGGGCCGGCCGCCGATCAGGCGCGCCGCCGCGTCGTTGCAGATGGTGACCCGCCCGGCCGGGTCGACGGCGAGGACGCCCTCGTCGATGCCGTGCAGGACGGCCTCGCGCTCGCGCAGCAGGTCGGCGAGGTCGGTGGGTTCCAGTCCGAGGGTCTGGCGTTTGAGCCTGCGGGCGAGCCCGGCGGAGGCGACGACGCCGAGGGCGAGGGCGACCCCGGTGAACCCGGCGGCGGGGCGCAACAGGTCGCCGATGCGGCGGGACACCTCGTCGGCCGCGATTCCCACGCTGACCTGGCCGACCACCTGGCCGGTGGCGGTGAGCAGGGGGACCTTGCCCCGTGCGGACGGGCCGAGCGTGCCGGTCTCGAAGGTGACGACCTCGTGGCCGCTGAGGGCCTCGGGGGCGGTGCTGACCCGCTGCCCGAGGCGGTCGGCGTCGGGGTGGGAGTAGCGGATGCCGTGGTCGTCGGCGACGACGACGAACAGGACGCCCGCGCGCCGCCGGGCCGCCTCGGCGCGTTCCTGCACGTCGCCGGACCGGTCGTGGGCGGCGACGTCGCGCACGATCTCGGCGTCGGCGGCGACCGAGCGCGCGACGGCGAGGGCGCGTTCTTCGTACTGCTTCTCGAGCTCCGCGTGGAGCATGTAGGCCACCAGCGCGAAGCCGAGCCCGAGGATCAGCAGGAGCACGGCGACCTGGACGAGCAGGGCCTGCGTCGCGAAGCGCAGCGGGGGACGCCGCCCAGGCCAGGACATGGGAGCACGATACTCCCGCCCGCCCCGCGCGAGCCCGCGCGCAAAAAGAGCAAAACGCGAAATACGCGCTTTGCTCACACAACCGGCACAAGGCTAGTGAGGCCTGTCACACCGGCCTACGTTCCCGGGAAACGAATTCCCCGTTCCCCTTCATGACTACCAGGCCGACGTTTCCTCCGCGTGTCAGGAGCCGGACATCGTCCGGAAGGAGCAGAAATTGACCACCCCCAGCGCCCCAGCCGCCGCACCCCGGGCGGGGGGCGACGCCATCGAGCTGCGCGGCGTCACCAAGCGCTTCCCGACCCGCGACGGCGGCGACTACACCGCCGCGAGGAACATGACCCTTAACGTCCGCCAAGGCGAGTTCGTGAGCGTGGTCGGGCCCACGGGCTGCGGGAAGTCCACGAGCCTGTCCATGATCTCCGGCCTCGCGCCCGCCAGCGACGGCCAGGTGCTCGTTCAGGGCAGGCCCGTGACCGGCATCCCGGACGGGCTCGGCTACATGTTCCAGCAGGACGCCGTGCTGCCATGGCGCACCGTGCTCGACAACGTCGCCGCCGGCCCCCGCTACCGCGGCGCCACCAGGGCCGACGCCCGCGACCGGGCCCGGGACTGGGTGGCCAAGGTCGGGCTCGCCGGGTTCGAGCGCTACTACCCCCACCAGCTCTCCGGCGGCATGCGCAAACGCGTCGCGCTGGCCCAGACGCTGATCAACGAGCCGTCGATCCTGCTCATGGACGAGCCGTTCAGCGCCCTGGACGTCCAGACTCGCGAGCACATGCAGGACCTGCTGCTGGACCTGTGGTCGGGCAGCGGTGCCGCCGTCGTCTTCGTGACCCACGACCTGACCGAGGCCATCGCGCTGGCCGACACGGTGGTCGTCATGACCGCCGCCCCCGCCACCACCAAGAAGGTCATCCCGGTACGGCTCGAACGGCCGCGCCGCGTGGAGGAGATCCGGCTGGAGGAGTCCTTCCTGGAGGTCTACCGCGAGGTGTGGGACGCGCTGCGCGAAGAGGTCGAGATCACCCGCGCCCGGGGAGCCCGCCGTGCCGCCTGAGCGCCGTGCCGCCGTGCCGCCGGAACCCGTCGTGCCGCCTGAGCGCCGTGCGGCCGTGTCGCCTGAGCCCGCGCCGCTCACCGGCCCGAACGAGTCGACCGACCCCTCGATCCGCGCCCGCGCCCGCACCCGTGACGGCGTCGGCGTCGCCGTGAAGGAGGACGTCAAGGAGGACGATCCCATGTCCCAGCAAGCCCTCGAAACCCCCGCAGTACGGGACGACGCCCCCGCGCGCCCCCGCCGCCGTGGCCTACGCGTCCCGAAGATCACCGCGACGCGCGTGCTGCTGGTCGTGCTCTGGCTGGCAAGCTGGGAGCTGTCCGCGAGTACGTTCCTGGACCCCTTCTACTACTCCAAGCCCAGCGCCATCTGGGGCCGCCTCGTCGACTGGTTCACCAGCGGCACGGCGTTCGGCACGATCTGGGAGCAGATCGCCGTCACCCTGGAGGAGGCGGTCGCCGGGTTTGTCATCGGCGCGCTCGCCGGAGTCGTCCTCGGCGTCCTGCTCGGCCGGGGACGCTTCCTGGCCGAGGTGTGCGCGCCGTTCATCAAGGCGGCGAACGCGATCCCGCGCATCGTCCTGGCGTCGCTGTTCGTGATCTGGTTCGGGCTCGGCATGTCCTCCAAGGTCGCGACCGCCGTCGTCCTGGTCTTCTTCGCCGTCTTCTTCAACGCCTTCCAGGGCGCGCGCGAGGTCGACAAGACGCTGATCGACAACGCGCGCATCCTCGGCGCCCGGCCCCGGCAGATCCTGCTGACGATCGTGCTGCCCAGCGCGACATCGTGGATCCTCGCCAGCCTGCACGTCGCCTTCGGCTTCGCGCTGATCGGCGCGATCGTCGGCGAGTACACCGGCGCCGACAAGGGCCTCGGCCTGCTCATCAACCACGCCCAGGGCACCTTCGACTCGGCCGGCATCTACGCCGGAATGATCATCATCACGGTCATGGCGCTGCTCGCCGAATGGCTGCTCACCCTCCTCGAACGCCGGCTCCTCGCCTGGCGCCCGCCGTCCGCCGCCGCCGAAGCACAGATCTGATCGGAGCAAGACCCGCCATGAACGCCACATCCCGCCTTGCCGTCACCGCCGTCGCCGGCCTGGCGATGGTCGTCGCCGCCACCGGCTGCCGCGACTCCCGTACCGCCACCGCCGCCGAGGGCGCCAAGGGCCCGCAGGTCAAGATCATGATCGGCGGCATCGACAAGGTCATCTACCTGCCGCCCAAGCTGACCGAGCAGCTCGGTTACTTCAAGCAGGAGGGCGTGGACGTCCAGTTGCTCACCGAGCCCTCGGGCGCGCAGGCCGAGAACGTCCTCATCAGCGGCGACGTCCAGGGTGTCGTCGGCTTCTACGACCACACGATCGACCTGCAGACCAAGGGCAAGTGCATCCAGAGCGTCGTGCAGTTCGCCGACGTGCCCGGAGAGGTCGAGGTCGTCTCGACCGCGCAGGCCGACAAGATCAAGTCACCGGCCGACTTCAAGGGCAAGCGGCTCGGCATCACCAGCCCCGGCTCCTCGACCGACTTCCTCACCCAGGCGCTCGCCGTCAAGGCGGGCCTGAAGACCGAGGACATCACCCGGGTCAAGGCGGGCGCCGGCCCGACGTTCATCGCCGCCATGGACAACGGCGGCATCGACGCGGGCATGACCACCGACCCCACCGCAGCCAAGCTCACCTCGACGGGCAAGGGCAAGATCATCATCGACATGCGCACCGAGGAGGGCACCCGGGCGGCCCTCGGCGGCCTCTACCCGGCCAGCTCGCTGTACATGGACTGCGCCTGGGTGCAGGCCAACAAGCCGACCGTCCAGAAGCTCGCCAACGCCCTGGTGAAGACGCTGAAGTTCATCAACGAGCACTCCGCCGAGGAGATCGCCGCCAAGATGCCCACCGAGTACGCCGGCGGCGACCCCGCCCTGTACGCCAAGTCGATCAACGACACCAAGAGCATCTTCCGCCCCGACGGCCTGATGGACGAGGAGGGCGCCAAGAACGTCCTGGAGGTGCTCAGCCTGTTCTCGCCGAACGTCCAGGGCAAGAAGGACAGCATCGACCTGTCCAAGACCTACACCACCGAGTTCGTCAAAGCCGCCAAGTAGTACCAAGTACGACCGATCAAAGGCCCTCGCCCGGTTCAGGGGCGAGGGCCGTTCGAACTCGTGGCCGCACCGTGGTCAAGGGTCCGGTGGGCGCGCGTCCCGGACGGTGGCGGGACTCACGGCCGGCAGGGGCACCTGGTCAGGCGGGACTCAGGGATGGCGGGGGTGCCGGGTCAGCTGGTGACCTGGTAACGCGCCATCATGCCCGCAGAGATGTGGTCGTTGACGTGGCAGTGGTACAGCCAGGTCCCGATGTCGTCCGGCACCATGTCCGCGACGGCCATGGACGCCGGGAGCAGGTTGACCACGTCCATCCGCATCCCGCCGACCGTGACGGTGTTGCCGTGCCAGTGCGGGGTGTGCAGGTCCACCTCGGTGCCCATGCTCATCTCGTACCAGCGCACGTGCTGCCCCCTGCGGAGCTTCACCGTCGGCATGCTGCCGTAGACGTACCCGTTGATGGAGTGCATCAGGTTCGATTCGTTGAAGCCCTCGTCATCCAGGTCCGGGTACGGCTGGTCGGCGAAGGCCTCCAGACTGCGCTCCAGGTAGGGACTCTTGTTCTCGTCCATCACCGAGAACAATCCGAAAATCTCCCGGTCGACGTCGTTGGGGCTGCCGTCCGCGCGGGCGGACCCGGCCTTGGTGATGACCATCGGGCCCATCAGGCCGGCGTAGGTGTCGCCGATCTCGTCGGTGTGCGAGTGGTACATCCACATCACCGACGTGCCGTCGTGCGGACCAGGTCCGGCACGCTCGGGCACCTGCCAGACGTAGGTGTGCCGCCCGCCGGTCGGGACCGCGTCGTCGTACTTGTCGGAGCCCGAGGTTCCGTCGCTGTACGGCGCGCCTTCGGCGTTCTTGGTGTAGAACACGCCGTGCGGATGCACGCTGGTGGGGATCGAGCAGGTGTTACGGAAGACCACCCGGATGGTGTCGCCGACCACCCCGCGGATCACCGGCCCGAGAAGTCCCAGGTACTGGTCGTCCGCGCTGCGCGGGACGAGCATGTTGAACGAGTCGTTGGTGTACCCCCGGTACAGGCACTTGTAGTACTTCGAGCCGATACGGCCCGGTCCGGACTTGACGAATGTCTCGGCTTCTTCGTCGAACGGCTGTCCGGTGGTGCCGTTGTAGCCCAGCGGAGCATAGTTCCACGTCACCTCGTCGGCGCTGATGTAGTACGTGCGCGTGGTGCCGTTGGTGCTGAAGGCCGCGCCCATGCTGTTCCAGTCGGTGACGTCCGTCATCGACATACCGCTGCTCGCCGACGCGCCGCCGGCCGCGGTTCCCGTCGTGACGGCACCGACCGTGGCGATGCCGAGCGCCACCACCACCGCGCTGGCCGCCCACGGCGCCAGGGCCCGCGTCGGCCGTTCGCTCGCCTGCCCGTAGCGGTGCCACCAGAAGGCGAACGCGGCGGCGCCGGTCATGGTCAGTTCAGCGCTGATCGCCAGGAGACCGGCGGGGTCGGTCCAGCTTCCCAGGTCGCCGCGGACCTGCGGGAGTCCGGCCGAACGGCTCAGCGCGTAGGTGCCGATCGCGGCCAGGCCCAGCGCGCCGGTCGCCGACCAGACCCAGGCGCTGTCCCGGCGTACCAGAAGCAGCGCGAGTACCGCACAGGTGAGTATGTAGAGGACGAACGCCACGCCGAGATACGGCGCCTTCTGTAAGTGGTCTTCGAGGACGACTCCGTGGACCAGGGCGGCGACCACTGCCGCTCCGGCCGCGGCGAACCGCGCGGGGGACAATAGCATTTTTGACACGTGAAACTCCTTGCCGTGAATGGTTCGGAGTATCCTGCCGTCCCCGTTACCCTGATACCCCGCAATGCGATCACGGCCCCCACTCCGGCGACTTCACGCTGTCCCGCCCGGCTCAGAAAATCCTCCAACTTAGCCTGGACTCTCCTCGGCAACGGTGTCGTATCGACTACAGCGACAATGGGCCAACCGGCTCCCCAGGGCATGCAGCGTCCGGCTCGCGGACATGCCCCGCAGAGCCGCACAGTGGCACCGCATTGCCGAGGGATGAATTACTGTGAAGCCACCGTTACCGCATGCCGCGAAATTATCGGGCAATCCTATGGTGCCGGCCTTGGGCCGCCGGATGGTCCAGTCGTCAGTACGGATTGATCCGCCGATCGCGAAGGTGCCCACCCCGGCGAGGGTGACGTGAGTGCCGTCGGATGAGAGAGTGGAATTCTTCGGAGCGACGATTACGAGTTTATCGAGTATCACACAGCCCAAGGGTGAGACGCCTAGTGTTGCGTATGTGAAGTTTCTTTACGCTTGGCTTTCGTGAGGATTTCGTCGGCTGTCTTGGTCCAGGCGAATGGCTGGCAGCGGCTGTTGTAGGCGTCGATGAAACGCCGGATAGCCCCAGTGAGGTCTTTGACCGAGCGGAAGGTCCCGCGCCGGATGGCCTGGCGGGCCCAGATCTTTCACGATCATGATCAAGCTTTCCTGAGGTCGTGTTGATCATGGTGTTGGGTGCAGAGTTCCGGGTTCGGGCATGCCGAAAGCC
>NZ_JBFBCI010000073.1:0-38508 GCF_040683095.1 Sphaerisporangium sp. NPDC051017
GCGGTCCCTTGGGGGAACCGCCCGCCGCCCGCGACATGTGGCCTGGCGCCGGGGCGGGCGCGTAGATCAGAGGGCGATCAGTGCGAGAAGTGGCCCCGGTAGTACTGGAAGACGAAGCCGATGCTGGTCATGATCACCGCGAACGCGCCGATGATGAACATCCACCAGCCGATGATGAACCCGACGGTCATCAGGGCGGCGGCGAGGCAGACGAAGAGCGGCCACCAGCTCGACGGGCTGAAGAACCCGAGCTCGCCGGCGCCGTCGCTGATCTCGGCGTCCTTCCTGTCCTCGGGCTGGGCGCCGATGCGGCGGGCCGTGTAGAGCAGGTAGTAGCCGATCATGAGCGCCAGGCCGACCGAGATGGCCAGCGCGGTCGTGCCCGTCGGCTCCTTGGACCAGAACCAGTACACGAGGTCCACTGCGGCGAAGAAGATGCCGCACAGGACGAACATCCACCCCTGAACCTTCATCGGGCCTCCTCCAGTTCCTTGTCAGGGACGGGCGCGGGCGGGTTGTGCAGGTCGAAGGCGGGACGCTCCGACCGGATCCGCGGCAGCGACGTGAAGTTGTGCCGGGGCGGCGGGCAGGACGTGGCCCACTCCAGGGAGTTGCCGAAGCCCCACGGGTCGTCGACGAGCACCTTGGGCGCCGTGCGCGCGGTGCGCCACACGTTGTACAGGAACGGCAGCGTCGAGGCGCCCAGGACGAACGCGCCGACCGAGGACACGACGTTCAGGTCGGTGAAGCCGTCCGCCGCCGAGTAGTCGGCGTAGCGGCGCGGGAAGCCTTCGGCGCCGAGCCAGTGCTGCACCAGGAACGTCGTGTGGAAGCCGATGAACAACGTCCAGAAGTGGAACTTGCCGAGCGTGTCGTTGAGCATCTTGCCGGTGAACTTCGGCCACCAGAAGTAGAACCCGGAGAACATCGCGAACACGACGGTGCCGAAGACCACGTAGTGGAAGTGCGCGACGACGAAGTAGGAGTCGCTGACCTGGAAGTCCAGCGGGGGCGAGGCCAGGATGACACCGGTCAGGCCGCCGAACAGGAACGTCACCAGGAAGCCGACCGCGAAGAGCATCGGCGACTCGAACGACAGGTGGCCCCGCCACATCGTGCCGATCCAGTTGAAGAACTTCACACCGGTCGGGACGGCGATGAGGAAGGTCATGAACGAGAAGAACGGCAGCAGGACCTGGCCGGTCACGAACATGTGGTGCGCCCACACCGCCACGGACAGGCCCGCGATGGAGATGGTCGCGCCGATGAGGCTGATGTAGCCGAAGACCGGCTTGCGGCTGAAGACCGGGAGCACTTCGGTGATGATGCCGAAGAACGGCAGCGCGATGATGTACACCTCGGGGTGACCGAAGAACCAGAACAGGTGCTGAAAGAGCATCGCACCGCCGGTCGTCGAGTCGAAGATGTGCGCCCCGAGATGACGGTCCGCCTCGAGGGCGAGCAGGGCGGCGGCCAGCACCGGGAAGGCCAGCAGCACCAGGATGCTGGTGAGCAGGATGTTCCAGGTGAAGATCGGCATGCGGAACATCGTCATGCCGGGCGCGCGCATGGTGACGATCGTCGTGATGAAGTTCACCGCGCCGAGGATGGTGCCGATGCCGGACATCGACAGACCCATGATCCACAGGTCGCCGCCGAGGCCGGGCGAGGACACGGCGTCCGACAGCGGCGTGTAGGCCGTCCAGCCGAAGGAGGCGGCGCCGTCGGGGGTGAAGAAGCCCGAGACGGCGATCGTGCTGCCGAACAGGTAGAGCCAGTAGCTCACCATGTTGAGGCGCGGGAACGCGACGTCGGGGGCGCCGATCTGCAGCGGCATCAGCTCGTTGGCGAAGCCCGCGAACAGCGGGGTCGCGAACATCAGCAGCATGATCGTGCCGTGCATCGTGAACAACTGGTTGAACTGCTCGTTGCTCACGAACTCGAGGCCCGGCTGCGCGAGCTCGGCGCGCATGATCAGCGCCATGACGCCGCCGATCAGGAAGAACACGAAAGACGTGATCAGGTACAGGTGCCCGATCACCTTGTGGTCGGTGGAGGACATCCACCGGACGATGACGTTCCCCTTGCGGGCGCGCCTCGCGGGGACGCCTCCGTGGAGCGGTTCGCTAGCGGCGGTCACTGGGCACTCCCAGCCTGGTTGACGTACGTGTCGTATTGCTCCTGGGGCACGAGCTTCACCGAGAAGAGCATGCGGCTGTGGTCGACGCCACAGAGCTCGGCGCAGCGCCCGGCGAAGGTGCCGGTCTTGTTGAGCGTCTGGATCTCGAAGACGTTCTTGACCCCGGGAATGACGTCACGCTTGAACAGGAACGCGGGAACCCAGAACGAGTGGTTCACGTCCGGCGAGACGAGGTCGAACTGGACCTTCTTGTCCACCGGGAGCACCAGTTCGGGCTTCTTGGCGGGTGTGCCGACGACGCTGACGGTCTTGCCGTTGTACTCGCTGGTGAAGCGCCAGCTCCACTGGAAGCCCTCGACCTTGACCTTGACGTCGGGGTTCTTCGACACCGCGACGATCGCGTTCTCGTCACGCGCGGTGAAGTAGAAGAACACCGCCACCATGATGATCGGGACCGTCGTGTAGAGGATCTCGATCGGCAGGTTGTAGCGCACCTGGGGCGGCAGCGCGTCGGGCGAGTTCTTCCGCTTGCGGTGGAACGCGCAGGCCCAGAGGATCAGGCCCCAGACGACGACACCTACGGCGAGGGAGGCGATCCAGGCACCGTTCCAGAGATTCTGGACGATGCCGGCCTCCTTGGTGACACCCTCGGGCATGCCGGCACGAGACCACGTGCCAGGCCCTCCACACGCCGTCAGGGACACCAGCAGCACCGCCAGAGCGGCGGCGCGCGGCACCCTGCGTGCCAACGGGCGCCGTGTAGAACGGCGGGTCGGACTCACGGATCGCCTACTCCACAGTTAAAGCCCAAGAGTCCCCCTCCTGGGCGGTCGTTTCCAGATTCACGATCTCAAACGGGATTCGCGTTCTAAGTTGTCTCACGTCACGCTGGGGGACACATTAGCGCGCACTGGGCCCGCCCTCCTTCTCAGCCCCCGTGAACGTGCCGGGCACGTCGCGACCTGCCCGCTCGCGGCCCCCGCTCCCCCGGCCCGCCGACGCCCGTACCCGGAGCCGGTGCGACCATGAACGCGTGGCGTACTTCGACGCGGCCTCCACCGAACCCCTGCATCCCGCCGCGCGCGAGGCGCTGATCGGCGCCCTCGACGCGGCCGACCCCGCCCGGCTGTACGGCGCGGCGCGGCGCTCGCGCATGCTGCTTGAGCGGGCGCGCGAGGAGGCCGCCGAGGTGATCGGCGCGCGGCCGGACGAGGTGTCCTTCACCTCATCCGGCACCCAGGCGATCCACCTCGGGGTGCTCGGGACGCTGCTCGGCCGCCGCCGCGCGGGCCGCCGCATGGTCACCGGCGCCGTGGAGCATTCCAGCGTGCTGCATGCGGGGGCCGTCCACCAGCGCGAGGGCGGCGAGATGGACGTCGTCGGGGTCGGGCTGACGGGCCGGGTCGACCCCGAGGAGTTCGCGGCGGCCGTGGCGCGGGAGGGCACCGCTCTGGCCTGCCTGCAGACGGCCAACCACGAGGTCGGCACGCTCCAGCCGGTGGCGCGGGTGGCGGAGGCGTGCCGGGCGGCCGGGGTGCCGCTGCTCGTGGACGCGGCGCAGACGCTCGGGCGGCTGCCCGTCCCGCCCGGGTGGTCGGTGCTGGCGGCCAGCGCGCACAAGTGGGGCGGCCCGGCCGGCGTGGGCGTGCTGGCGGTGCGCAAGGGCACGCGGTGGCGCTCGCCGCTGCCTGAGGACGAGCGGGAACGGCGCCGGGTGCCGGGCTTCGAGAACGTCCCGGCCGTCCTGGCGGCGGTGGCGGCGCTCAAGGCGCGCGTGGCCGAGGCCGAGCGGGACAACGCCCGGCTGTCGGCGCTGGTCGACCGCATCCGCGAGGCCGTGCCCCGGCTGGTGTCCGACGTCGAGGTGGTCGGCGACCCGGTCGAGCGGGCTCCGCACATCGTCACCTTTTCGTGTCTTTACGTGGCCGGTGAGGCGATACTGACAGAGTTGGATAGGTCCGGATTCGCCGTATCGTCCGGTAGTTCGTGCACGGCGAGTACGCTACGACCATCACACGTATTGGAGGCCATGGGAGTGCTCACGCACGGGAACGTCCGGGTGTCCCTGCCCCGGGACGCGTCCGAGGCGGACGTCGACCGCTTCCTGGCCGTCCTCCCGGACATCGTCCGGCGCCTCCGCGCCGCCGTCGGGGTCGAGTCGCCATGAGCGGCCACGTGTCCCGCGCCGGGGAAAGGACGCGGTCGTGATGGCCAGGCGGCGGGACGCCGAGGAGGCTCCGCGCCAGGAGGCGGCCGCGCCCGAGGTGGCGCTGACGATCGACGCGCTCGGGCGCAAGTGCCCGATCCCGATCATCATGCTGGCGCAGCAGATCAACGACGTGCCGATGAACGCGACCGTCGCCGTGCTCGCCGACGATCCCGCGGCGTTCACCGACGTGCCGGCGTGGTGCCGTCTGAAGTCCCACCACCATATGGGCAGCTACGACCTGCCCCAGGGAGGCTGGGCCATCCACGTGCGGCGCAACTACTGACTGTGCCTATTGCCGCGCCTCCGGCGCGGCGGTTCGGGGCTCCCCTTTTGGCGGCGTTCTTCCGCCCTTGCGGGCAAGGACTCCAGAACACCGCCGCGCCCCGAACTCTGTTCATGGCCGCGCCTTCGGCACGGCGGGTTCGGGGCGCTTTGGAGGCCGCAGCGGGTCAGGCGTAGTGGCAGGACAGGTGCGAGGCGATCTCGGCGGCGGCCTCGGGGCCGTACGAGGCCGAGAAACGGTCCAGGAAGCCCTGCTTGCCGAGCTTGTACTCCTGGCCGCCGACCTCTTCGAGCACGTGGGTGGCGATGAGGTTGCCGACCTGGCCGCACCGCTCCAGCGACGCGCCCCAGGCGAGGGCCGACAGGAAGCCCGCGCGGAAGGCGTCGCCGACGCCGGTCGGGTCGACCTTGCCCAGCTCGGGGGCCGGGGGGACGTGGATGGACGGCTCGCCCTTGCGGTCGATGCGCGCGCCCTTCGGGCCGAGGGTGGTCACCCGCACGCCGACGCGCTCCAGAACCTCTTCGTCCGACCAGCCGGTCTTCTGCTCGACCAGGGCCTTCTCGTAGTCGTTGGTGAAGAGGTAGGCCGCGCCCTCGACCAGCGACCTGATCTCGTCGCCGCCCATGCGGGCGAGCTGCTGGGAGGGGTCGGCCGCGAAGGGGATGCCGCGCTGGCGGCACTCGTCGGTGTGGCGGAACATCGCGTCAGGGTCGTTCGGGCTGATCAGCACCAGGTCGAGGCCGTTCACGCGGTCGGCGACGGGCTGCAGCTCGATCTCGCGCGCCTCGGCCATCGCGCCGGTGTAGAAGGACGCGATCTGGTTGTGGTGCTCGTCAGTGGTGCACAGGAATCGGGCCGTGTGGCGTGTCCGGGAGATGTGCACCGAGTCGCAGTCGACGCCGTGGCGCTCCAGCCAGGAGCGGTAGTCGGCGAAGTCGTCGCCGACGGCGCCCACCAGGACCGGCTTCAAGCCCAGGCAGCCCATGCCGAACGCGATGTTGGCGGCCACGCCCCCGCGCCGGATCTGGAGATCGTCGACGAGGAAGGACAGTGAGACGCGGTCGAGCTGCTCGGCGATGAGCTGTTCCCCGAAGCTGCCCGGGAACGTCATCAGATTGTCGGTCGCGATGGAGCCGGTGACGGCGATGCGCACGGGTCGCTCTCCTCGTTTTCAGCCACGGCCGTCGGCCACGGTCGGCGTCGGTCAGCCTCGTTGAGCTCGCCAAGAATATGACACGGAAACACCGGCCATAGCGATACGACCGCGCCGCCGACGATCTTGATCGGCCCGTCCCGGGCGGCTCGCGCCAAGGTTGTGGCATTCGTCACCTGCGGGGACGCGGCGACCCCTAGAGCTCCCCGGAGCGCGGAGCGACCTCGCGACCGTCCCGGGTGGGGTGGCCAGCCGGCGCGAGAAGGCATGCCCGGCGAGACGCCTCCGGGCATGCCTCGACCCCGCCCGGCGATCTCCCTACGGGCGGGGCGGTGGCGACCCGTTCTTTAGTTGAACGAGTCGCCGCAGGCGCAGGAACCCGTGGCGTTCGGGTTGTCGATCGTGAAGCCCTGCTTCTCGATCGTGTCGACGAAGTCGACCGTGGCGCCCGTGAGGTACGGAGCGCTCATGCGGTCGGTGACGACACTGACGCCGCCGAAGTCGGAGACGACGTCCCCGTCCATCGAGCGGTCGTCGAAGAAGAGCTGGTAGCGCAGGCCGGAGCAGCCGCCGGGCTGCACCGCGACACGGAGCTGGAGGCCCTCCTCACCCTGCTGCTCGAGCAGGCTGTGCACCTTGGCCGCGGCCGCGTCGGTCAGGATCAAGCCCTGCTGCGTGGTCTCGCTGCTCTCAACCGTCATCTGTTGACTCCCCGTCTGCCCCAACGCCCCCACGAGGGGACGGTGGCCTTTTTCTGAGGTCTCACTTAGACGCTACCAACACCAGGGGACCACTACACATTCCTGTCTCACGCTCCGAACTCCGAACTCCGCACCCTCGGGAATATCGGGCCGCCGCCATGTGTCATGATTAGTCGTCAACTAGACGATAAGTCCCCACAAGAGGTGTACAGCCGTGACCACTCTCGACACCGGGATCCCTCTCTTCGTCCTCGGCCAGGGCACCGACCCGCACAGCGAGCGCGGCGTCGACTGTCCCGGGGAACTGCCCCCGGCGTCCGATCCGGATCTCGTGGCGCGCGCGGTGAAGGCCAAGGCCGCCCTCGGCGACAGGCTGTTCGTGCTCGGCCACCACTACCAGCGCGACGAGGTCATCCAGTTCGCCGACGTGACCGGCGACTCCTTCAAGCTGGCCAGGGACGCGGCCGCCCGTCCCGAGGCCGAGTACATCGTCTTCTGCGGCGTCCACTTCATGGCCGAGTCGGCCGACATCCTGACCGGCGATGACCAGCGGGTGATCCTCCCCGACATGGCCGCCGGGTGCTCCATGGCCGACATGGCGACGTTCGACCAGGTCGAGGAGGCCTGGGACGTCCTGACCGACCTCGGCCTCGCCGACGTCACCGTCCCGATCACGTACATGAACTCCTCGGCCGACATCAAGGCGTTCTGCGGGCGGGGCGGCGGCGCGGTCTGCACGTCCTCCAACGCCAGGCGTGCGCTGACCTGGGCGTTCGAGCAGGGCGAGAAGGTGCTCTTCCTGCCCGACCAGCACCTCGGGCGCAACACGGCCGTCCTGGAGATGGGCTTCTCCCTGGACGACTGCGTGGTCTACAACCCGCACCGCCCGAACGGCGGCCTCACCGACCAGCAGCTCAGGGACGCCAAGATGATCCTGTGGCGCGGCCACTGCTCGGTGCACGGCCGCTTCACCGCCGGCTGCGTGGACGAGGTGCGGGCGCGCATCCCCGGGGTCAACGTGCTGGTCCACCCCGAGTGCCGGCACGACGTGGTCACCAAGGCCGACCAGGTCGGGTCGACCGAGTACATCATCAAGACGCTGGAGGCGGCCCCGGCCGGGTCGGCGTGGGCGGTCGGCACCGAGCTCAACCTGGTCAAGCGGCTCGCGGCCGCGCACCCCGACAAGACCGTGACCTTCCTGGACCGCACGGTCTGCTACTGCTCGACGATGAACCGCATCGACCTGCCGCACCTGGTCTGGGCGCTGGAGTCCCTGATGGAGGGCCAGGTCGTCAACCAGATCACCGTGGACCCGGAGACCACCTACTGGGCCAAGCTCGCCCTCGACCGCATGCTCGCCCTCCCCTGACCCGGGCGGGCGCCCCCGTCACACCAGCTCGTAGATCACCCGCACGATGATGGTGATCGTGCCCTGACCCGGGCTGACGGAGGCCTTCTCGGCCATCGCGAAGCGAGGAGGGGCGCTGTCGCCCTCCTCCTCCAGCTTCATGACCCGGCCGACCTGCCGGCCGGCCAGGGCGGCGTACTGCTCGGCCTTGGCCCGCGCGTCGCGGTACGCCGCCGCGCGGGCCTCCTTCAGCAGGGCGTGGGACCGGGAGATCTCGAAGGAGAGGCCGCTCAGCCGCACCTCGTCGCCCGCCGCGGCCACCGCGTCGATGACGGCGTCGGCCTTCGACAGGTCACGGACCAGCGCCTCGACGCCCTGCGAGGCGCGGTACCCGACGACCTTCGGGTACTTCTCGTACTCCGTGCCGAGGGACAGGTCGTTGGTCCGCAGATCCTGCCGGGCCACCCCGGCGGCGATGAGGGCGTCGGTCAGCCTGGCGGCGCCCTCCTTCACGGCCGCGAACGCCGCGCCTGCCTTGTCCCTGCGCACCTCCACGCCGACGCTGAGCCGCATCACGTCCGGCGTGGCCCGGACGCTCCCCCGGCCCACTACGCCGAGCTCCGCCGGTTCACCGGCCGAGACCGCGGGGGCCGTCGGATCGGCGGGCCCCGGAGACGCGTGCGCCGCCTGCGGTCCCGCGAAGACGACGCCGGCGGCCGCCAGCACGACACTCAATCCGGTCACGCGCATCATGAGCACAGTCATGAAGCACATGCCACCACCGGGCGCGCGCCGCTCCGGCGAGCCGCCTCCGCACGCGGCGGGAACTTGACCAATCCCAGGACGGCCGCAGCCCCAGGACGGGCCGGGGGGACACGCGCGTCCGGTCCCAACAGCGGCGGATCTCAGAAGCGGCGCCGATCTCAGGAGCGGCGTGGAACCTCAGGAGCGGCGTGGGCCGAAGACGCGCGGGACGGCCAGGAAGCCCTCGGCGATCACCGAGGCGAGCCCCACCTTGGGCAGGTCGCGGGTGTCCTCGAAGGCGATGAACCGCGGCGTCCACACCGGGTGGTACTTGGCGTTGGCCCGGTAGAGCGATTCGAGCTGCCACCACCGCGACAGGAACAGCAGGGTGCACCGCCACAGCCGCAGCACCGGCCCGGCGCCGAGCCGCGCCCCGCCCTCGAACACCGACCGGAACATGGCGAAGTTGAGGGAGATCTGCTTGACGCCGAGCGACCCGGCCTCGGCCACCAGCCCGGCGACCATGAACTCCATGAGCCCGTTGTCTGAGCCGCGGTCGCGGCGCATCAGGTCCAGCGACAGCCCGTCCTCGCCCCACGGCACGAACGACAGGATCGCGGCGAGCCCTCCCTCGGCGTCCCTGGCCTCCACCAGCACGCACGCGCCGTCCGCCGGGTCGCCGAGCCGTCCGAGGGCCATCGAGAACCCCCGCTCGGCGCGGGTGTCGCGCCAGGCGGCGGCGCGGTCGATGACGTGGCGCATCTCCTCGGGCGTCAGGTCGGCGTGCCGGCGGACCCGCAGCGTGAAGCCCGCGCGCCGCACCCGGTTGACGGCCTGGCGCACCCCGCGCATCTCGCGGCCCTCCAGGCCGAACGCCGCGACCTCGATGACGGCCTCGTCGCCGACTTCCAGCACCCGCAGCCCGGCGCGGGCGTAGGCGTGGGCGGCGGCCTCGCTGGGGCCGATCGCCGCGGGCGCCCAGCCGTAGCGGCGGGCCTCGTCCATCCAGGCCCGGATCGCGTGCCCCCATGCCTCGACGTCGCCGATCGGGTCTCCCCCGGCCAGGCACACCCCGGCGACCACCCGGTAGGAGACCGCCGCCTTGCCGCTGGGCGAGAAGATGACGGCGCGGTCGCGGCGGGTGGCGAAGTAGCCGAGCGAGTCGCGCGCGCCGTACGCCCGCAGCAGCGCCCTGACGCGCTCCTCGCCCTCGGCGGGCAGCTCGGCGCGGGCCCGCTGGGACCGGAACAGCACGGCGAACGCGACCAGCACCGCGACCGCGCTGAGCAGGCCGATCACGAGGTTGACCCACGACGGCGGGCGCCCGGCGCGGTAGAAGTCGAGGGTGACGACCCCGCCGAGGGTGTGTTCCACCGTCCAGGGAAGGTGGTCGCCCGGCTTGAGCGTACCGGGGAAGAGCGTCACCAGCGTGTACCCGACCGCGAACGAGACGCCGAGCAGCGACCCCAGCGTGAGCAGGGCCTTCCTGAAGGACGCGCGCCGGGTGGGGGCGAAGAACTCGTCGTGCGCCGCGGCGAGCACGCCGAGGACGAGGGCCGAGATCACGAGGTTGACGTCGGCGGCGACTACCTGGCCGGTGAGGGAGTACTCGTCGACCAGGTCGGGCGTCAGCGACGAGGACAGCACGACCACGAGATTGCCCAGCACCAGCAGCACGAAGATGACGGTGACGACGCCGTACGCGGCGCGTTTGCGGCGGGCCAGCGCTCCGGCCAGGATCCCCAGGAACACCGCGTACCCGAGGTTCGGTTCCACGGGGAAGACCGCGGTCTCGATGAGGCCGGTGACCGGCCCGAGCGTGCTGCGCAGCGGGCCGGCGATCGCGATGGCCGCGGAGTACAGGGCTGCGACGCCCATGCACACCGACAGCACCCGTGGCACCAGCCCCCGGAACCCGCCCCTTGCACCCGCACCTGCCGCCGCGCCGACGCGGCCCTGCTCGGTCACTGCCACCTGTATCCTCCCGGCGACGGCTGAATCGCCGCAGGTATACCCCTTGATCCGCCTATCTAAGGCCGAGAAGGATCGACTGATCCGCTAGAACCCGGGGGCGCCCCAGAGGGGGAACCATCGGGACAGGTCGGGCTCGATCTTGAGGTCGCCGGAGATGGCGCCGCGGACCTGGAGTTCGAGGGCGTTGTCCCTGCGCTCGCCGGGGAGCGGGGCGAAGGGATAGAAGGTGCCCTGCTTGTACAGGTAGACGAGCGCGAGGCCGTGACAGTCGGGGCGCCGACCGTCGGAGCCCTGACCGTCGGGCATGGTGAAGGTGACCATCGAGCACAGCAGCGAGGGGCCGAAGCCGGCGGACTCCAGCGAGGAGTTGATGCCGTGCAGGTCGGTCACCAGGGCGGCGAGGTCGTCGGGCGGCCTGCGCGCGAGCAACCAGGTGTAGCCGTAGGAGTCCTGGGACCGCTCGACCTCGGACTCGCCGAGCAGCGCACTGATGTCCTGCTCGAGGGTGGCGAAGGCCCCGCCCTCGGCCGCGCGGAAGCAGACCGAGCCGAGGCCGGTGGGCGTGGCCCCGGTGGCGGCCTGGAGCGTCACGGCCGCGGAGGGCAGGGCGAACAGCGCGTCGAGGTCGGGTTTGACGGGCTTGCTGCGCCCGAGCAGCGCGTCCAGCCAGCCCATCGGATCAGGCCCCCCGGCCGAGCTGGGCGGCGATGGCGCTGAGCTGCTCCAGCCGGCGCTCCAGCGGCGGGTGCGTGGCGAACAGCGCGGCGAGGCTCGCCCCGGCGTTCCTTGCCGACAGGGCGGGGGCGAAGAAGAAGGCGTTGAACGGCTGCGCCTCGCGCAGGTCGCGGGTCGGGATGCGCGACATCTCGCCGGTGACCTTGACCAGGGCGCTGGCGAGCGCCGAGGGACGCTGGGTGAGCAGCGCGCCGGCGCGGTCGGCCGACAGCTCGCGGTAGCGCGACAGCGCGCGGGTGAGCAGGAAGCTGATCGCGTACACCACCAGCGAGACCAGCATGATGATGAGCCCGATGGGCGGGCCGTTGTTGTTGCCGCGGTCGCGGCCGAGCCCGGTGTACAGGGCGAACCGCGTCATCAGCCCGGCGACGATGCCGAGGAACGAGGCGATGGTCATGACCGCGACGTCGCGGTGGGCGACGTGCGACATCTCGTGCGCGACGACGCCTTCGAGCTCGATCGGGTCCAGCCGTCGCAGCAGGCCGGTGGTGACGCAGACGACGGAGTGCTTCTGGTCGCGGCCGGTGGCGAAGGCGTTGGGCACGTCGCTGTCGGCGATGGCCACCCTGGGCTTAGGGGTGTTGGAGATCGCGCTGAGCCGGTCGATCAGCCCGTGCAGCTCCGGCGCCTCCTGCGGGGAGACCTCCCTGCCGTGCATCGCGAACAGCGCGATCTTGTCGGACAGGAAGTACTGCACCAGCAGGAGGCCACCGGCGACGACGAGCACGACGATCGCCTGGACCCCCAAGGCGATCAGGACACCCACGAAGGCGACGTAGAGCAGGCCGAGCAGGAACATGGTGACGACCATGCGCACGGTAAGGCCCCGGTCGGGGGCGTACCGGGTTTGTGTCATATGTCCAAACTATCCTGGAATAAGCCCAGAATCCCCAAGCATGCCCCTCACTTCGTCGATCGAAGCGTCGGACGGCGGCAAAATCAGCTCCGACGGCTCCAGCGCGTCATCCGGCAGCGGCTTGCCGAGCTGGCGCACCTTGTCGAGCAGCGCGTGCAGTCTGGTCCGGAACTGCGGCTCGTCGTCGGTCTCGATGGCCGCCTCGAGCTCGCTGTCCAGGGAGTTGAGCACGTCGATGTCGCCCTCGGCGATCTGGACCTGCCCCTCCCCCATGATGCGGACGATCACAGGCCCTCCCCCTGCTGGCGGTACTGCTGGGTCGACTGCTGGGTGGGGTGCGCCTGCTGCTGGGGAGCCTGCTGCTGCCCCTGCTGACCGGCCTCGATCGCGTCACGCGGCGCGGGGCCCTGGCCCAGCTCGGCCTTCATGCGGGCGAGCTCCAGCTCGACGTCGCGGCCGCCGCCCATGCGGTCCAGCTCGGCCTGGATGTCGTCGCCGCGCTGGCCGCTGAAGTCGTCCAGCGCGCCGCTGGCGAGCAGCTCGTCGATCGCGCCGGCGCGCGCCTGCATCTGGGCGGTCTTGTCCTCGGCGCGCTGGATCGCCAGACCCACGTCGCCCATCTCTTCGGAGATGCCGGAGAACGCCTCGTTGATGCGCGTCTGCGCCTCGGCCGCCGTGTAGGTGGCCTTGATGGTCTCCTTGCGGTGGCGGAAGGAGTCGACCTTGGTCTGCAGGCGCTGGCTGGCGAGGGTGAGCTTCTCCTCCTCGCCCTGGAGGTTGTTGTGCTGCACCTGCAGGTCGGCGATCTGGCCCTGCAGCGCGGACCGGCGGCTCAGCGCCTCGCGAGCGAGGTCCTCCCGGCCGACGCTGAGGGCCTTGCGACCCTGGTCCTCCAGCTTGTTCGCCTGCTGCTGGATCTGGTTGATCTGCAACTCCACCCGCTTGCGCGAGGTGGCGACGTCGGCCACACCCCGGCGCACCTTCTGCAGAAGCTCAAGCTGCCGCTGATAGGAGTAGTCGAGGGTCTCGCGCGGATCCTCCATCTTGTCCAAGGCCTTGTTGGCCTTGGACTTGAAGATCATCGAAAGTCTCTTCATCACGCTCATGCGCGTTGGCCGTCCCCTTCTAGGTTGTGCTGTGCCCTATGCTCCCGCTCGCTGCGACGCTCGCCGGCCGTATGCTCGCTGCGCAGGCATCCATGCTTCCTCGCGCCGACTCGCATCCATGGGCTGCCACTCATCGTCAGCCCCCGATTATCGCGGCAAAGTCGCCTAGGTCCACCCTACGCATAACGCACGAGGGCGTCATTAAGTTGCACCGCCGGTAGGCTGACGTCGTGTTCCGACGTCGTACTGAGGCTCCCGTGGACGAGTCCCCCGCCCCGTCTTCCGAGACGGGCGCGAAGACCGCGGGCAAGGGCCGCCCCACTCCCAAGCGCCGCGAGGCCGAAGGCAGGCGCCGCCAGCCGGTGACCGCCCCCAGCAACCGCAAAGAGGCCTACAAGCAGGCCCGCGAACGCCAGGCCGCCGAGCGCACCCGCGCCCGCGAGGGCATGCTACGCGGTGACGACCGCTATCTTCAGGCCCGCGACCGCGGCGCCGCGCGCAGGTTCGCCCGCGACTGGGTCGACTCGCGGCGCACGATCAGCCAGTACTTCCTGCCCGTCTCGCTGATCCTCCTCGTCATCCTGTGGACGATCCCGATGTTCGGCGGGCAGACCGGCATGCTCCTGTACTCCTACGCCATCACCATCCTGTGGCCGGCGATGATCGTCGTCGTCGCGCTCAGCGGGTTCTGGGTGGCGCGGCGGGTGAAGAAGGAGGTCGCCGAGAAGTATCCGGACGAGAACCTCCGGGGCGTCGGCTTCTACGCGGCGATGCGCGCCATGCAGATCCGCAGGCTGCGCTTCCCGCCGCCGATGCTGCTGCCCGGGGGCAAGCCGGCCCCGCCCAAGAAGTGACCTGGCGGGGCGGCGGTCCGGCACCGGATCGTTAAGGTCGGAACATGCATTTTCGCCATCTCGGCCGCAGCGGTCTGAAGGTCAGTGAGATCAGCTACGGCAACTGGATCACCCACGGTTCCCAGGTCGAGGAGGACGCCGCCAAGGCGTGCGTCCACGCGGCCCTGGACGAGGGGATCACCACGTTCGACACCGCCGACGTCTACGCGGGCACCCGGGCCGAGGAGGTCCTCGGCCGCGCGCTCAAGGGCGTGCGCCGCGAATCGCTGGAGATCTTCACGAAGGTCTACTGGCCGACCGGCCCGGGGCAGAACGACCGCGGCCTGTCCCGCAAGCACATCACCCAGAGCATCAACGGCTCGCTGCGGCGGCTCGGCACCGACTACGTCGACCTCTACCAGGCGCACCGGTACGACCACTCGACCCCGATCGAAGAGACGTTGAAGACCTTCGACGACCTGGTGCGCCAGGGCAAGGTGCTCTATGTCGGCGTCAGCGAGTGGAACGCCGCGCAGATCGCCGACGCGCTGCGCGTCGCCGACGAGATGGGCTTCGACCGGCTGATCTCCAACCAGCCGCAGTACTCGATGCTGTGGCGCGTGATCGAGGCCGAGGTCGTGCCGCTGTGCGAGAAGGAGGGGGTCGGCCAGATCGTCTGGTCGCCCATCGCGCAGGGCGTGCTGACCGGCAAGTACCTGCCCGGGCAGCCCCCGCCCGAGGGCTCGCGGGCCACCGACCCGACCGGCGGGAGCTTCATCGGCCGCATGATGAACGACGACCTGCTGACCCGCGTGCAGGGGCTCAAGCCGATCGCCGCCGACCTCGGCCTGTCCATGGCGCAGCTCGCGGTGGCGTGGGTGCTGCAGAACCCCAACGTCTCCTCGGCCATCGTCGGGGCGGCGCGGCCGGAGCAGGTGCGCGACAACGTCAAGGCGGCCGGGGTGCGCCTCGGCGAGGACGTGCTGGCGCGTATCGACGACGTGCTCGGCTCCGTGGTGCAGCGGGATCCGGCCCTGACGCAAAGCCCGGCAACCCGTCCGTAAGGCATTTCGGGCCCCTTGTCCTATCGGTCGCCCGGAATATTTTCGGTCACGCCGGTACCGGGAATGGACAAGGGGCACAATGCCGGGTCACCGGTATCACTCGGCGCGCAGGGACATCCCGCCGTACTCCACCTTGTCGTCCTCCAGCAGCGTGACCTGCTCGACTCCCGCGCTCAGGAGCGTCCGCCAATTTTCCCCGAGCCATGACTCGGCATCGGCCTGGTTTGGAAAGATCTCGCGCGGAAGCGGGCCGTCCGTAACCTCACCACCATTTGCGTTTTCATATCGCCAGCGCCAAGTCATGCCATACGCTCCTTTTCGCGGGTTCGCCCAACGCCCTCACGACGGCTGTGCAGACCTTATCTCCTGGAGTGTGCCGCAGATCTTGCCGACGGGCGCCGGGACGGGCCAGGAGGACCGCGGGAACCGACCGGACCCGAGCCCCTTCGAGGATGGAGGCCATCCCATGCCGCCCACGCTCCGTCTCCCGGCGCACCCGGCCGGACCCGGACTCGCGACGGCGGCGGGCCCCTCGTCCCCGGCCGGGGCGTGGTGAAGGTCCTCCTGTCCGGCACGGCGGGCCCGTACGGCTGGCCCGAGCCCACCTGCGGCTGCGCCTCCTGCGGCCGTCTCCCCGCCGGGCACCGCCTGCCCACGGCCGTGGTGCTGGACGACGTGCTGCGGCTCGCGCCGCCCGCCGGGCTGCCCGTCACTCCCCCGGCCACCCTTCCCAAGGGGTACCGCATGACCGTCACGCCGGACGGCTACGCGGTCAGCGGCCCCGACCGCGGCCGCGTCCTGCACGCCGTGCCGCCGGGCGAGCGGGGCGGCACGCCCTCGCCGTGCTGGGCCGAGGACGACTACGACCTGGTGCTCATCGACCTGCTCGACCGGCCGCAGCGCCTCGGCGACCTGCGCCGCCGCGGCCTGGTCACGGCCAGGACGCGCGTCGTCGCGGTGAACCTTGACCACCGCGTGCCCTCCGAGACCGAGCTGGCCAGGCGGCTGGCGTTCTGGGGCGCGGAGGCGGTGGACGACGGCACCGTCCTCGACACGCGGCGGCCCGCCCCGGCCCGCCCGCCCGCGCCGAAGCGGGTGCTGCTGCTCGGCGGCGCGCGCTCGGGCAAGTCGGCCGAGGCCGAACTGCGCCTGATCACCGAGCCGGACGTCACCTACGTGGCCACCGGGCCGACAGGCAGGCTCGACGCCGACTGGCTGGCCCGCGTGCGCGCCCACCAGCGGCGACGGCCTCCGTACTGGACGACGATCGAGACGACCGAGCTGGAGGCGCTGCTCAGGTCGGAGACGGGGCCGCTGCTCATCGACGGCATCGGCACCTGGCTGGCCTCGGTGTTCGACGCGTGCGGCGCCTGGGACGACCCGGCGCACGACCGGCCGCGCGGGCGCAACCCCGGCCGTTTCGGCACGGCCCTGGACGCGGTGGCGGCCCGGTGCGACGACCTGGTGGCGGCGTGGCGGCAGACCCGGGCCCAGGTGGTGGCGGTCAGCGACGAGGTGGGGCTGAGCGTGATCCCGGCGACGGCCAGCGGGCGGGTGTTCCGCGACGCGCTCGGCCGGCTCAACCAGAACCTGGCCGCCGAATCGGAGGAGGCCACGCTGGTCGTCGCCGGCCGCGTCGTCCCCCTCCCGATCTGAAGGCCGATCCGAGGCCCGGTCGGAGGCCCGGTTTGAGGCCCCATCCGAGGCCTGATCCGATCCGGGCCGCCGCCGGGTACTCTGCACCGGGCCTTCGCCGAGCGGCGCCGCCGTACCGGCTTCCCCCCGTCCCCGCCCGTCCCGCCCGTGGAGGATTGGTCGTCATGTCCGCACCCACCGTTCCCGAGCCGGTCGTCGCGGGCCTGCGCCTGGCCGTCGGCACGCTGAGCGTCTGGCCCGTCGGGCTCCCGCGCGCCGACCGCGAGACGGCCGGGTGGGCGATGACGCTCGCGCCGCTGGTCGGGCTGCTCCTCGGCCTCGCGGCGGGCGCCGTGATGGCGGGCGCGCAGTTCCTGGTGTCTCCGCTGCTCGCGGCCGTGGCCGGCCTCGCCGTGGCGGCGGTGCTGACGCGCGGGCTGCATCTGGACGGCCTCGCCGACCTCGCCGACGGCCTCGGCAGCGGCAGGCCCGCCGCGCAGGCGCTGCACATCATGAAAAAGTCGGACATCGGGCCGTTCGGCGTCGTCACGTTGATCTTCACCCTGCTGGCACAGGTGGCCGCGGCGTCGGAGGCGGGCCCGGCGGCGCTGGTCCTCGCCTGCGCGACCGGGCGGGCGGCGCTGACGTGGGCCTGCGTGGCGGGCGTGCCCTCCGCGCGCCCGGACGGGCTCGGCGCGATGGTCGCCGGCACGGTGCGGCAGAGCTCGGCGATCTACGTGACGGCCGCCGTCGGCGCCGTGGCCCTGGTGTGCGGCCTGATCGCGGGGCACCCGGTCGTCTTCCCGGTCGCCGCCGCGGCGGGGCTGGGCGCGGCCTGGGCGGTCCGGGCGCACGCGACCCGGCGCCTCGGCGGGATCACCGGCGACGTCCTCGGCGCACTGGTCGAGATCGCCGCCACGGCCACGCTCGTCGTCTGCGCCGCCTCCCCCTGACCACGGCCGGAGGCAGGGGCGGCCGCGACGCGCGTGACGGAGCCGATCCGTACGACCGCCACGCCCGGGACGAGAAGGACACGCCGGCCGAGGGAGCCGGCGTCGTGCCGGTCGGCGCCGCGCAGGTCAACCAATTCATAGGACGAACCCTCGTTTATGCGTATGGGGCATCCAGGGCTAGCATCGGCCTTCGTGACGACAGTGCGACTTAACGCCCTTGACTCGGGGTCGGTGGAGACCGAAGCCCTCGTAGTCGGCATCAACGCCTCCCCCGAAGGTCCCCGCCCCGCACCGGGCGCGCACGACGTGGACGCCGCGCTCTCCGGCGGCCTCGCCGCGACGCTCGGCGCCCTCGGCTTCTCCGGCAAGCCCGGCGAGATCGCCAAGATCCCGACCTTCGGCGCGCTGCCCGCGACCGTGGTCGTCGCCGCCGGTCTGGGCGAGGCCCCGGGGTCCGAGGGCGACTACGACCTCGAGGTGCTGCGGCGCGCCGCCGGCGCGGCCGTCCGCTCGCTGGCCGGGACGCCCCGCGCCGCCCTCGCGCTGCCCGCCACCACGCCCGAGCAGGCCGAGGCCGTGGCCCTCGGCGGCCTGCTCGGCGCCTACGACTTCGCCAGGTACCGCACCGCGGAGGAGCTCAAGCCGCCCGTCGGCGAGATCACCGTCCTGACCGGCGCGCCCGGCGGCGAGGACGCCGTCGCCAGGGCGGCGACGCTGGCCGAGTCCGTCACGCTCGTCCGTGACCTGGTCAACACCCCGCCGTCCGACCTCTCGCCCGCCCGCTTCGCCGAGATCGCCGAGCAGACCGGTGCCAAGGCCGGGCTCACGGTCGAGGTGCTGGACGAGACCGCGCTGAAGGAAGGCGGCTACGGCGGCATCGTCGGCGTCGGCCAGGGCTCGGTGAACCCCCCGCGCCTGGTGCGCCTGGGCTACACCCACCCCGAGGCGGCCACCACGCTGGCGTTCGTCGGCAAGGGCATCACCTTCGACTCCGGCGGCCTGTCGCTCAAGCCGTCCGCCTCCATGACCTTGATGAAGTCCGACATGGGCGGCGCGGGGGCGGTCCTCGGCGCGCTGCTCGCCATCGCCAGGCTCGGCCTGCGCGTCAACGCCGTCGGCTACCTGTGCCTGGCCGAGAACATGCCGAGCGGAAGCGCCCAGCGCCCCTCGGACGTGCTCACCACCTACTCCGGCAAGACCGTCGAGGTCCTCGACACCGACGCCGAGGGGCGGCTGGTCCTCGTGGACGGCATCGCCCGCGCCGGCGAGGACGGCCCGGACATCATCGTCGACGTCGCCACCCTGACCGGCGGGCAGATCGTCGCGCTGGGCTGGCGCACCTCCGGCGTCATGGCCTCCGACGACGCGCTGCGCGAGGAGCTCGTCGAGCTCGCCGTCGGCCAGGGCGAGGCCGCCTGGGGCATGCCCCTCCCCGAGGACCTGCGCAAGGGCCTCGACTCGCCGATCGCCGACATCGCCAACCTCAACCCCGAGCGTTCGGGCAGCATGCTCGCCGCCGGCATCTTCCTCCGCGAGTTCGTCCCCGAGGGCGTGCGGTGGGCGCACGTCGACATCGCCGGGCCCGCCTACAACAAGGAAGCCCCCTACGGGTACACGCCCAAGGGCGGCACGGGGATACTGACCCGCACCCTCGTCGCGCTGGCCGAGCGCCACCAGGCGGCGCGGGAGGCATGATGAACGCGGGCGCACCGGCCGACGGAGACCGGCGGCGTCACGAACACGCGGGACAAGTGAAAAGATGCTGTTGGGCAGGCCGGGGCGCGCCGTCGATGCGGCATGGCCCGGCCGTGAGGGCCCACCGATCCGACAAGGAGCTTTCCAGTGGCTGATGGCAGCGGCCCCTTCGACATCGTTGTCCTGGGGGGCGGTAGCGGCGGCTACGCCTGTGCCCTGCGGGCGGCCGAGCTCGGCAAGTCCGTCGCGCTGATCGAGAAGGACAAGATCGGCGGCACGTGCCTGCACCGGGGGTGCATCCCGACCAAGGCGCTGCTGCACGCCGCCGAGGTCGCCGACGAGACGCGCGAGGCCACGACCGTGGGCGTCAAGGCGAGGTTCGAGGGCATCGACATGCCCGGCGTCCACGCCTTCAAGGACAAGATCGTCAACCGCGCCTGGAAGGGCGTCCAGGGGCTGCTCAAGAGCCGGGGCATCACGATCATCGAGGGCGAGGGCCGCCTCGCCGGCCCCGGCCGGGTCATCGTGGGCGGCCAGGCCGTCGAGGGCCGCAACATCGTCCTGGCCACCGGCTCGGTGCCGAAGTCGCTGCCCGGCCTCGACATCGACGGCGACCGGGTCATCACCAGCGACCACGCGCTCAAGCTCGACCGCGTCCCGTCGTCGGTGGTCGTCCTCGGCGGTGGCGTGATCGGCGTCGAGTTCGCCTCCGTCTGGCGCTCCTTCGGCGCCGAGGTCACGATCGTCGAGGCCCTGCCCCACCTGCTCCCGCTGGAGGAGGAGTCCAGCTCCAAGCTCCTGGAGCGCGCCTTCCGCCGCCGGGGCATCAAGTACGAGCTCGGCGTGCGCTTCGAGAGCGTCAAGACCACCGGCACCGGCGTGGTCGTCACCCTGGAGGGCGGCAAGACCCTGGACGCCGAGCTGCTGCTCGTCGCCGTCGGGCGCGGCGCCGTCGCCACGGGCCTGGGGTACGAGGAGTCCGGGGTGGCCATCGAGCGCGGCACCGTCGTCGTCGACGAGTTCTGCCGCACCAGCGTGCCCGGCGTCTACGCGGTCGGCGACCTGATCCCGACCCTCCAGCTCGCGCACGCCGGCTTCGCCGAGGGCATCCTCGTCGCCGAGCACATCGCCGGCCTGTCCCCGATGCCCATCGACTACGCGGGCGTGCCCCGCATCACCTACTCCGACCCCGAGGTGGCCTCCGTCGGCATCACGTCGGCCGTCGCCAAGGAGCGCGGCCACGAGATCACCGAGCTGGTCTACGACCTCGGCGGCAACCCCAAGAGCCAGATCATCGGCACGCAGGGCGCCGTCAAGGTCATATCCCAGAAGGACGGCCCCGTGCTCGGCGTCCACATGGTGGGCAAGCGCATGGGTGAGCTCGTCACCGAGGGGCAGCTCATCTACAACTGGGAGGCGCTGCCCTCCGAGGTGGCGCAGCTCATCCACGCGCACCCGACCCAGTCCGAGGCTGTCGGCGAGGCGATGCTCGCCCTGGCCGGCAAGCCCCTTCACGTACACAACTAAGCCCCTCACAGGGAACGCGAGAGAAGACGACACCATGCCGGTTTCCGTAACCATGCCCCAGCTCGGCGAGAGCGTGACCGAGGGCACAGTCACCCGCTGGTTGAAGAAGGAGGGAGACCACGTCGAGACCGACGAGCCGTTGCTCGAGGTCTCCACCGACAAGGTCGACACCGAGATCCCCTCCCCGTCCGCGGGCGTCCTGACCAAGATCGTCGTTGCCGAGGACGAGACCGTCGAGGTCGGCGCCGAACTGGCCGTCATCGACGAGAACGGCGCGGCGGGCGTCGCGGCGGCTCCCGCCCAGGCCGAGCCCGAGGCGCGTCCCGAGCCGGAGCCCGTGCCCGTGCAGGCGGCGGCTCCCGAGCCCGCTCCCGCCCCGGCCCCTGCGCCCGCCCCGGCGTCCTCGATCCCGCAGCCGCCGCAGCCCGCGCCGCAGGCGCCGAAGCCGCAGGTCCAGCAGGCCCCGGCGACCGCCACCCCGTCGCCGATCGCGCCGGCCGCGCCACCGGTCTCCGGCGAGAGCCCGTACGTCACGCCGCTGGTGCGCAAGCTTGCCGCCGAGCACGGCGTCGACCTGGACTCGCTGGGCGGCACCGGCGTCGGCGGCCGTATCCGCAAGCAGGACGTCCTGGAGCACGCGCGCCTGCAGCGCGAGCAGGCCGCCCAGGCCCAGGCCGCGCAGCAGCAGGCCCAGGCCGCCCCGGCGCAGGCCCCGGCCCCGGTCGCGCCGCAGGCCGCCGCCCCGGCCCCCGAGCCGGTCCAGGCCGACACGACGCTGCGCGGGCGCACCGAGAAGATGTCGCGCATGCGGCAGACCATCGCCAAGCGCACGATGGAGTCGCTGCAGACCTCCGCGCAGCTGACCTCGGTCGTCGAGGTCGACGTCACCAAGATCGCCCGGCTGCGCGAGCGCGCCAAGGCCGACTTCCAGCGGCGGGAGGGCGTCAAGCTCAGCTTCACGCCGTTCTTCGCCCTGGCCACGGTCGAGGCGCTCAAGCAGCACCCCAAGCTCAACGCGGTGATCAACAGCGAGACCAACGAGGTCACCTACTTCGACCACGAGCACCTGGCATTCGCCGTCGACGCCGAGCGCGGGCTCGCCTCCGCGGTCATCAAGGACGCCGGCGACCTCAACCTGGCCGGCCTCGCCCGCAAGATCGCGGACCTGGCCGAGCGCACCCGCACCAACAAGGTCAGCCCGGACGAGTTGTCGGGCGGCACGTTCACGCTGACCAACACCGGCAGCCGCGGCGCGCTGTTCGACACGCCGATCATCAACCAGCCGCAGGTCGCGATCCTCGGCACCGGCGCGGTCGTCAAGCGCCCGGTCGTCGTGGACACGCCCGAGGGCGAGGTCATCGCGGTCCGCTCGATGGTGTACCTCGCACTGACCTACGACCACCGCCTGGTCGACGGCGCCGACGCCGCCCGCTTCCTGACGACGATCAAGCGCCGTCTGGAGGAGGGCCGCTTCGAGGCCCAGCTCGGCCTGGCCTGACCGGCCTGGCCTGACGCGTCCGGCACGGCGCGCCGGTGATCCGCGTCCGCCGGGCGGTCGCCGCATAAGCTGATCGCATGGCAGTCGTGATCACCGGCTCGTCCGGGCTCATAGGAAAGGCCCTCGTCCGCGCACTGAGCGACGAGGGCCTTTCCGTCGTCAGGCTCGTGCGCCGCCCGCCCGCAGCCCCCGGCGAGGCGTTCTGGAACCCCCGGGAAGGGGTGCTCGACCCCGCGGTGCTGGAGGCGGCGGACGCCGTCGTCCACCTGGCCGGGGCCGGGGTCGCCGACAAGCGGTGGACGCCCGCCTACCGGCGCGAACTGATCGCCAGCCGCGTCGACGGCACGCGCACGCTGGCCACCGCGATCGCGTCCCTGGACCGGCCGCCCGCGGTCCTGCTGTCCGGGTCGGCCATCGGCGTCTACGGGGACACCGGCGACCACCCCGTGGACGAGTCCGCCGAGCCCAGGTCCCGTCCCGGGACGCGCCCCGAGCCGCCGGGCGAGCCGGGCGACGGCCCTGCGGGGCAGTGGCTGGCCGGGCTGGTCCGGTCGTGGGAGGCCGAGACCGGGCCCGCCGAGGAAGCCGGCGTCCGGGTCGTCCACCTGCGCACCGGGCACGTCCTGGCGCGTGAGGGCGGGTTCCTCGGCAGGATCCTCCCGCTTTTCCGGGCGGGGCTGGGGGCGCCCCTCGGCTCCGGGCGGCAGTACACCTCGTGGATCTCCATGGCCGACTGGATCGGCGCGGCGAGGCATCTGATGGCCGAGCCCGCGGTGTCGGGGCCGGTGAACCTGACCGCTCCCACACCGGTCACCAACGCCGAGTTCACCAAGGCCCTCGGCCGCGCGCTGCGCCGTCCCACCATGCCGGTCGCCGTGCCCGCGTTCGCGCTGCGGGCCGCGCTCGGCGGCCTGGCGGACGAGGGGGTGCTCATCGGCCAGCGGGTGATGCCGCGACGCCTGCTGGAGATGGGCTACCGGTTCCGGCATCCTCGCCTCGACGAGGCGTTGGCCGCCATAACCTAGGGTGTCGTCCCGGTAAATGCGAAAGGAAGCCGTGACGCGGCCCCGAGGCCGTCCGCCTTGAGGCCGCCACCCCCCAACAGGCACAGGAGACGACATGAGCAGGCTCGGCCAGTCCCACATTCTCGCCATCGGCGGAGGCTCGTTCCGGGTGACGCCGCGCTACGGCTGCATCGAGGCCACCGGGCTGCTCCGCTACGCGCTGGACCTGACCGGGCAGGACCGCCCGAAGGTCGGCCTGGTCGCCACGGCCACCGGTGACGACGCCGACTGGCTGCTGAAGATGTACGGCGGGTTCCGGGCGTGGGACGTCGAGCTGAGCCATCTCACGCTGTTCCCGATGCCCAACGTCGAGAGCCCCAAGGACTGGATCCTCGAGCAGGACCTCGTCTACGTCTCCGGGGGGAGCGTGGCGAACCTGATGGCCCTGTGGCGGCTGCACGGCCTGGACGATGCGTTCGAGGAGGCCTGGCGGGCCGGCGTGGTGCTGTCGGGGCAGAGCGCCGGGGCCCTGTGCTGGCACGTGGGCGGGAACACCGACTCCTTCGGGCCCGTGCTGCGGCCGTGGGCCGAAGGGCTCGCCCTCCTGCCCTACTCGTGCGGCGTCCACTACAACTCCGACCCGCAGCGGCGGGCCCTGCTGCACGAGTCGATCGCCTCGGGCGAGCTGCCGACCGGTTACGCCGCCGACGAGGGCGTCGCGCTGCACTACGTCCAGGGCGAGTTCATCCAGGCCGTCACGATCGACCCGAAGGGGTACGCGTACAAGATCGAGCGCGGCGACGACGGCGATGTGAAGGAGTTCCGGATCGAACCCCGCCTTCTGACGACGTGACCTCGCGTTAGGCTGGGCCCGTGAGCGAGCGTGCCAACCAGCCCAACCAGCCGGGCGCCACGGTCAGCGGGGCCGGCAGGCTCGCGCTGGTCCGCCTCGGGGTCGACGTCCCCTACGAGCAGGCGTGGGAGCTCCAGCGTGCCGTGCATGCCCAGCGGGTCGCGGGGACGCTCCCCGACACCTGCCTCCTGCTGGAGCACGCCCCGGTCTACACCGCGGGCAAGCGCACCAGCGCGGAGGAACGTCCCGCCGACGGCACTCCGGTCATCGACGTCGACCGCGGCGGCAAGATCACCTGGCACGGTCCGGGTCAGCTCGTCGCCTACCCGATCGTCCGGCTCGCCGGGTCGCTCGACGTGATCGCCTACGTCCGCCTGCTGGAGGAGTCGCTGATCCAGGTCTGCGCCGACTTCGGCGTGGCCGCGGGGCGGGTCGAGGGCCGCAGCGGCGTGTGGGTCGCGCGTGATCCGGCGCGCGGCCTGCCCGACCGCAAGCTCGGCGCGATCGGCATCCGCGTGGCCCGGGGCGTCACCATGCACGGCTACGCGCTCAACTGCGCCAACGACCCCACCTGGTTCGATCGCATCGTCCCCTGCGGCATCCGCGACGCCGGGGTGACCTCGCTGTCGGCCGAGACGGGCCGGCGCGTCACGGTCGACGAGGTCCTGCCGTTCGCCGAGAAGCGGCTGGCCGAGGCGCTCGGCGCCGAGGGCCTCGACGTCCAGGAGGAGGACCTGCTGTCCGGGCGCTTCTGACCGGCCGCTTTCGAGGGGGCGGCCGGGCGCGGCGGGCGCGTTCACGGGGGCGGTCCCGGGGGCGGTCCAGCGGGAACGGAGACGTAAGCTTGAACGCGTGACCGTTGCTCCTGAAGGCCGAAAGCTCCTCCGCCTGGAGGTGCGCAACAGCCAGACCCCTATCGAGCGCAAGCCCCCGTGGATCAAGACCCGGCTCAGGAACGGGCCGCACTTCAACGAGATCAAGAACCTCGTGAAGGACCAGGGTCTTCACACGGTCTGCCAGGAGGCCGGCTGCCCGAACATCTCCGAGTGCTGGGAGGACCGCGAGGCCACCTTCCTCATCGGCGGCGACCAGTGCACGCGGCGCTGTGACTTCTGCCAGATCGACACCGGCAAGCCCAAAGAGTACGACAAGGACGAGCCGCGCCGCGTGGCCGAGTCCGTCGTGCAGATGGGCCTGCGGTACGCCACCGTCACCGGCGTCGCCCGTGACGACCTCCCCGACGGCGGCGCCTGGCTGTACGCCGAGACCGCGCGGCAGATCCACGCGCAGGTCCCCGGCTGCGGCGTCGAGCTGCTGGTGCCCGACTTCAACGGCCACCGCGACCAGCTCGACGAGGTGTTCTCCAGCCGTCCCGAGGTCTTCGCCCACAACATCGAGACCGTGCCGCGCATCTTCAAGCGCATTCGCCCGGCCTTCCGCTACGACCGCTCGCTCCAGGTCATCACGATGGCGCACGAGGCTGGGCTGGTCACCAAGTCCAACCTCATCCTCGGCATGGGCGAGGAGCGCGAAGAGATCGTCGAGGCGATGCGCGACCTGCGCGCCGCCGGATGCGACCTGCTGACGATCACCCAGTACCTGCGCCCGACGCCGCGCCACCACCCCGTGGACCGCTGGGTCAAGCCGCAGGAGTTCGCCGAGCTGCAGAAAGAGGCCGAGGCGATCGGCTTCGCCGGGGTCATGTCCGGCCCGCTGGTCCGCTCGTCCTACCGCGCCGGTCGCCTGTACCGGCAGGCCGTCGAGGCCCGGCAGACCGCCTGACGGCTCCCGCCGCCGCGGCGTCTTCCCTGAGCGTCGAGGAACCCGTCCGCGGGCCGGACCTCTAGGTCCGCCCGCCCACGGGCTCCGGGACGTGGCCGCCGATCACCGACCCCCCGCGCCGGACGCGGCGTGTCCGGTCCTGCACTCACCGCCACGCGGACGGTCACGGTCCGACCTGCGTCAGATCACGTTTTCCTTTCTTCAGCCCTGCATTTGTATCCTTTAACCATGGCCAACAAGCCCGCAGACCCAGACCGCCCGGGGCGCGTCAAGCAGCTCCGCATGGTCGCTCAGATCATCAAGAAGGCCAACCCCAAGGGGATGCCGATCGTCTACGCGTCGGCCCTCGCCACGCTGGCCGTATTCGTCGTCCTCGGGCTCGTGACGGGTCTGGTGTGGCAGCTCATCGTCCTCGGCGTCATGGTCGCCGTGACGGTCGGCATGGTGGTCTTCGGCCAGCTCGCCCAGCGCGCCCAGTACTCCATGCTCGACGGGCAGCCCGGCGCCGCCGCGGCGATCCTGCAGAGCATGCGCGGCAACTGGGAGGTCACCCCGGCCGTCGCCGTCACCCGCGACCAGGACGTCGTGCACCGCGCCGTCGGCTACCCCGGCATCGTGCTGGTGTCCGAGGGGCCCGGCGCCCGGGTGCAGAAGATGCTGGTCGCCGAGAAGAAGCGCGTCCAGCGCGTGGCGATCGACGTCCCGGTGTACGACATCCAGTGCGGCGAGGGCGAGGGCCAGGTGCCCCTCAACAAGCTCCAGCGCCACCTGATGAAGCTGCCGCGCAACCTGAAGAAGCAGGCGGTGTCGGAGGTCAACTACCGGCTCCGGGCGCTGCCGCAGACGCTTCCCGTGCCCAAGGGCCCCATGCCCAAGGGCGCGCGCATGCCGCGCGGCAAGATGCGCTGATGCCCGAGATCCTCTCGGCGGTGTCGCGCGGCCCGCTGGACCAGCCGTCCAGCGTGCTGGCCAGCCGCCGCTGGTGGGATTCGGCGGCGGACGAGTACCAGGCCGAGCACGGCGAGTTCCTGCGCGACGCGGGCTTCGTCTGGTGCCCCGAGGGGCTGGACGAGGCGGACGCCCGCCTGCTCGGCGACGTCCGGGGCAGGCGCGTCCTGGAGATCGGGTGCGGCGCGGGCCAGTGCGGCCGGTGGCTCGCCGGCCAGGGCGCCGAGGTCGCCGCGTTCGACGTGTCCCGCCGCCAGCTCCAGCACTCCCGCCGCATCGACGAGGAGTTCGGCGTGCGCCTGCCGGTCGTGCAGGCCGACGCGGGCCGGATCCCGTTCGCCGGCGCCTCCTTCGACCTCGCCTGCTCGGCGTACGGCGCGCTGCCGTTCGTGGCGGACGCCGGAGCGGTGCTGGCCGAGGTGCGCAGGGTGCTGCGTCCCGGCGGGCTGCTGGTCTTCTCGGTCTCCCACCCGATCCGCTGGGCGTTCCCGGACGATCCGGGGCCGCGCGGGCTGACCGCCGACCGCTCCTACTTCGACCGCACGCCGTACGTCGAGCGCGACGCGCACGGCGAGGCGTCCTACGTCGAGCATCACCGCACGCTGGGCGACTGGGTGTCGGCGATCACCGGCGCGGGGCTGGTGCTGACCTCGCTGGTGGAGCCGGAGTGGCCGCCGGGCCACGACCGCACGTGGGGTGGCTGGAGCCCGCTGCGCGGCCGTCACCTCCCCGGCACCGCGATCTTCACGTGCGTGAGGCCCGGCGCGGGCTGAGAGCGCGCCGGAGGCCCCCGGCAGGTCCCTGTGCCCGCTTACGGCGGGCGGGGCGTCCGGGTCCTTACGGGCGGGGCGTCCGTCCCCCGGAGTCCGTCCTCAGATGCGGACGACGACGGTCCGGGAGGCGCGGTCGTGCAGCCCGCGCTGGTCGCGGTCCCAGATCAGGGCGGGGACGGCCAGGCAGAGCAGCAGCGTGCGCAGCAGGACGGCGCCGAAGGGCGGACGGCCGCCTCCGTCCAGGGTGGCGACGCGGATGCCGAACAGCCTCATGCCGAAGGTCATCCCCATGAACCCGACGAGCACGACGTACTCCAGGGCGAAAACGCCGAGTCCGACCCACCCGGCCGTGCGCGGGTCGGCGCGGAGCAGGCCCTGGGCGATGGCCCAGGTGCAGATCAGCCAGTCGACCAGGACCGCGCCGATGCGCCTGCCGAACCTGGCGACCGAGCCGCTGCCCTCGGGAGGCAGGCCGAGCCGCTCGCCCGGATACCCGAGATCGACACCGGCCGCGCGGGTCCCGCCGATCCACGTCTGGGTCCACCTGGGCTGCTTGTCCATGCAGGTAAGATAACCGCGAACCGCCATGGTCCGTTCGGCGGTACACCCCCTCCGCTTAACACCAGTGAAACAGACGAGACACGGGGTGGAAACGGCACAGGCCTACGTTCGAGTCTGTAAGCCCGTGCCCTTGGGAGGTTGGATGTTCAGCTCCGCTGACGATGTCCTGAAGTACATCAGGGATGAAGGGGTGCAGTTCGTCGATGTCAGGTTCACCGACCTGCCGGGCACGACGCATCACTTCACGTTCCCCGTGGAGAACTTCGGCGCAAGCGTCTTCACCGACGGCCTGATGTTCGACGGATCGTCGATCCGCGGTTTCCAGGCCATCCACGAGTCGGACATGCTGCTGCTACCCGACCCGTCCACGGCCGTGCTGGACCCGTTCCGCCAGCACAAGACCCTCATCATCAACTTCTTCGTGCACGACCCGCTGACGGGCGAGGCCTACAGCCGCGACCCGCGCAACGTCGCGCGCAAGGCCGAGGAGTACCTCAAGGGCACCGGCATCGCCGACACGGTGTTCTTCGGCCCCGAAGCCGAGTTCTACATCTTCGACGACGTGCGCTTCGCCAGCAGCGCCAGCGAGTCGTACTACCACATCGACTCCATCGAGGGCGCCTGGAACACCGGCAAGGCCCAGGAGGGCGGCAACCTCGGCTACAAGCCGCGGTACAAGGGCGGGTACTTCCCCGTGCCGCCGATGGACCACTTCACCGACCTGCGCTCCGAGATGGTGCGCCGTCTGATCGACGCCGGCATCGAGACCGAGATGCAGCACCACGAGGTCGGCACCGCCGGCCAGGCCGAGATCGACTTCAGGTTCGGCACGCTGCTCAAGACCGCCGACAACCTGATGCTGTACAAGTACATCATCAAGAACACCGCGGTCGAGTACGGCCACACGGTCACCTTCATGCCCAAGCCGATCTTCGGTGACAACGGCTCCGGCATGCACTGCCACCAGTCGCTCTGGAAGGACGGCGAGCCGCTCTTCTACGACGAGGTCGGCTACGCGGGCCTGTCCGACACCGCCCGCTACTACATCGGCGGCCTGCTCAAGCACGCGCCCGCGCTGCTGGCGTTCACCAACCCGACGGTGAACTCCTACCACCGCCTGGTGCCGGGCTACGAGGCGCCGGTCAACCTGGTCTACTCCCAGCGCAACCGCTCGGCCTGCATCCGCATCCCGATCACCGGGTCCAACCCCAAGGCCAAGCGCATCGAGTTCCGGGTGCCCGACCCGTCCTGCAACCCGTACTTCGCGTTCGCCGCGCAGCTCATGGCGGGCCTGGACGGCATCCGCAACAAGATCGAGCCGCCGGCGCCGGTCGACAAGGACCTGTACGAGCTTCCGCCCGAGGAGGCCGGCCAGGTTCCGCAGGTCCCGGGCTCGCTCGCCGAGGTTCTCAACGCCCTCGAGGCCGACCACGAGTTCCTGCTCGAAGGCGGCGTCTTCACGCCCGACCTGATCGAGACGTGGATCAGCTACAAGCGCGAGAACGAGATCGACCCGATCCGCCTGCGCCCCCACCCGCACGAGTTCGAGCTGTACTACGACGTGTGACGGCGGGTTTTCCGGCCTCGGCGATCTTCCTAGGAACAGCCGCTGAGCTGGAAAAATGTTCTCATTCTTGCTCGTTGTTTCCCGTCGTTTCTCGTCCTTAGGCGGAACAGAACCCGAACAGAACGGCCTGGCATCGTGATTCGATGCCAGGCCGTTCTGCACGTGAGAGGACTCAGGAAGCCCCCTGCGGCCTCTCCGAAGGAGGCATCGGTGTTCCGCGCCAGCTGCGGGAGTCCTCTGCTCGACATCACCCGCATCACCTACGACCACGCTGGCCAGCCTGTACAACAACTGCACCGCCTCCTCAACCCGCAGCGGGTCCACGTCGCAGACCGACGCCTGCCGCTTACCTCGCCCTGAACTGCGCGGCCCTCCCTGGACCATCGCGAACGCTTCCACCGGCCCAGGGCAGTGCCTATCCTGCTGAAGGTGACTTCAACAGAGCATGAGATCACCTTCCGGACCCTCGACGGCCAACAGCTCGCCGGAACGCTCGTCACACCAGATGGACCGCCAGAGCACGCCGTCGTCCTGGTCCACGGCGGCGGGGTGACGCGTCACGAAAGCGGCTTCTTCACCCGGATGGCCCACGGACTGGGCGACCACGGCTTGGCATCCCTCCGCTTCGACCTGCGCGGCCACGGCGAGAGCGAAGGCAGACAAGAAGAACTGACCCTCTCGACCATCCTCAACGACATCCGCTCCGCGCTGCAGCAGCTCCGCGAGACGACCAAGGCCGCGAGACTCAGCCTGCTCGGCACGAGCTTCGGGGGCGGCATCTGCGGCTACTACGCCGCTCACCGGCCCGACGAAGTGTCCCGGCTGGTCCTGCTCAACCCCCAGCTCGACTACAAGAAGCGCACCATCGACAGCCGCCCCTACTGGCACGACGACTACCTAGACGAAGACGTCGCCCGCCAGCTCACCGAGCAGGGATCCATCACTTTCACCCCCACCCTGCGCCACGGCCGGCCGCTCCTCAACGAGGTCTTCTGGCTGCAGCCGCACACCATCCTCGGTTCCATCAAGGCCCCGACCCTGATCGTGCACGGCACCAAGGACACCCTCGTGCCGATCGAGTCCTCCCGAGCGGCCGTGCCCCAGTTCACCGCCCCGTGCGACCTGGTCGAGGTCGAAGGCGCACAGCACACCTTCGCCGTCCACGACGACCCGCAATATCACAACCCTCAAAGCCAGGCATGGCAGGCCGCGGTGATCCGGACGGCAGCCGAATGGCTGCGGGACGGACGCCTACGCGACAGGACGATCAGCTAAGAAGTCCTGCAGGGCGCGCACCTGCGGCCGACGCTGCCAGCGGCCCATCGCCGCCGGAAGGCCTCGGCGTGAAGTGCCCCTAAGGGCCGGAAGGCGTCCGCGTGCTCGGCAGCCCACTGGGCGAAGGTGCGGGCGGGGCGGCCGGTGACCTTCTCCACGTTGGCGTTGACGATGTTCGGCGGCACGCGGACTGGAGCGGAGCCGAGTTCACCGCCAACTCGCGTAACCACGTCTCCGTCTACCGCATCCCGCCGAACCACTAGCGTCGCCCGGAAACCGAGGTACTACGGAATCGTCCCCTGGCCCGCCGCTAGGCTGCGATCATGCGTGATCTCGGCGAGGACCCGCGTCCCGTTCGCGGCGTGGTGCGGCAGGTGTACGACGTGGAGGGGGCGGCGGCCCTGGAATACTCCCCGGACCTGGACGGTCTGGCCGATCCCGGCGAGATCGTATGGGCCTGGGTGCCGTACGAGGAGGACGCCACGCGGGGCAAGGACAGGCCCCTGCTGCTCGTCGGCCGCCATGGGCGACGGCTGCTGGGCATGATGCTGTCCAGCCGCGAACCCGACCAGGATCACCAGGATGACTGGCTGGAGCTCGGCACCTGGGGCCGCGGGGACCGGGTCTCCTACCTGCGGCTGGACCGGATCTTCGAACTCAACGAGGACGACATCCGCCGCGAAGGCTCCATTCTCGACCAGGCCAGGTTCGCCCGTGCGGCCGCAGTCCTGCACCGCCGCTACGGCTGGCCGTTCGCGTAGGACCCGAGCACCCGGTTCATCCTCAGCCGTCGCCGCCGCGCCCCCCATCTCCGGGCCGGAAGAGATGCTCAGACGCCGGGCCCACCGGGGCTCAGGCGCCCGGGCCGCATCGGTGGAGTACCCACTTCGGACCCGCCGCGCTGTGCCCCCCGCCGACGGCGCCGACTCGCCGGGAAGGGAAGAGCGGTCCGCCGTAGGCGGGCTCCGGGACGAGCGTGCACCTGGCACGGACCCAGGACGTGACCTGCGCGGTCGTCGACCCCGGCCGGTCGGCGACGCCCCGGCCGACGCGCAACAACACGTAGCGGACCTGCCCGGACGCGACGAGCCCGGAGAACTGCGACAGCGTGGGGAAGGGGACCTGTCCGGTGTAGCCGCCCATCGGAAGGATCGATGCGGCGGCGTAAAGGATGTACGGCGATGCGTCATTCCAGCGTTCTACGGCGAACAGGTACTTCGCGCCCGCGCGGTGCGCCGTCACGTAGGCCAGCAGGCTGCGCTGCCGCGGCGTCAGCCCTTGGGGCCGTCCCTGGTGGCTGGTCGGGCCGACCCTGCCCATTCCACCGGTCTCACTGTAGCGCGCGTCGAGTGCCGAGACCGACCAGGCCGCAGGCCCGACCAGCACCGACGCCATACCGGTCGCCATGCCGATCGCCATGGCCGCCCCACGGGGTGCGGTCCGGCCCGGCCTGGGGACACACATGAGGACCACTCCGATGACGCACAACCCGAGGGTCATGGGGGCCAGCCAGGGCAGGAACCTCGGGTAGCACAGTGCGAGCAGGGCACACCAGGCGGCGTTGACGGCGAGTGCGGCGGGCAGCACCCAGGCCCGCCTCCCGCCGGCCTTGTACGCCTTCCAGCAGATCATGAAGCCGGTGCCGATCAGGGCTGCCAGCGGCACGGCGACGACCCCCATGTAGTACGTGTGCCCGGTGACGCTGCCGACGCTGAAGACCAGGAAGTACGTCGCCAGCCACACCCCCCACAAAAGCAGGTGGGCGAGGTGGCGGTCGGTCCGGGAGGCGCGCCTGCGAATGAGGGTGAGGAGGCTGAGCCCGATCGAGAGCAGGGCGAGCGGATAGAGCCACCCTGTCTGCGAGGCGATCCCCGGACTCACCATCTTCGCCACGCTGTCGCCCATGTGGGACGTCGAAGAGCCCGTCGTGGCATCCGCCGTCCGGCCGGGCGCCGGATCCACGCGTTGTTGGTCCGCGATGACGCTTCCGGTCGTGGACGCGTCGACCCCCAGGGATCCGAAGCGGTTCAGGAAGTTGTAGCCGACGACCATGCTGAGGGCCGAATTGTTCGTCGTGCCGTCGATGTACGGCCGCTGGCTCGTCGGTATCAGTGCCGCGATCAGGATCCAGGAGGCGGACACCCCGACCGTGACCAGGCCTGCCAGCGCCACGTGCGCGGTCCTGCGGCGCAGCGAGATGGGAGCGGCGACCAGGTAGGTGAGTCCCAGTGCCGGCAGGACGGCCCAAGCCTCCAGCATCTTGGTCTGGAACGCCAGCCCGACGTAGGCAGCGGCCGGCAGCAGGATCTGCAGCCGGGCCTGCTCCACCGAGCGCTGCACGGCCTCGGCGGCCAGCAAGAGCAACAGCGTGAACAGCGAGTCCTCGACGATGGATCGACCCAGACCCACGGTCACCGGGGTCAGCGTGAAGATGGCCGCCGCCAGGAGCGCCGGCACGTCGCCGGCCCAGCGACGCACCACCTTGTAGAGGACGAACACGCACAGGACACCCTCGATGGCCTGAGGCAGGACCAACGCCCACGGGTGAAAACCAAACACGAACGCCGATATCGCCTGCGGCCACAGGAACCCCGGCAGCTTGTCGAGCGTGATGGAGTTGCCCGGGTCGAACGAGCCGAACAGGAAGGCCAGCGGACTCTGGGTCATGCTGCGCACGGCGGTCGCGTAGAAGATGTGGTAATCGCTGCGGTCGAGGTCCCACGTGAACAGGACCGCGGCGACCGCTGCGATCAGCAGCAGCAGCGGGCGGGCGTACGCGGGCTCACCGGGGGTGGATCTCCACGGGCGCCACCGGCGGGGAGCCGGCGAGCCCGCGGCGAGCGCCATGCTAGGCGACATGTTCCCGTTCATGTGGACAAATATGCTTCTTCCTGGATAAAAGCCGCATAACACCCAGACGGCTGTGGGAACCTTCGGCGGATTTCCCGGACCCTCGCGCAGCGGCCCACGAAAGACCGCGAGCCAGGGCCACCCCGCGGCCCTGGCTCGCGTCCATCTCTCGCTGTTACTCCTTGCCGGTGGTGGTTAGTGCTTGCCGGTGGCCTGGTGGTTCACATCACCAGCCGGGTCGGTGTGCCCGCCGGGACCGTCGTTGGTCTCGGCGTCGGCCTTTCCGCCGGGACCGTCGTTGGTCTCGGCGTCGGGCTTACCACCGGGGCCGTCGTTGGTCTCCGCGTCGGCCTTCCCGCCGGGCTCCTTGCCCGTGGAATCAACGGGGTCGTTGGGGCCGGCCTTGTCCTGCTTGTCCTGACCCTGGCTGCTCGCAGTGGTGGCGTTGTCGTCCTGCTGCTCGCCATCGGCAGCGGCATCCGACGTGGTCGGCTGCGACCAGTTGACAGCGACCGGCGCCTTGGGGGCTGGGTTGCTGGAGGCGAGCGCCGTGCTGGCTCCCACACCTGCCAGGGCGAGGGTCGTCAGGGTGATCGCGGCGATCTTGGGCGTGACCTTCACTGATTACTTCCTTGGAATCGGTTGTCGACTGACACCGATCAGCTTGCAGGCCGGCTCATGAGACGGTCGTGTACGCCAGATGTGAGCATTGACATCTTTCCCTACATGCCTGGACAGAGGCCGCGGAACCACAAAGCGGCACGTCAGAGGTGGTCACGCCCACGGGAATGCCCCCGAGGACGACGGAGAGGGAACTCGGCCCAGACACGTGCGCCCCCGCCCGGGCGGTTCTCGGCACGGGCCCTGCCGCCGTGAGCGTTGGCGATGGACGCCACGACCGCGAGGCCCAGGCCGACCCCGCCCTGCGTGCGGGCACGTCCGGCGTCGGCGCGGCGGAAGCGTTCGAAGGCGTATGGAAGGAACTCCGGCGGAAACCCGGGCCCACGGTCGCTGACCTCGATGACCGCCACAGGCTCGCCGTCGCTGGTCGCGGTCCGCACGTTCAGTCCCACGGTGCTGCCCTCGGGGGCGTGGCGAAGTGCGTTGCCAAGCAGGTTGTCAACGACCTGGCGAAGCCGGTCCGGATCGCCCACGATCCGTATCGACGGGTCGGCGTCCAGTTCCATCGAGATCGTTCGCGTGGCGGCGGTGGCCGCTGAGCTTCGCACGGAGGCCGCCACGAGATCGGAGAGCGTGATCGGCTGCGCTTGCAGGAATTCGGCTCCTTCGTCGGCGCGGGCCAGCAACAGCAGGTCTTCGGCCAGCCGGATCAGCCGCTCGGTGTCGGCCGCCGCGGCCGAGATCGCCATGGTGAGCGTCTCCCGGTCCCGCCCGGGCCTGGCGGCGAGCTCCAGCTCCGCTTTGAGCGCGGTCAACGGAGTGCGCAATTCGTGACCGGCGTCCGCGACGAAGCCGCGCTGACGTGCCAGAGCCCGCTGCAGCCGGTCCAGCAGCCCGTTCATGGCCTCCGCGAGGGAGGCGATCTCGTCGCGGGTTCGCGGGACGCGCAGGCGAGCGTCCGTACTGTGCTCGGTGATGTTCGCCAGCCGGCGGCGCATCCTGGTCACGGGGTGCAGCGCCGCTCCTGCCACCAGCCACGCGCCGAATCCCGCCACGGCGACGGCCGACGCTCCCACAGCCCAGATGGCGGTACGCGCCCGCGCCTGCGCCTCCTCGATGACACCGGTGCTCTCGCCCACCGCCGCGATGACCTCGTCGCCCGCTCGGCGCGCGGGCATGGCCAGCACCCGGACACGCTCGCCTTCGATGCTGCCGGTGAAGAACAGCGATCCCTCGGAAGCGCGCTTGAGTTGCGCGGCCGTGAGCAGCGTGGCCGGACCCGCGGTCGATTCCAGCACGGCGCCTTCGGGGGTGAGGACCTGCGTCACCTGCTCGGATTCGGAGAACTCGCCTCGGTAGTCGCCCCGCTGGTCACCGCCAATCGGGCGTGCGGTCGCCTGGATCGCGGCGAGCCGGGTCGTCACGGCCTCCCCCCGGGCGCGGAGCGTCTCGTCCAAGGCGGTGTTCAAGCCGGACTGGAGCTGGGCCAGGAACACCATCCCGGCGATGGCGATCGCAATCGCGATGCCCAGAGTGAACAGCAGCGAAAGCCGCAGCCGCAGCGACACCACGGCTCACCTGGCGCCGGGGGGAACCGGGACTCGGAGCCGGTAGCCGGCACCGCGGACGGTCTCCAGGTGCTTCACGCCGAACGGCCGGTCGATCTTGCGGCGAAGGTAGGCGATGTACTGGTCTACGACATTGGAGACGCCGTCATAGGCGAAGTCCCATACGTGCTCCAGGATGTGGGTGCGGGTGAGCACCTGTCCCGGATGGCGGAGGAACAACTCCAGCAGCGCGAACTCCTTCGGTGACAGGTCCAGCTCGGTGTCCCCGCGCCAAGCTCTGCGGCTCGCCGGATCCAGCCGCAGGTCACCGGCCTGCAACGACGTCGGTCGCTCGCGTGCCCCACGGCGGATCAACGCCCGGAGGCGCGCGGACAACTCGGTGAAGCTGAAGGGCTTGGTCAGATAGTCGTCCGCGCCCGCGTCCAGACCGCGTACCCGATCCGGGACCGCGTCGAGAGCGGTCAGCATCAGCACCGGAGCCCAGCAACCCTCCGCGCGAAGGCGGCGGCACACCTCGAAGCCGTCCAGGTCCGGGAGCAGCACGTCAAGGACCACGACGTCGTAACGGAACTCCGTGGCCTGCCACACCGCGCCCTGCCCGTCGGCCGCCACATCGACGGCGTAACCCTCCTCGGCCAGCCCCCGCTGAAGCAGCGCCGACGTCCGAACCTCGTCCTCCACTACCAGAACGCGCACACACTCCAAGCTAAACGAACATCCGGACAGGGCGCGTCCGGCCGGCTGCCTAGTCGCCTGCGCCCGTGTCCCCGGTCCAGGTCGGTGTGGCCGGTGCTGGCCTGCGCATGCTCAGCGTCGGTCCCAGCGGCCGGTCGCGCCACCGCCGCCGCCAGGAAGCATCGAATGATTGATCTTCACAATGAGCACATAGTGGACGCTCACCGCTACTCCACCGCCACCGAATCCGACGGTGTCCTTCGCGTGCCGTTCAAGACCCGGCGCGCCTCCCATTGCCCTGCCTGCGCCGAGACCTACCGGCCGATATCCACCACCTCATCCTCGCCCTTCGTCGTCGCGGCCTGCGCGGTGGCTCAGTGCGCGAGCGCAGGGATGCACGATCTCGACTACGTTTGCGCTGATCGGTACGCGTGAACGGCGATGTGGGCGAATGACCGCGTCAGGGGGCTTTCATTCCCGGTCGCCCAGGCGACAACGAGAGAGCTCGGGGGCATGTCGGTCAGAGCCGCCCAGGTCAGCCCATCGGGCAGGGCGTGGGTGCCCGGCGCGATGCCGATCGTCCCGTTCCAGAGGACGGCCTGCATGCATTCGTTGACCGTGCGCACCACCGGGCCGGCATGCCGCTCGCCGACGGGCGTCGCCCCGTTCCAGTAGGCGCTCCAAACCGGGTCCGTGCCCGCCGGCAGCTGGAACCAGGGACGGTCGGCGAGGTCGGCCAGGCATAGGGTGTCGCGGTCGGCGAGCGGGTCGTCCGCGCGCAGGACCACCCCGATCGGGTCGGAACGCAGCACGCGCATGCTGATTCCGGTGTCATCGAAGGGCGTCCGGGTGAGCCGGCAGCCTGACGCTGAACACCTTCGGCGAGGCCGCCGGGGAGCACGGTGCGGACGCCAACGGCATCATGCACGGGCAACTGGAGACCGCAAGCGGGTACACGCTCATGGCCTCCGACACCCCGCCCGGGATGACCCGCAACCCTGGGGACAACATCTCGATCAGCCTCAGCGGGGACGACACCGGCGAACTGCGCGGCTACTGGGAGAAACTCAGCGCAGGCGGCACCGTCCAGGTTCCCCTGGAGAAGCAGATGTGGGGCGACGAGTTCGGCATGTGCGTCGACAGGTTCGGCATCGGCTGGATGGTCAACATCACGCAGCCGCAGGCCTGATCCGCCCCGGACAGGTCCTGGACCGAAGCCCGGAAACAGATCCGTGCGAAGGCGGGCCGCGAGCCGCCTTCGACCACGTCGCCCTCACCCAGGCCCACATCCTCGGCCTTCAAGACAGTTTCTCAAGTGGCGAGATCACCTATGGTTTCGCCGCCTCGGGCCTCTGCCTGGCCAGAGAGCGCTCACCGGCAGGGCACGCACGCCGAGCTGCCATAGCCGCGTCCCGAAACGACTCGACCTTGCTCCTCGCGGTGGGGGGGGGGGGGGGCGCCCCCCCCCCCCCCCCCACCCCCCCCGAGGGGTATAGACGTAACAGGGTATAAAACAAAACCGAAAAATGCTGAAACGAAAAGCCGCGGGGAGGGAAAGAATTTATATATTAATGTTT
>NZ_JBFBCI010000074.1:0-37001 GCF_040683095.1 Sphaerisporangium sp. NPDC051017
ATACGCGTCCGCGGCGTATACTTGGGTACAGAACGCCAGCCGAAGTGTTCGTCGAGATGCTCTCCGAACTTGCTTCCACCGCTTGAGACCGCCGTCAGCTGGTCAGGGGGCCTAGGCGGTTGAGGCGGAGGGCCAGCTGGAGTTCGAGGACTCGGTCGGGGGACTGCCAGTCGTCGCCTAGCAAGCGGGCTATGCGGTCCAGGCGTTGGGTGACGGTGTTGACGTGGATGTGGAGGCGTTCGGCGGTGCGGGACAGGCTGGCGCCGGTGCCGAAGTAGGTCTCCAGGGTCTGGATCAGGGACGTGCCGCGGCGCCGGTCGTAGGCGAGGACGGGGCCGAGGGCGGACTCCAGGAAGCCGCCGACGTCGCGGTCGCGGCCGATGAGCAGGCCGACGAAGCCGAGCTCCTCGCTGCTCGCCCCGTCCCCGGCGCGGCCGAGGGCCAGCAGGGCGTCGGCACAACGCCGCGCCTCGTGGTAGGCGCCGGCGATGGCGGCGGGTCCCTGGACGGGCCCGGCGGCGCCGGCGGTGACGGGTGTCCCGAGGGACGCGCCGAGTTCCTTGGCGACGCGCTGCGCGGCCGGGCCGGGGGCGAGGCCGGGCAGCAGGAACACGCTCTCCTCGCCCCGGGCGGCCACGAGCCCGTGCCGGGAGGCGGCGTCGGAGGACGCCCAGAAGGCGGTGCGGCGGCTGGAGGAGTCCTCGGCCCGGTGCCGGGCGACGACCAGGACGTGCGGCGCGTGCAGGTCCACGCCGAGCAGCCGGGCCCGCTCATGCAGGGCGTCGGAGTGCACGGCGCGGCCGGTGAGCAGGTCGTCCAGCAGTTCGCCGCGCACCCGGCCCTCGGCCGCGGCGGCGGTGCGGCGGAACAGCAGGAGCAGGGCGGTGACCAGCGCGGCCCGTTCGAGGATGCGCTGGTCCATGGCGGACACCTCTTCGGGGGTGCGCAGGACGAGTGTGCCGAGGATCTCGGCGCCGGAGGCGATCGAGGTGACCCACAGGTCTCCGCTGCGGACGCTCCTGCCGAGGCCGCGCGAGGCGGCGGCGGCGCCGGCGACGCCCGCCTCGTCCAGGTCGCCGACCGTTCCGACGGCGGCCAGGCGGTGCCCGTCGGCGTCCAGGACGATGACCGCGCCGCCGAGGATGTCGGTGACGACGGCGGCGACGTCCTCAACCCCTCCCCCGCGCACGACCAGGCCGGTCATGCGGTCGTGCGCCTGGGCGGCCCGTTCGACGGCGACGCTGCGCGCCTGGACGAGCTGGTTGGCGGCTCCGAGTTCGGCGAGGGCGGTGCGGGTCTCCTCCAGCAGGCGGGCGTTGTCGAGGGCGATGGCGGCGTGGGCGGCCAGGGAGGCGAGCAGGGTCACCTCCTCTTGGGCGAAGGGGCGGGCGCTGCGGTTGGCGGCGAACAGCACGCCGATGATCTGCGTGCCGAGCCGCATGGGCACGCCGAGGATGGCGACCAGCGCCTCCTCGCGGACGGCGAGGTCGATGTGGTCGCGGTGCCGGAACCGCTCGTCGGCGAAGTAGTCGGGGCTGGCGTACGGGGTGCCGGTCTGGGCGACCAGGCCGCCGAGCCCGGCCCCCATGGGGAGCCGCAGCGCGCGGAACGCGGCCGAGACCGAGCCGTCGGTGACGCGCATGTAGGTGTCGCCGTGGTCGGGGTCGTGCAGGGTCATGTACGAGATGTCGGCCTGGAGCAGCCGCCGGGCGCGCCGGACGATGGCTTCGAGCACGGCGCCGACGTCGCGCAGGCCGGCGAGGTCGCCGGCTGTGTCGAACAGGGCCGACAGCTCGGCCTCGCGGCGGGCTCGGCGTTCCAGCAGGGCGCGGACGCGCAGGGCGGCGAGTTTGGCGCGCTCCAGTTCGGCGAGGACCTCGGGGGCGGCACCGGAGGCGCGCGCCTCGACCAGGGGGGCCTCGAACTCGACGGGAGGGGCCTCCCGGGCGAGGAGTTCGAGAAAGACGGTGCAGCTCATGGGGTTCATTGTCCCCTTGATCGGCATATGTTCCCCCGATACGCCGGCCACCGGCCTCAGTGTGACGTCCAGCCGCCGTCGATGGCGAAGGAGGCGCCGGTGATCATCGAGGCCTGGGGCGAGCAGAGGTAGGCGACGGTCTCGGCGACCTCGTCCGGCTCGATCAGCCGCCGGATCGCCGCCGGGGCGAGCATGATCCGCTCGACGACCTCGTCCGGGTCCATGTCGTGCACGCGAGCCTGGTCGGCGATCTGCTCCTCGACCAGCGGCGTGCGCACGTAGGCGGGGTTCACGCAGTTGGAGGTGACGCCGTGCTCGGCCCCCTCCAGCGCGATCACCTTGGACAGGCCCTCCAGCGCGTGCTTGGCGGTGACGTAGGCGACCTTGTACGGCGAGGCGCGCAGCCCGTGCACCGACGAGATGTTGATCACGCGTCCCCAGCCCCGCTCGTACATGCCGGGCAGCGCCCGCCGTGCCAGCCGGAACGGCGCCTCGACCATGATCTTCATAATCGCGGCGAAGACGTCGGTCGGGAACTCGACGATCGGGGCGACGTGCTGGAACCCGGCGTTGTTGACCAGGATGTCGACGCCGCCGAAGTCGAGCGCCTCGACCGCGTCCATGTCGGTCAGGTCGGCGGCGACGGCCGTCCCGCCGATCTCCCCCGCCGCCTCGCGGGCCGGGCCCTCCCGCACGTCCAGGATCACGACCTGGGCCCCCGCGAGCGCCAGCCGCCGGGCGCAGGCCCGGCCGATGCCGCTCGCGCCGCCCGTCACCAGGGCGCGCCGGCCGGTCAGATCCACCACGGCGGCGTTCCCGGCGGTCACGCTCGTTGAAACCACAGCATTACTCCTAGCAGCACGGACTCACAGACGTACAAGCAGGCGGCGCGAAAGGGCTAGACGGGCGAGCCGACACCCTCGGTCGGGGCGGGCGAACCGTCCGGCGCGCTGCCGGGAGGCCGGTTCCCCGGGGCGGCGCCGCGCCCGCCGGACCGCGTCTCCAGCAGGTGGCGGGCGGTCCCCCAGATGCCCCGGCGGAAGACGAGCACGATGATCACGAAGATGGTGCCGGTGACGATGCCGATGCCCTCGAACCCGGCCGTGACCAGGTAGTCGTTGAGTTCGACGACCAGCGCGGCCCCGAGGACGCCGCCCCACAGCGTACCGATGCCGCCGAGGACGACCATCATCACGGCCTGCCCGGAGGTCGTCCAGTAGACGCTCTCCAGCGAGGCGAACCCGTGGCCGATGGCGAACAGCCCGCCCGCGAGCCCCGACAGGCACGCCGACAGCACGAACGCCAGCAGCTTGTAGCGGTCGACCGGGTAGCCGAGCGCCTGCGCCCGCGCCGTGTTGTCGCGGATCGACACGAGCACCCGTCCGAACGGCGAGCGGACGATCCGCCACACGGCCACGAACCCGGCGAGCACCAGCGGCAGCGCCACGTAGTAGTAGACGAACGAGTCGGACAGATCCAGGCCGAACAGCTCGCGCGGGACGCCCTGAAGGCCGTTCTCGCCGCCGGTCAGGTCCCGCCACTGGTTGACGAGGAAGTACACCATCTGCGCGAAGGCCAAGGTGACCATCGCGAAGTAGATGCCGCGCAGCCGCACCGACAGGTAGCCGATGGGCACGGCGAGCACGGCCGCGAACGCCGCGCCGGCGAGCACGGCCACGGGGAAGGGAAGCCCGCTGTGGACGGCGACGAGGCCGGCGACGTACGCGCCGCCGCCCCAGAACGCGGCGTGGCCGAACGACAGCAGCCCGGTGAAGCCGAGCAGCAGGTCGAGCGCGCAGGCGAACAGCGCCCAGCAGGCGATGTCCATGGCGACCGGCGGATAGATCATCCAGGGCAGGACGAGGGCGAGGAACAGGCCGGCGACCAGCAGGATCGGCCGCTCGGCGAGCCGGGAAAGGATCACGACAGCGACTCCTCGCGTCCGAACAGGCCGGCCGGGCGCCAGAGCAGCACGACGGCCATCAGGATGAACACCAGCGTCTGCGACAGCGCCGGCACGTACAGGTTGCCGAGCGCCGAGACGAGCCCGATGGCGAAGCCGGCCGCCACCGAGCCGAAGATCGAGCCGAGCCCGCCGATCACGACGACCGCGAACACCGTGATGATCAGGTCGGCGCCCATCAGCGGGTTGACCGCGCGCATGGGTGCGGCGAGCACGCCCGCGAGCCCGGCGAGCGCGATGCCGAAGCCGAACACCGGGGTGACCCAGCGGCCGACGTCGATGCCGAGCGCCCGGGTCAACTCGGGCCGCTCGGTGGCCGCCCGGACGATCATGCCGAGGCGGGTGCGGGTGAGCACCAGCCAGACGGCCGCGCAGACGACGACCGACAGCACGAGCACGAACACCTGGTAGGCGGGGTAGCCGAACAGGCCGAGGTCGACGGTGCCGTCGAGCAGCGCGGGGCGCGGGTAGGGCTGGGACTGCACGCCGTACTCGCGTTTGACCAGGTCCTGCAGGATCAGCGCGAGGCCGAAGGTGAACAGGAAGTTGTAGAGCGGGTCCAGCGGGGCGAGCCTGCGGATGAACAGCCGCTCCAGCGCGACGCCCGCGAGGCCCAGCACGACCGGGACCGCGACCAATGCGACCCAGAAGTTCACGCCGAAGGAGTCGAGCAGCACGTAGGAGCCGAACGCGCCGAGCATGTAGAAGGCACCGTGGGCGAAGTTGACGACGCCCAGCATGCCGAAGATGACGGCGAGGCCGAGGGCGAGCAGGGCGTAGAAGGCGCCGCCGACCAGGCCGTTGAACGCCTGCTGCAGCACGGTGACCTCCAAGGGGGACGGACGGGGGCGCGCCTCCCGCCGGGGAGGCGGGACGGCGTGCGGACGGGACGGAGGGGGACGCGGGACCGGGGTCGCCGGCCTCGGGCCCCGGGACCGGCCCGCGCTCGGGACGGTGGTCGCGGGCGCGGGCCAGGGAAGGGTCAGAGCTTGCAGGCGGGGTCCGGGGTCGGCTGGAAGGCCTCGGCGGCGGGGATGGTCTTGAGGATCTTCTCGTAGTCCCACGGCTCGGTGACCTCGCTCGCGGGCTTCACCTGGGCCAGGTACACGTCGTGGAGCAGCAGGTGGTCCTGCGCGCGGATCGTGGCGTTGTGCGCGAAGGGGTCCTCGAAGCTGTGGCCTTCGAGCTGCTTGATGATGGCGTCCGGGTCGTCGGTGCCCGCCCGCTGCACGGCCTCCAGGTACTGCGTGGCGGCCGAGTAGTTGGCGGCGTTGGGGAAGGACGGCCGCTTGCCGGCCTTGGCCTGGAACTTGTCGGCCCAGGCGCGGTTCTCCGGGGAGGCGTTCCAGTACCAGGCGTCGGTGAACTTGGTGCCGGCCAGCGCGTCGGCGCCGAGCGAGTGGATGTCGGTGATGAACATGAGCCCGACGGCCAGGCCGATGCCCTTGTCGCGAAGCTTGTACTCGTTGTACTGCTTCACCAGGTTGACCAGGTCCCCGCCGGCCTGCATGGTGCCGAGCACCTCGGGCTTGGGGTCGAGGCCCGGGGCCTTGAGCAGGAAGGTCGAGAAGTTGTCGTTGGGGAACGGCGCCGGGTCGCTCTGGATGACCTTGCCGCCCGCGCCGGTCACCGCCGCGGTGAAGTTCTTCTGCATGTCCTGCCCGAACGCGTAGTCCGGGTAGACGATGTACCAGTTCTTCGCGCCGTCCTTGGTCACCGTGTCGCCGGTGCCGTGGGCCAGCATGTACGTGTTGTAGCCGTAGTGGAAGGTGTACTTGTTGCACTGGGCGCCGGTGAGCGCGGTCGTCGCGGCGCCGATGTCCATGAACAGCCGCTTCTTGGCCTTGGCCACGCCCGCGACGGCGAGCGCGGCGGCCGAGGACGGCACGTCGAGGATCAGGTCGGCCTTCTGCCGGTCGTACAGTTCCTGCGCCTTGGAGTTGGCGACCTCGGGCTTGTTCTGGTGGTCGGCGGACAGCACCTCAACGTCCTTAGCGACCGCTTTGTCACCATATTTCGCCTTATAGTCGGCGACGGCCATGTTCACGGCCTCGACGCTGCTCTTGCCCGACAGGTCGGCGTACACGGCCGACTGGTCGTTCAGCACCGCCAGCACGACCTTGCCGTCGCTGACCTTGTCCCCGGCGCCCCCGCCACCGGGTCCTCCCGCGCAGCCGGCGATCGTGGCTCCCGCCGCCACCACGGCGACGGCCGCCCGGCTCAGAGCTTTCATGTCGTATCTCCTTGATGTTGGGGGGAGTCAGATGCCGAGGTAGTCGAGGAGTTCGTGCTCGCGGGCGCGCATCTCGTCGTTGTCCAGCGACTCGACGATCCGGCCCTCCGCCAGCAGGTAGTGCCGATCCGCGACGGTCGCGGCGAAGTGGACGTTCTGCTCGATCAGCAGCACGGTGGTGCCCTGGCGCTTGACCTCGCGCAGGATCCCGCCGATCTGCTGGACGATCAGCGGCGACAACCCCTCGGTGGGCTCGTCGCACAGCAGCAGCCGCGCGCCCATCCGCAGCACGCGGGCCAGGGCGAGCATCTGCTGCTCGCCGCCGGACAGCTTGGTGCCCGGGAAGCCGCGCCGCTCGGCCAGCCGGGGAAAGGTCTCGTACACCTTGGTCAGCGGCCACGGGTCGGGGCCGGCGACGGGCGGCAGCGTCAGGTTCTCCTCGACGGTGAGCGTGGAGTAGATGCCCCGGTCGTCGGGGACGTACCCGAGGCCCTGGCGGGCGCGGCGGTGCGCGGGCAGCCGGGTGATGTCGGCGCCGGACAGGGTGATGGTGCCCTCCTGGCGGGCGTGCAGGCCCATCAGGCAGCGCAGCAGCGTCGTCTTGCCCGCGCCGTTGCGGCCGACGAGCGTGACGATCTCCCCGCGTCCCACCTCCAGGGACACCTCGCGCAGCACCCGCGCCTCGCCGTACCAGGCGGACAGGCCCGCGACGCGCAGGATCGGATCCGGTTCAGTGGACGGCATCGGCGTCTCCCAGGTAGGCGGAGATGACCCGGGGGTCGTGGCGGATCTCGGCGTAGGGGCCCTCGGCGAGCACGCGCCCGCTCTGCAGGACGGTGACGCGGTCGGCGAGGCTGGCGACGACGGTCATGTTGTGCTCGACCATCACGACGGTGCGGCCGGCGCGCACCTTCCTGACCAGCTCGACCGTGCGCTCGACGTCCTCGACGCCCATGCCGGCGGTCGGCTCGTCCAGCAGCAGCAGGCGCGGGTCGAGGGCGAGGGCGAGCGCCAGTTCCAGGGCCCGTTTGTGGCCGTAGGCGAGGGTGCCGGCCGGGGTCGCGGCGTGCGCGGCCAGGCCGACCTGGTCGAGCAGCTCCATCGCGCGGGCGGCGTGCCGGTCCAGCGTGCGCTGGGAGCGCCAGAACCGCCAGGTCAGGCCGGTGGGGCTCGCCAGGGCCAGCTCGACGTGCTCGCGCGGCGTCATCTGCGGGAACAGGCTGGTGATCTGGAACGATCGGGCGACCCCGAGCCGGGCGACGTGCTCGGGACGCCTGCCGGTCAGGTCGTGCTCGCCGAGCCGGATGCTGCCCGCGCTCGGCTTCAGGAAGCCGGTGAGCAGGTTGAACAGCGTGGTCTTCCCGGCCCCGTTGGGCCCGACCAGCGCGTGCACGCTGCCCTCCGCGACGTCCAGGTCCACGCCGTCGACGGCACGGAAGCCGCGGAACTCCTTGGCCAGTCCCTGGGCTCGCAGGACGGCGCCGTCCATGTGGCCTCCTCGTCGTCTCATCCGTCCCGGTTTCGTCCAGGTCACCGTGGCGTTAACGGACGAAGTCTTGTGACGGGGAACACTAGGTGAGCCCGGGGGGCCGTTCCATGTGGGCCGATCACACATTCCCTGCGGATCCGATGGATCGCCGCCACATCGGGCGCAGGTCACGGGCGGTCCCACGTCCCCGGCCGGCGGGCATGTGGACGGGCCACGTAAGGGAACCGTGGCGGCGGCGACACCGAGGCGGACGATCCAGGCGCCGATATGGCGGCCGGCCGGCCCGGCACTCCCCGGCTCATGGCGGCGCCGGACATAACGTGGCCGCCGAATATGGCGCCCGGGGACGTGGCCGGGCTCACACCGGAGGTCCACCATGACCAGGATCCGCTGATCGCGCCCCTGTGAGGAGTTCATGATGCGATCGATACGACGCCGTGCCCGGGGCCGGGCCCTCGGCCTGACGGCGGCCGCCTCCACCATGGCGGTCACAGTGGCCGTCACACTGGCCGCGTCCCTCGCCGGGCCCGTCCCCGCGGCCCTCGCCGCCCCCGCGTCCTGCCCCGGAGCCGGCCGGGTCACGGTCCCCGGCGCCGAGAAGCAGATCTCCGCGTGCCTGGACGACCTGACGACCGCGGCCACGGTCGCCTCCGGGCACTCGATCGCCTCCGAGTGGGCGGGCCTGCACCCTGCGGGAGCGAAGAACCCCAGCGGCGTGCCCGGCATCCAGATCGACGGCTACTTCCCCGACACCTCGACGTCCAACACCGACCACGGCTGGAACCACGACAGCCAGTTCGTGATCCGCCTGCCCGAGCACTGGAACGGCGGCCTGGTGGTCACCGGCACACCGGGCTCGCGCCGCCAGTACGCCAACGACTTCGCCATCTCCGACTGGGTGCTGGCCAAGGGCTACGCGTTCGCGGCCACCGACAAGGGCAACACCGGCGTGGACTTCTACAAGGACGGCGTGAAGCCCGGCGACGCGATCGTGGAGTGGAACGACCGGGTCACGCAGCTCACCCGCGCCGCCAAGGCCGTCGTCGCCCGCCGCTACGGGCGCCCGCCCGCGCGCACGTACGCGGCGGGGATCTCCAACGGCGGCTACCTGGTGCGCTGGCAGCTCGAGAACCACCCCGAGCTGTACACGGGCGGCGTCGACTGGGAGGGCACGCTCTGGCGGGAGAACGGCCCCAACCTGCTGACCTTCCTGCCGGCGACGCTGCGCGAGTACCCGAAGTACAAGGCCACCGGCGACGCCGCCGCGCACGACGCGATCATCGCGGCCGGGTTCGCGCCCGGGTCCGAGCCGCTGTGGGGCTACCACTACCAGGTGTACTGGGACTTCACCCAGCGCGTCTACCGCGAGGAGTTCGACCCCGGCTACGACGGCGCGACCGAGGCGGGCACCCCTTTCTGCACGCCCGGCACCCTGGCCTGCGACGCGGACTACGACTACGCCTCCCGGCCGAAGGCGGTGCGCGAGGCGGTGAAGCGGGTCTCCCTGACCGGCCGCATCGGGCGTCCCCTCATCACGCTGCACGGCACGCTGGACACGCTGCTTCCCATCGGCCAGGACTCCGACGTCTACGACCGGCTGATCCGGTCCAGCGGGCGTGACCCGCTGCACCGCTACTACCGGATCGAGGGCGGCACCCACGTGGACGGCCTGTACGACGCCCAGCCGGGCCTGCTGCGGCCGATCCTGCCCTGCTTCCGCGAGGCGTTCACGGCCATGGAGAGCTGGACGACGCGCGGGAAGACCCCGCCCAGGGACGCCACGCTCCCCCGCCCGGCCACCGGCGACCTCGCCAACTCCTGTTCGCTCACCACGCCCTGACGGATCGCCCGTATCACCGCGAAGGCCCCTGAAAGGAAAGCCCCTTTCCTCATCGGTTGGAATGCCAGCTCATCTGGCATGGCGTGCCGAGAAGACCGATGTCCCGTCCATGTCGAGACTTTCCGTGGTCATATCACGACCCTGAGTGTTCGTCTCACACGGAGGACATCTATGACGACCATCGACCGCCGAGGATTCGCCCGGCTGGCCGGGCTCGGCGCCGTCGGCTCGCTCGCCGGCGTGGCGGGCGCGGCCACCGCCGTCCCCGCCTCGGCGGCCCCCCTCACGGCGCCCTCGCGCGGGGCGGCGGCCCCGAGCTGGGACACCTGCGTGGACGTCGCCCGCGACCTGCTGCTGGTCGACGAGCACGACGCCGACCTCAAGCTGCGCTACCTGCGCGTGCTCATCGACCACGGCCTGCCGAAGGCCCGCTCGCCCAAGAAGGTGCTCGTCATCGGCGCGGGCATCGCCGGCCTGGTGGCCGCCACGCTGCTCAAGCGGGCGGGCCACCAGGTCACGGTGATCGAGGCCAACGGCAACCGCATCGGCGGCCGCATCAAGACCTTCACGTCCGGGTTCGCCGACCACGCGCAGTACGCCGAGGCGGGCGCGATGCGCATCCCCGACTTCCACCCGCTCACGCTGGCGCTGATCGACAAGCTCGGCCTCCCGCGCCGCCCGTTCTACAACGTGGACGTGCGGCCCGGCGCGAGGCCGAGCGGCCCGATCCCGCCCGTCGTCTACACCGCGCGCGACGGGCACGTCTGGCGGTCGGGGCCGGTGAAGGGGCGGTTCGAGGCGCCGGCGCGGCTCAACCACACCTGGATCCGCGTCAACGGCATCATCCAGCGCCGCGACGAGTACGCCGCCGACCCGCGAAGGATCAACGCCTCGTTCGGCCTGAAGGACCGCAGAACCGCCGCGCAGATCCTGGACGAGGCGCTCGACCCGGTCCGCGACTACATCTCGGTGGTCCGCGACGGCAGGCGCGTCGACAGGCCGCTGCCCGAGCTGATCAAGGGCTGGGCACGCGTCCTGCGCGAGTTCGACGGCTACTCCATGAACCGCTTCCTCACCGAGCACGCGCGGCTGAGCGACGCGGCGATCGACGCCATCGGCACGATCGAGAACCTCACCTCGCGGCTCCCGCTGGCGTTCATGCACACCTTCCTCACGCGCAGCCTGGTGAACCCGTCGGCCACCTACTGGGAGATGACGGGCGGCAGCCGCATGCTGCCGTACCGGCTGGAGCCGGGTCTTCGGGGGAACATCCGCATGGACCGGCGAGCCGTGCGCATCACGACCTCCGGCGGGGGCGTGCGCGTGGACACCGTGAGCGAGCGGGGCAGCGACGAGTCGTCCTCGGCGCCGCAGCGGCCCGCCGAGACCTTCCACGGCGACGTCGCGATCGTCACGATCCCGTTCCCGGCGCTGCGGCACGTCGAGATCACCCCGTCCCTTTCGTACGCCAAGCGGCGCGCGATCATCGAGTTGCACTACGACTCGGCGACCAAGGTGCTGCTGGAGTTCCGTCGGCGCTGGTGGGAGTTCGACGAGGCGGACTGGAAGCGGGAGCTCGGCCCGCGCTACCGTCCGGGCCGGGTCACCCACGTCACGGGCGGGGGCTCGGTGGCGGACAACGCCAACCGGTTCACCTACTACCCCTCACACCCGGTGCCGGGCAGCGAGGGCGGCGTCGTGCTGGCCAGCTACGTCTGGGCCGACGACGCCGCGCGCTGGGACTCGATGGACGACCGCGAGCGGTACGGGTACGCGCTGCGCGGCCTGGCGGAGGTGCACGGCGACCGGATCACCGAGTTCTACACCGGCCACGGGCAGACGCAGAGCTGGCTGCGCAACCGCTACGCGTTCGGGGAGGCCGCGGTCTTCACGCCCGGCCAGATGACCGAGATCCACCCCGCCATCGCCGTCCCCGAGGGGCCCCTGCACTTCGCGGGCGAGCACACCTCGCTGAAGCACGCCTGGATCGAGGGATCCCTGGAGTCCGCGGTCCGCGCCGCCCTGGAGGTCAACGGCTGACCCGAACCGCCGTGCCGGAGGCGCGGCCATAAGCACTGTTCGGGGCGCGGCGGTGTTCTGGAGTCCTCGCGGGCAAGGGTGAGGGACGATCCCTTGCCCGCGAGGGCGGAAGAACGCCGCCTAAAAGTGCGCCCCGAACACGCCGTGCCGGAGGCACGGCCATAAACACAGCATTGTCTGGATCGTTATAAGCGGCCGGTCATTTCGCCATTTCCCGGAGCATAATCATCTCTGGGAGGTCCCATGCCCTACTTCGTCCGCCCGGCCGAGTCCCGGGTCCTCGTCGCACTGCGCGACCACGGCGAGAGCCCGCTCGAGGCGCTGGTGGCCCATGCCGGCCTTTCACCGGCCGATGTGCGCGAGGCACTGCCCGGGCTGCAGCGGCGCGGCCTGGTCGTCGAGGTCGACGAGGGACGCTACGCGCTGACCTCCGACGGGGTCAGGGCCGGCGAGATCGCCCGGTCCGGCGGCGCGGGCGAAGGTTCGGCCGGGCTGTTCCTGCTCGACGACGACGTCGAGGAGGCGGCGAGCGTCAGTTCGGAGGAAGACCTCAACAGGGCGCTCGACGAGGCGCTCGGCCGTCGCGACGACGCACCCGACCACTGAGCGACCCTGGGCGGCCGATGATGGAGCATTCCGCGTGGTTCTCCCTTCTGTCGGCGGCCATCGCCGGCGGTGTCACGCTGTTCGACATGGACCAGACCTTCGTGGCCGGGGACACGACGAGCTATCGGATCCACCGGTCCCCGTGGTGGTGGGGCTTCATCGTGGCCAACTGCGCGATCGCCGCGGTGGTGTTCTTCGGCCTGCGCGGCCTGCGGACCTTCGAGGACTGGAACCCCTGGCTCTTCGCCGCCTCGGTGGGCGTCTCCTACCTGGCCATCGTCCGCCTGAAGTTCGCGACGGTCTCCTACCAGAACTCCGACATCCCCGTCGGGCTCGACACCTTCTACGAGTCGGGCCGCCAGTTCGTCTTCAAGCGCATCAACGAGGCGATCAAGACGGACCGGGCGCGGCTGGCCCGCAGGCTCATCGCCGAGAACGACCTGAAGTCGCTGGGCAACCAGGTGCGCCTGGACGTCGACCTGGACGCCCTGCTCACCCCGGAGGAGAAGAAGACCCGCCTCGCGTGGCTGCTCAAGGTCCTCCAGGACCCCGGCTTCGACGAGGAGCAGAAGAAGCACACCTTGGCCGTGTACCTCGCCTCCGGCACCCAGGCCTGACCGATCGGCCTTGTAGCAGCGAACCGCGCATAACCCCCGAATCGGGCTGTCCACCCTCTGCTGTCATCATTCAGCAATGAGCATTCGGGTGGTCGTGATCGGGAACGGGATCGTCGGGGCGAGCGCCGCCTACCACCTCAGCCTGCGGGGCGCGGCCGTGACCGTGATCGACCGGCCGCGCGCCGGGCGGGCCACGGACGCCGGGGCCGGCATCATCTGCCCGTGGGTGGACCACGAGGAGGACGACGCCTGGTACAGGCTCGCGCTGGAGGGCGCCCGCTACTACGCGACGCTCGCGGGGATCCTCGCCGAGGACGGCGAGCCCGACACCGGTTACGCCCCGGTGGGAGCGCTGCTGGTGGACGAGGACCCCGGCGGGCTCGCCCCGGTTGAGGCGTTGCTGCGCCGCAGACACCCGTCCGCGCCCGACATGGGCGACATATCCGTAGTGGACCGGCCCGCCGACCTGTTCCCTCCCCTGGCCCCCGGCCTGACGGCCCTGCGCGTGGACGGGGCGGCCCGGGTGGACGGCCGCGCCCTCCGGGACGCGCTGGAGCGGGCCTCCGTGGGACGCGGCGCCCGGGTGCGCGGGGGCGAGGCCGCCCTGACCTCCTCGGGCGCGCCGCTGCTGGACGGCACGGTGCTGGACGCGGACGCGGTGGTCGTGGCCGCCGGGGCGTGGACGGGCGAGGTGTGCCGGCCGATCGGCCTCGCCGTGCCGGTGGGACCCCGGCGCGGGCAGATCGTCCACACCGAGCTTCCCGGCGCGGACGCCGAGGGCTGGCCGATCGTCCTGCCCCGGCGCGGGCCGTACCTGCTGGGCTTCCCCGGGTCGCGCGTGGTGCTCGGCGCCACCGTCGAGGACGCCGGGTTCGACCCGCGCACGACCGTGGGGGGCGTCGCCGAGGTGCTGTCCGGCGGGGTGCGGATCGCGCCGGGCCTCGCCGGCGCCACTGTCGTCGAGACCCGGTCCGGGCTGCGGCCGGTGACCGCGGACGGACGGCCGCTGCTCGGCCCGGTCGGCGGGCACGGCGGAAACGGCGGGCCGGGCAACGTCGTCGTCGCCACCGGGCTCGGCGCCTACGGCCTCACGGCCGGGCCGTACGCCGGGATGATCGCCGCGCGCCTGGCCCTCGGCGAGCGGCCGCCGCTGGACGTCTCCCCGTACTCGGCCCACCCGGACGAGCGCCGGGCGTGCGGCATCCTCACCCCGAAGGCCGGGTGAAGTCAGCGTCAACACCGGATCCGCCGCAGGGCATGGGCGTCCCTGGATCGCGTACGGCGCGGGTGCGACCTCTTTGGGGCCCGGTTCCGGTCCGTGCGATTTGGTAAAGGGTTTTACCAAGGGACTACAGAACCCCTTGTGAGGCTCACCCAGGGTGATAATTTGAGTGCTTCCAGATAGTTCTGCTCCACGACGGAAACACACCGTTTCTAGCACGGCCCGCCGGACGCGGACCGCTGCGGTCGCCCCGGGCGGGGGGCGGCCCGAACGTCCGGCCAGGCCCGCTCGGCGCGAGCGACCGGCCGCCTATCGTGATCCAGACCACCGACCGCAGACCCATATCCGATTTCGCCGAATGACGGAAAGCGCTATCCCGGCCAGATGGCATTCGCCGCCGCAGCCGTCGTCGCCGGGCCCTGCCCGGGCCTGCCCGCGCGACGCGCCTCGGCCGCCGCGGGCAGTGGAAACGGTTCGAGACGCCTCCCGCGGCCCGCCGCGGCACGCGTCCCGCGCCCCGGGCGACGGGCTCACGTCGGCGATCACCGATTTGGACGATGATGATGCTCGCAGAGGAACGCCTGCCAGACGTGCAGGCATCGGCGTTCCGGCCGCGCGTGACCGTGTTCCCGTCCTCGATCCGGGGCCGGCTCACGCTGCTGGTCGGGTTCCTGGCGATGCTCCTGCTCATACCTACCGGGCTCGTGGCCGGCGCGGTCGCGCACCGATCCATCATGAACACCATCTGGCTGGACGCGCGGCATGAGGCGGGACTGGTCGCCGCGGCCTACCGCTCTGGACATCTGGGCGGCCCTCCGATCAGGTCCGACGTCCCCGGCATCGACCTCGTCCAGATCGTGGCGCCCGGCCACCACGTGATCGCCGCCTCTCCCGCCGCCCGCGGGCTCGCCCCGATGACCACCGTGTGGCCGGGTCCCCGGGCGCCGGAGGAGGACGTGAGCTCCTGCTCCGGCCACGACGTGGGCTGCGTCAGGGTGGCGGCACTGAGAGTGGGCCCCTCGGCGGACTCGCCGGTGGTGTACGCGGGCAGACGGGCGCCCCTGGAGGCGTCCACCGGGCTCATCGACTCCATCTTCACCGCCCAGATCGCCCTGCTCGTCGCGCTCGCGGTCGCGGCCACGTGGAAGGTCACCGGCCGCACCCTGCGCCCGGTGGAGTCCATCCGCGGCGAGCTGGCCACGATGAACGTCAACGATCTGAGCGGCAGGGTCCCGCAGCCGTCCGGCGACGACGAGATCGCCCGGCTGGCGCGGACCATCAACGGCACGCTGTCGAGGCTGGAAGGAGCCAAGGCCAAGATGGAACGGGCTCTCAACCGGCAGCGGCAGTTCGCCGCCGACGCCTCCCACGAGCTGCGCACCCCCCTCGCGGGGCTGCGCGCCAACCTCGAGGAGGCCCAGCTCCATCCCGATGACACCGACCTCGGCGAACTGCTGCGGCACACGCTGAAGAACGTCGACCGGCTTCAGGCGATCATCTCCGACCTGCTCCTCCTGGAGAGCATCTGCGCCGGCCACGGCAGGCCGCGGGAGAGGGCGGACCTGTCCGCGATCGTCCGCTCGGAGGTGACGGGGCACGGCCGCCGGCTCGACATGCGGCTGACGCTGCCCTCCGAGGTCCATGTGGAGGGGGTCCGCGAGCACATCAGCCGCGTCGTCGCCAACCTGCTGGACAACGCCGAGCGTCACGCCCGGCGGTCCGTGAGCGTCGAAGTGCGCTACGACACCACGCACGCCGAGCTCCTCGTCGACGACGACGGGGGCGGCATCGCCCCGGCCGACCGGGAACGCGTCTTCGAGCGGTTCACCCGGCTCGACACGGCCCGCAGCCGCGACCGGGGCGGCACGGGTCTCGGCCTCGCCATCGCCCGTGACATCGTCCTGGCCCACGACGGCTCCATCGAGGTGGGCGCCTCGCCCGAGGGCGGCGCGCGCTTCCTCGTCCGCCTGCCCCTGGCCGGCGGATCCGGGCCCCCGGCCGAGCGCGACGACGGCGACCCCGGCCCGGACGCCTGGACCTTCCGCGCCGGCCCCTGACCGGCCGGCCCGGCTCCGCCGCCTTCAGCGCCCTGGGCGGCACGGTCGCCAGTAACGGTGGTGGACCATGCCACGGTTCGAGCACGCTCCGGCTCCGACGCGACCGGCCGGTGGTGCCGGTGGGCACGCCGGAGCGGCGGCGGGCCGGTCAACCCGGGTTGTAGTTCGACAACGCCACGGTCGTCGCGCGATCCATGGTGAAGGAGCAGGAGCGCCCGCCCGAGCACGGCCCCGCGAGCCAGTTCACCTCGCCGTCCGGGACCTCGATCGAGACCCGCGCGCCTTCCGCCACGGAGTAGGTACAGGTGTGCTCGCCGCCGGAGTCCTCCGAGCAGGTGCCGAGCGCTTCGCCGGCCACGATGACGCCGGCCCTGCCGTACGGGCCGGTCACGCGCAGCGTCAGGACGTAGGTGGGGGTCGCGGGCACCGGCACCGGGTTCTGGGCACCGTGGCTGTGCTGCGGTTGCTCCTGCCGGGGCGCGGGCCGCGGGGGCCTCTGCATCTCGTCGGAGCCACCGGAATCGTCACCCGAGCCGCCATCGGCGCCGTCCGGGTTCGTCCCCCTGTCGCCGGTCGTGTCCCGCCCAGAGCCGCCGTTCCCACCGGCGCCGCCCCCGCTCTGATCCGTACCGCTCCGATCGGTACCGCCGTTCTGATCAGTGCCTTGATCGGTGCCGCTGTTCCGGTCGGTACCGCCGCTCTGGTCAATCTCGCCGTTCCGGTCGGTGCCGCCGTTGCCTCCGGTTCGGGCTCCGGCGCCGTCGCGGTTCCCATCCCGACCGGCGCCCCCGGCGGCGTCGCCACCGGACCCGCCGGATCCGGCCTTCCCGCCGCGGGCTCCCGCCTTCCCGCCTTCCTCCCCGGTGTCGCCGTGGCCGCCGCCCGCCTTCCGGGCGCCCGCCGACGCGGTCCCGCCGGTCCCCTTGGCCGGCGAAGCGCCCTTCTCACCGGGCTTCTTCTTGTGCTTCTTCGTCCCCGGCTTCGGACCGGCCGCGACCGCTTTGCCGCCCGTCCCCGTCAACGTGTCGTAAAAGGTGGTCAGCGGCCCCGCCTGGACGAGCAACCCGATCAGAAGGAGCAGCATCGTCACCAGGGTCACCCCGCGCCCGGTCGAACGCCGCCGCGGACGGTTCCGCGACCGTCCGCCGCCTTGAGGACCCGCGAGACGCGGCGCCCCCGCCCGCACCGGACGAGGCCCCCGGCCGATGGGCACGGGCTCGCCCGGCAGCGCCGTCTCGCCGGAGACCAGGCGCGAGCGGAGGTCCTCCAGCGCCCGCGGCGTGAGGAGGAACGGCACGACGCGGACGCCCCGCTTCAGTAACGCCAGCTCCACCGGCACGCACACCGGGCAGCGGCCGATGTGCTTCCTGATCTCCAGCAGCAGCTTGGCGGAGTACCGCCCCTCCACGCGCTCGTTCAGCGTCGAGGCGATGAGCGCCCTCAGCGCCCCGCAGCCCGGCTCCGCGCGCAGCTCGGCCCGCAGCTCGATCAGCAACGCGGCGATGATCATCTTGCGGGCCACGCTGACCGCCTGGTGGTACGCGCCGCCCTGAGCCTCCGGCGGCCGCGCGCCCGGGAGCTCCATGTGGTACCGCAGCACTTCGCGGCGGCCCTCGGGCAGGTGCCGCAGCGCGCTCGCGACCCGCTCGTACATGGCGACGTCGAGGATCTCCTCCTCGACCGGCTGCAACGGCCTGCCGATCGGCCCGGTGACGTCGAGCCGTTCGTCGTCCGGCTCGGTCAGGACGATCCGCGCCCGCCTGGCACCGTTCTCGCCGGTGACGCCGGTGCCGGCTTCGGCGGCGCCCTGAGGCTCCTGCTCGACCGGGGTAGTGGCGGCCTGGTTCAGCGCCGCGCAGGCGCGCTGCGCCAGCCGGACGCCGTACGCCTCGAAGTCGTCGATCGCGCCGCCCCGGCGCAGGAACTCGAACAGGCGGAGCATGGTCTCCTGCACGGCGTCCTCGGCCGACGCCGGGTCGATGAGCCGTGCCCGGCACACCATCGCGAACTTGGGTGCGTACTTGCCGTACAGGGCGGCGAACGCCGCCTTGCCGCCCGCCGTGTCCGCCCCGGCGGTCACCACCGCCATCAACCGGGCGTCCTCCGCCTTGCCGCCCGCGGCTCCCAGGGCGGCGCTCTTCGTCTGCTCGTCGACCGGACCTTCGGCTTTACCGCCGGCGTGGACGCCGGTTCCGTGATCAATCATGGCGCCGCCCCTCGTGCACTTCCAGGATGGCCGACGACGACGCCGCGCGAGCGGATCCGCGCGTTGAGTCACGCCCCGAAGCCCGCTTCCGGCCCGACCGACTCCCGAGACGCCGGCGGCGGAGGCCGGACGGGCTCCGGCCCCGTAACACGCGCTCCACCAGCAGCCACGTGATCGTTCCCGCCACCTCCGACGCCATGCCCGCCGCGAGCGAGTTCACCGTCTCCAGGAGACCGGTGAGATCCACGGGGCCACCCCCTCTCCGTCACTCCGTCGTCCGCGCGCCGCGCGCGGACAACCGATAAGAGCGACGGAAGCCGGAAAACCTCACCTTCCCAGCTCAGGTGACAGGTTCCCTGTCGGCCATGTCCTCATCTCCCCTCGGGCGATCCCCCGGACACCCTCGTCCAGAGCTTCGTGAGGTCAGGCCTCGCCGTCCGCCGGAACTCATCGGTCCCGGGCGTACGGATCTCTCCGGGTTCAGTCGGCGTCGGGGCCGGCGTCCAGCGCGGCGGGGACGGGGAGGGACAGGTGGCGCAGGAGGGCGGCGAGTTTGTGGTCGAGTTCGGTGCCCACGGCGGTGATGGCGTCGTCGGCGAAGCTGCCGAAGCCGTCGGCGGGGCGGTCGAAGCAGAAGCGGGTGGCCCCGTCCACGCCCTCGGTGATGGTCGTGCGCAGCGGCGCGTACAGCAGGATGCCGGGGTTGCGGCGGAACATACGCTCGGCGAGCGTGTGGTTGCCCATCAGGTACTCCGAGCCGCGGAAGTAGTCCCCCGCCAGGGCCATCATCGGGTCGGCGTCGTACTTCCAGTAGATCATGAAGTGGTGCGGCGCGGCCCGTCGCGCCAGGTCGAGCACCTCGTCCCAGCCCGCCCCACGTTCCACGAGCGCGTCGAACTCCCTGGCCGGGTAGGGAGGGACCGCCGCCTCGTAGCGATCCCGGAAGTCGTCGAAGGCCGCGTCCACGTCGATCTCGTACCGCGTGACGGGACGGCTGACGGCGATGATCCGCTGACCATCCATGACGACCCCCGTGTCCCCGTGCCGGTCATGTCCCCACCCGTCTACTGCCCCCGAAACCACGGCCACATTCGAGATCCCCCGCCGCCGGGCCGTCACGCGCGCACGTGGGCGACTCGCGCGAACGCCCCGTGTCAGCCCAGGTCGGGGTGCGGAAGGTAGTGGTCGAGGCGGAGCAGGGTGGGGTCGGTGGTCATGAGGGTGTCCATGTCGTCGATCTCCCATCCGGATCGCAGGAGTTCGGGCAGGAGGGGGTGGACGCCGGGGACCGCGACCTGGACCTCGTCGACGTCCGGGTCGACGGCGGCGACGGCCGCGGAGAGGGCGGCGGCGCAGTCCTGAGGGGTTTCGCCGCCCGCCGGGCCCACTTCGAGGTCCTCTTCCGTCCTGCGGGCGAACGCGTACCCGGCGCCGGTGACGTGCAGCGTCACGCCGGGCAGGCCCGCGTACCAGGACAGGGATCCGGTACGGTCGCCGCCCGCGAGGCGCGCGTCCAGCGCCGCGACCTCCCGCGGCACCGCCTCCGGCACGGCGGGTCCGGCCGCCGGCTTCCGCGCGGCGGGACCGGCCTGCGCCCGCGTGGGCTCCGGCGCCTCGGGCGCTCGCGGGCCGGAGGTCTTGTTCGGGTGGTAGATCAGGTAGAGGAGCGGGCACACCGGGCGCATCCCCTGGCGCACGTACAGCCCGAGGGCCCTCGGGTCGTCGGACGCGAACGTGGCCCCCGGCGTGCCGGACGGCAGCACCTCGCTGAGGATCGACCGGCCTATCCCGGACGACTGGTACTCGGGTAGGACGAACAGATCGCCCAGATGGGAGAGCTTCCCCCGGCGGAGCACCCCGCCGAACCCCACGATCCGCCCGCCGGCCTCCCCCACGACCAGTTTGCCGTACGCCCGCTCGGCGTCGAGGAAGTCGGGCATGCCTTCCCAGTCGTCCAGAAGCTCGAAGTGCGTGGCCACCTCACGTACGCCGGGCATGTCCGCGTCCACCGCGACCCGCACGACCGATTCCATCGCCACACTCCTCACCTGCGCGTTCCCCACCGCTCACACTAGAGCGCGTCCCCCGGTCCGGTTCCCCGGGGGACGGCGGCGGCGTGTTGGGGCGCGGGTCAGTCGCGGGGGGCGCCGCGCTGGATGCTGTTGCCGGCGTAGGTGTCGGCCGGTTTCACCTCGGAGAGGTCCAGGCGGCCGCTCTGGGCGTAGAAGGCGACCGGGTTGTCCCACAGGACGGTCTCGACGTCGGCGTCGGAGAAACCGCTGGCGAGCATGGCGTCGGCGACGGCGCGGGTCTTCAGCGGGTCGCTGCGGCCCCAGTCGGCGGCCGAGTTGACCACCATGCGGTCCGAGCCGTATTCCTTGAGGATCGCGACCATCCGGTCCTCGTCCATCTTGGTGTCGGGGTAGACCGAGAAGCCCATCCAGCAGCCGCTTTCCCGCACCATGCCGACCGTCATCTCGTTGAGGTGGTCGATCAGCACGCGCTCGGGCGGCAGGCCGGACTCGCGGACGACGTCCAGCGTGCGGCGGGTGCCCGCGGCCTTGTCCCGGTGCGGGGTGTGGACCAGGACGGGCAGGCCGTGCTCGGCGGCGAGTTCGAGCTGGCGGGCCAGGGCCTCGTCCTCGGCCGGGGTGACGTCGTCGTAGCCGACCTCGCCGACGGCGACCACGCGGTCCTTGGCCAGGTAGCGGGGCAGCAGGTCCAGGACGGGGCGCAGGCGCGGGTCGTTGGACTCCTTGGGGTTCAGCGCGATCGTGCAGTAGTGGACGATGCCGAACTGCGCGGCGCGGTAGGGTTCCCAGCCGAGCAGGCCGTCGAAGTAGTCGGCGAACGTGCCAGGGGACGTGCGCGGCTGGCCCAGCCAGAAGGCGGGCTCGACGACGGCGCGGACCCCGGCCGCGTACATGCGCTCGTAGTCGTCGGTCGTGCGCGAGGTCATGTGGATGTGGGGGTCGAAGATGCGCATGGGGGGATTCCTCTCGATGGGGCGATCGGGTCAGGCCGGGTCGCGGGGGGCGTCGGACCCGGCCGCGGCGTGCGGATCGCCCTCGGCCAGCAGGGCGCGGACCTTGGTCAGCAGGGAGGGGTACGTCTTGACGACGGGCCAGATGTCCGCGGGGACCTGGCGGCCGGCGCGCAGGCGTTCCTCGGCGAAGTCGGCCATCATGCGGGCCAGTTCCTCGTCCGCGCGCGTGTCGAGGCCGGAGACCTCGCCCAGTGGCACGCCGATGAAGACGCACTTCAGGATGGCCTGCCGGTAGGAGTGGTCCGGCAGGTGGCGCGCCCCGTACGGCCCGAGCGCCGCCCGGACGAGGCGGGCGTCGTTGCTGCGCAGGGCGTCGCGGACGACGGGCAGTCCCGCGTCGCCGAGCCGTCCGTCCTCGTCCAGGGCGGGCAGGCCCTTGAGGACGGCGAGGCGCTCGGCGGCGTCCCCGTGGGTGTAGAGGTCGAAGAGGGTCTCGCCGAGGGCGGCGCCGGTCAGGGGCAGGGCCCGCATGAGCTCCACGCGAGCCGCCTGGTCGACGGTCCAGCCGGGCATGGCGGCGACCGGGCCGCGTCCGCAGGCGCGCCCGGCGGCGGGGAACAGGCTCGCGAGCGCCCCGGCGTCGGCGCCGATCCGTTCGACGGCGTCCGCCAGCCAGCGGGCGGCCTCCTCGCCGAGGCCGAGCGCCGGGCCTGAGTCGTGGGTCGTGCTCATCGTTGGCTCGTCCTTCCGGTACGGATTCGTTCCATCCGGGCGGTCATCGCTGCCTCACTCCCCTGGTGGGGTGGGCGCGGGAGGGGATGGAGGGGGTGGCCGGGGCGGCCTCGCGCAGGAAGCGCAGCGACCGCTCGGCGATCATGGGGGCGGCGTGGGAGTGCCGGGGCAGCTCGACGCTGACCAGGCCGCGGTACCCCGTCTGTTCCAGGGCCTCGAGCACGGGCGGGAAGTCGATCTCGCCGTCGCCGAACTCCAGGTGCTCGTGCACGCCGCGCCGCATGTCCTCGATCTGGATGTTCACCAGGTGCGGGCCGGCGCGGCGGACGCAGTCGGGGACCGGTTCGGGCTCCAGGGCGCGGCAGTGGCCGATGTCGAGGGTCATGCCGAGCCGCGGGGGCGCGCCGGCCAGCGCGTGCAGGCGCTCGAACGCGGCGATCGTGTCCACGAGCATGCCCGGTTCGGGTTCGAAGCCGAGCGTGACCTCGCGTTCCTCGGCCTCCTGCAGGACTGCGGCGACCCCGGCCAGCAGGTTGTCCCAGGCCCGTTCCTCGCCGACCTCGGGCGGGAGGACACCGCTCCAGAAGGAGACGGCCTCCGCGCCGAGGTCGGCGCCGACGCGCACGGCGCGGCGGAGCAGGTCGATCCGGCGGGCCGCCGCCTCGGGCGGGTGGAGCAGGGTGGGGTGGTGTTTGCGGTACGGGTCCAGGACGTAGCGGCCGCCGGTCTCGATCACCACGGCCAGGCCGAGCTCGCCGAGCCGTTTGGCGACGTGGTCGACGTGGTGGGCGAGCCCGGGGGCGTACGGGTCGAGGTGGCCGGCGTCCAGGGTGAGCGCGACGCCGTCGTAGCCGAGGTCGGCGAGCACGGCGAGCGCCTCGTCCAGGCGGTGGTTCGTGAAACCGTTGGTTCCATAGCCGAACCTCATGCCCGCCCACCTTTCCCGCTATAGCGTGATATTTCGGGCTTAACGGTATCGAGCGTGCACCGCAGGCACCATGGGTGACGCGAGACGCTCACGCGAGCGTCCCGGCCCAGGCGCGCAGCAGGTCGTACTGGGCGTGCAGGCGGTGCTCGTCCTGGCCGATCGGGTCCTTGAAGAAGAAGCCCAGCTCAGGGATCGCCCCGGCGTGGCCGCGCTCGTGCGCGCGGGCGATCAGCCGGACGAGGTCGAGCACCAGCGGCGCCGCGAGCGCCGAGTCGCACCCCTGCCAGGTGAACTGCATCGTCATGCGGACACCGAGGAAGCCCTCGAACGTGATGTGGTCCCAGGCGGTCTTCCAGTCGCCGAGGTGGGAGACATGGTCGATGTGGGTCTGCCCCTCCACCGGGTGGCCGAGGATGCCGGGCAGGGCGCGGTCCTTGGAGATCTTCTTGCTCTCCCCCGCCGCCGGGTCGGCCAGCGTGGCGCCGTCTCCCCCGCCGAGCAGGTTCGTCCCCGACCACGAGCGCACGGCCAGCGACCGCGCGGCGAACATCGGCGCGAGCGCGGTCTTGACCAGGGTCTCCCCCGTCTTGGCGTCGCGGCCCGCGTACGGCACGCCCTTCGTCCGGGCCAGCTCGTCCAGGGCGGGCAGCGACACGCCGGTGGACGGGGTGAAGTCGATGTAGGAGCACCCGGCGCTGAGCGCGGCGTACGCGTACAGCGAGCTCGGAGGCAGGACGTCGCCGGGCCGAGCGAGGGCCTCGTCCAGCGCGGCGAGGTCGCCGTGGGCCGGATGATCGGGCACGGGCGGCTCGGTGGAGGCCACGTGGACGACGACCACGCGGGACAGTCCCCTGCGCTCGCGGAAGCCGGTGATGTCGTCGGCCAGCCTGCGCGCCTGCTCGGCCTGGGTGCCCGCGGGTCCGGGCGTGACGCCGGGACGGATCTCGGCGTCGGCCTCCTCCAGGTCCTGGCGCACGAGCTCGGGCAGCCGGGCCGGGACGACCCCGGCGTGGGCCAGCTCCTCCGCGCGCTTGGGCAGCGGCGTGCCGGCGATGTCGTGGCCGCCGAACACCAGGCCGTGGATCGGCGCCAGGCCCGCCTCGGCGAATCCGGGTTGTTCGGTGACGCACCCTATGGGTGCCGCGAGCCCGGCGCGCAGCGCGGCCGCGCCGGTGATCACCGTGGTCGCGACCGATCCTCGCGCTCCTACGAGCCACACCCCGACGTCCATCGCCTACTCCTTCACTATCTTGGGCGGGCCCCCGCCGGGTCCGCCTTCTCGCGGTACAGCAGTGGGCTCCGCGCGCCTGCCCGGTGCCCCGGACCCCGTCCGCGGGGGCTTCGGGGGACACGCGCGCGGAGACCCGTACGCCCGGGACATCCCCTGCGGGGACGTCCCGGGCGGTGGATCTCGGTGCCGATCGGTCACCCGATCGGATCATGCACCCTCACGTGGAAACGGTGAAGGTGTCAATGTCGAAAAGGGAACCCGCACCGCCGCCGAAGGTCAGGAACACCGCGCCGGTGCCCGTCCCGTTGAGCGTGGTGTTCACCGTGGTGAAGGTGTCCCAGTTCCCGGTGCCGGCGACGTTCACCGTGCCGAGGACGGGACCGGTCTGCGAGCCCGAGCGGATCGTGATCGTCCCGCCGGCGCCGCCCGAGGAGACCCGCGCCGAGAACCCGGTCGCCCCGGAGGTGCTGACCTGCGAGTATCCGGCCCAGTCGCCGTTGTCGATGTACCCCATGGTCGTGCCGCCGCTGGCGCCCGCGTGGCCGGCCGGCTGGACGCCGAAGTTGGAGGTGTAGGCCTCGCCCTCGACGGTCTGGGTGTCGCCGGGCGGCGGCGTGGTCGCCGGGCGGCAGTCCGCCTGGACCATGCCGGCCGCGTACCGGATGCCGCCGAGCACGAGCTGACGGTAGTTGGAGTCGGCGTACGACTCGATGGTGTGGCCGAGGCCGGTGTAGAACGACCGGCCGGACGCCTGGGCGTGGCACCAGGTGATCGGGTGGTCGCCGCTCATCTCGCCGCCGGTGTAGCTGCTCTCGTCCAGGCTCTGCAGGACGCGGACGCCGGCGCGCGGGTTGGTGCGGTAGTTGTACCACTCGTCGAACCGCGTCCAGGTCGCGCCCAGGTGGGCGGTCGCCGGGTGGGTGCGGTCCTCGTTCTTGACCACCGCGTTCTGCTGCGCCGGGTGGCTCTTGAACCACGCGCCGACGAGCCGGCCGTAGTACGGCCAGTCGTACTCGGTGTCGGCGGCGGCGTGGATGCCGACGTACCCGCCGCCGCCGTCCACGTAGGACTGGAAGGCGGTCTGCTGGCCGGCGTCGAGCACGTCGCCGGTGGTGCTGAGGAAGACGACGGCCTTGAACTGGGCCAGGTTGGCCGCATTGAAGGCGGTGGCGTCCTCGGTGGCGGTGACGGTGAAGTTGTTGGCGGCGCCGAGATCGCGGATGGCCTGGATCCCGGCGGGGATCGAGTCGTGACGGAACCCGGCGGTCTTGGAGAAGACCAGCACCTTGTAGGCGGGGTCGGCCGCGTGGGCGGCGGTGGGGGCGAACTGCGTGGCGACCAGCGCTGCGGCGACCAGCGCCAGACCGCCGCGCATCACCTTGGTCGGGGCGAACATGGCTGTCCTTTCGTCTGCGGACCCTCCGGTCCCGCGTGAGGGATGCGTCTCACGCGGGACCGGAGGCCCGTCCGGCGCGGCGTCCCGTCCGGGGAGGGGGCCGCGCAGGACGCGCCGTCAGCGGGTGATGGTGAAGGTGTCGACGTCGAGCAGCGAGCCGGAGCCGCCGCTGAAGGTGAGGAACAACGGGCCGGTCGCCGAACCGGTGAGGTTCGTGGACACGTTGGTGAAGGTGTCCCAGTTCCCGGTGTTGGCGACGTTCACGGTGCCGAGGATCGTCCCGGTCTGCGAGCCGGAGCGGATCGTGATCGTGCCGCCGGGGCCGCCCGAGGAGACCCGGGCCGCGAAGGTCTTGGCGCCCTGGGTGTTCACCTGCGAGTACCCGGCCCAGTCGCCGTTGTCGATGTACCCCATGGTGGTGCCGCCGCTGGCGCCCGCGTGGGCGGCCGGCTGGACGCCGAAGTTGGAGGTGTAGGCCTCGCCCTCGACGGTCTGGGTGTTGCCGCCCGTCGAGGTGTTCAGCGTGAAGGCGTCCAGGTCGAACAGGTTGCCCTGGCCGGTGACGCCCTTGAACACCAGGTACAGCGTGGTCACCCCGGCCGGCTTGTTGGTCAGGTTGGCGGTGACGTCGACGAAGTTCTCCCAGCCGCCGGTATTGGGGACGGTCGCCGAGCCGAGCAGGGTTCCGGTCGCCGAGCCGGCGCGGACCTCCAGCGTGCCGCCGGCGCCGCCCGAGGAGACCCGGGCGGTGATGCTGACGGCGTTGCTCACGTTGTAGGGCGTGAAGGAGATCCAGTCGCCGTTGTCGGTGAAGCCGACGGTCGTCGCGCCCTCGGCCGGGCCGTGCGTGGCGAGCTGGATGCCCTGCATGGCGCCGTAGTGCTCGGCCTGGCGGTGCCGGGGCTGCAGGGTGCGGGTGCTGGTGGAGGTGAGGCCGCCATTGTCGGTGTAGGACGCCTCGAACATCCCGTAGATGTTGGCCGCGGCGTCGTGCTCACCGTCGGTCGGGACGGTGATCGAGCCGGAGCAGCCGGTCCTGGAGGTGATCTGGTGGCGGTGGCTGTCGTGGCCCAGGAAGTAGGTCACGGTCACCTTGGCGCAGTCCAGCGCCCCGTCCTCGGGGTCGCTGCCGGTCACCGTGAACGGCACGGTGTCGCCGTAGGAGAACAGCCGGCCGTCGCCGGGCGTGGTCAGGTTCACGGTCGGCGCGGTGTTGCCGACGGAGACGACCAGGCTGGCGGTGCCGGTGAGGCCCTGCGGGTCCCTGACGGTCAGCGTGGGGGTGTAGGTGCCGTTGGTGGTGTAGGTCTTCGTGGGGTTGGCGGCGGTGGAGGTGGTGCCGTCGCCGAAGTTCCACGAGTAGGTCAGCGCGCCGCCCTCGGGGTCGGAGCTGCCGGCCGAGGAGAAGTTCACCGTCAGGGGCGCCGGGCCGGAGGTCTTGTCGGCGGCCGCCTTGGCGATCGGGTTTCGGTTCGCCGAGCCGATGTACTCGATCCGGTAGAGCGCCTGGTTGTTGGCGCCGGTGCCGTAGTCGAGGACGTACAGCGCGCCGTCGGGGCCGAAGGCCATGTCCATGACCTGGGTGCCGGTCCAGGGGAAGGCGCCGATGTCACCGGGGCTGCCGTCGGCGTTGACCTGGATGGCCTTGATCCACCTGCGGCCGTACTCGCCGGCGAAGTAGCGGCCGTCGAGCGACTGCGGGAACTTGACCGCGGAGTTCAGCGAGGCGTCGTACCGGTAGACCGGGCCGCCCATCGGGGACTCGGAGCCGCCGCCGAAGTCGGGCGGGGAGCCGGCGTCGCCGCCGTAGCGGATCCAGGACGGCTTGGCCGCGGGCAGCGTGGTGAGACCGGTGTTGCGGAACGAGTTGTTGGTCGGGCCGCCCGCGCAGTTGTACTTGGCCTGGGACGGGCCGCTCGGGAAGGTGTACTCGTTGTAGGTCTCGTTGGTGGTGTTGGTGCCGGTGCAGTACGGCCAGCCGTAGTTGCCCGCGCCGGTGATCCGGTTGAACTCCACCTGGCCGCCGGGGCCGCGGTTGGGGTCGGTGCCGCCCGCGTCGGGGCCGTAGTCGCCGAGGTAGACGATGCCCGTCGCCTTGTCCACCGACATGCGGAACGGGTTGCGGAAGCCCATCGCGTAGATCTCGGGGCGGGTCTTGGCCGTTGCCGGCGGGAAGAGGTTGCCCGAGGGGATGGTGTAGGTGCCGTCCGGCTGGGGCTTGATGCGCAGGACCTTGCCGCGCAGGTCGTTGGTGTTGCCCGAGGAGCGCTGCGCGTCGAACTGCGGGTTGCGGTCGGTGCGCTCGTCCAGCGGCGAGTATCCGCTCGACTCGAACGGGTTGGTGTCGTCGCCCGTGGTCAGGTACAGGTTGCCGGCCGCGTCGAAGTCGATGTCACCGCCGACGTGGCAGCACTGGCCGCGGTCGTTGGGCACCCGCAGGACGATCTTCTCGCTGCCCATGTTGACGGTCTCGTCGGCGTTGAGCGTGAAGCGCGAGAGGTACAGCTCGCCCTTCCACTGGTCGAACTGCGCCTGGGTGCCGGTGGTCGGCGCGTCGCCGCCGGGGGTGTTCAGCGTGGGCGAGTAGTACACGTAGATGTACCGGCTGGCGGCGAAGTTCGGGTCGGCGGCGATGCCCTGGAGGCCCTCTTCGTCGTGCGTGTAGACGCTGAGCTTCCCGGCGACCTTGGTGTTGCCTGCCGCGTCGGTGACGCGGATCGTGCCGTCACGCGCGGTGTGGAGCACCGAGCGGTTGGGGAGCACCGCGAGGGACATGGCCTCGCCGAGTTCGGCGCCGCCGACGGCCAGCTGTACCTGCTGGTAGTCGGACGCGGGGATGACCGAGGCGTTGGCCGCCGGTCCTGAGGCCGTCACGGCCGCCATGCCGCCCGAAACTACGAGGGCGAACGTGGCGAGGAGCCGGGTCCACGGCCGAGGACGTGGTGACATGGGGGTCCTTTCCTGACTTGGGGGGTCAGTCAGGCAAGGCGCGCGCCGCCGCGCTTGTTGCCGGGGGGTGGTGCGTGGTGCTGTGGTGCCGGGATGGTGCGGATGGTTCTGCGCTGTGCCGCCGTGCGCCTGGAAGGGTGCCGCCTCCAGGGGTCCGGTGCTCAATCCGGACGGAACATAACTCCGCAAAAAGCGTATCAAGTGTTGAAAGAATGCGTCATCTTCCTGCCAGACTTGTCGTCGAGGCGATCGGGGTCGAACCGATCGCCGTGGGGTCGTTGATGACCTGCTCGACCACCATGCTCGCGGCGCCCCGAGAGGCGGCGCCGAAGCCGAGGCCGGAGGCGAGGAACCTGCAGCGGGCGGCCGGACCGGCGATGACCAGCCGTTCCAGCTCCGCCTGGGCGGGCGGGATCAGCCGCTCCGCGAGCGTGGCGAAGTATCCACCGAGCACGATGGCGCGCGGGTTGAACAGGTTGACCAGGATCGAGCCGCCGAGCCCGAGCCAGCGCCCGACCTCGGCGACCGCGGCCATCACGCGCGCGTCGCCCACCGCGAGGCCCCGGGCGATCTCCGCCACCCGCTCCTCGGGATCGGGCGCCGGGCCGAGGCCGTAGGCCCGCTCGGGCGTCGCCGAGCCGACCAGCGCGGCGAGGCCGACCTTGGTCTCCCAGCAGCCCACCCGCCCGCAGCCGCAGCGGCTTCCCGTGGGGTCCACGGGCATGTGCCCGACCTCGCCCGAGAAGCCGTCCGCGCCGCGCAGCAGGGCCCCGGCGACGATGATGCCGCCGCCCACGCCGACCTCGCCGGTGAGGTAGACCATGTCCGGCGTCCCGGCGGCGACCCCGCCGGTGTACTCGGCGAGCGCGGCCAGGTTGGCGTCGTTGTCCACCATCACGGGCGCCCCGCCGCCGATCTCCGCCTGGAGGCGGTCGGCCAGTGGCAGGTCGCGCCAGCCGAGGTTCGGCGCGAACGAGACCGCGCCGCGGGCGACGTCCACCAGGCCGGGGACGGCGACGCCGATGCCCGCGGGGACGGCGCCGGCGGCGGTGAGGTCGTCCAGCGCCTCCTTGGCCACGCGGCCGAGCTCCTTCAGCGAGCGGTCCGGGCCCATGCCCATGGCGTCGAAGCCGACGCGCCGCTCGACCAGGACGCGTCCGGCCAGGTCGGTGCCGTGGACGGCGACGTAGTCGACGTTGATCTCGGTGCCGAGCACCCCGACGTGCGAGCCGTCCAGGGCGACCGCCCTGCGCGGGCGGCCGACCGCCCCGACGTGCTCGATGCCGACCTCGCGCACCAGCCCCCGGCTGAGCAGCTCGGCCATGAGGTTGGACACGGTGGCCCGGTGCAGGCCCGTGGCGTCGGCGATGTCGGAGCGCGAGCAGGAGCCCTCCTCGCGCAGATGACGCAGGACCAGCGCGAGGTTCGCCCGGCGCAGGGAGGCGTGTCCCACCGCCTGGGCGCCCCCGCCGGCCGGCGCGGCCGGCCGTCTCTGCGCCACATCTATCACCCGACCACTTTGTATGTATCGAAGAACAATTAACCGATTTCTAACACGACGAGATCTGGACGTAAACACCCCGATCAGGTAACGACTTGGCATCTGGAGCCCGGCCGCAGGTCACGGCTCGGCAGCCCCTTGCGTTACAGAAGCGAAGTGGTCGGAGGTCTTGGCACAACCCCCGGGGGCAGTCTTTAATTCGACAAGCCCTGTCAAATCCGTTCGTTCAGACCGCAAATCATTCGGCGATCTTTGCAATTTTTCGAGGATCGGATGGATCATCCACCCTCGCCTGATGCTCCCGTCCGTCCGGGCGACCAGACCCGCAGCGGAGCCGTTCCCGCCGACTTCGGCTGCGCCGCGGTGGTGCCGCTCGAATCGGCCGGACGGACGGGCCCTTCTCCCGGCCGGCCGCCGGCATGACAGAGCCCGACCGGCGGACGGCGCGCGACCGCGGCACCGGCGCGCACCCCCCACCGCAGGCGGGGCAACCGCGACCGCCTCGCCGGGGGCCTCCCTTCCCTGCCGGGTCTTTCCGTACGAGGGCCCGAGCTTTATCCGGTCATGACCTCCTTGAAGCTGTCTTTTGTCAGGTTTGCACCATCTTGGGGTTTCTGCTAAGGTGGGTTTTGCCGTAGTGGTCTGCTCTTGGTACGTGGTAGATCGTGCCTTGTGCCCGCCGCGCCGGCACACCAGACCGGTGGCCTCAGGCCCACCGCGCCTCCCTTTCGCGCCTGCAGGGCGCCCGCGTCCGCGCCGTCTCGCCGGGCGACGGCAGGGGGACGGCGAAGATCCTCGCCCGCCGCGGGCCAACGCCCGGCGGACACCACATCGGCCGGACGCCGTCCGGCTCCCGTGGGGCCCGGAACACCGGATCCCGCATCGCATCCAAGACCGCAAGACCGCGCCACCTGGAGGACCCAGTGCCGCTCGGACCCGCCGCTTCACCACGCCCGCCGCGGCGCGCCTGGAAGCTGTGGCGTCCCCGGTCGATCCGGGGACGGGTCACGGCCCTGGTCGCCGTCCTCGCCATGCTCCTGCTCGTCCCGGCCGGAGTGCTGGCCGGAATGGTCGCGCGCCAGGAACTCGCCAATGCCCGGTGGCTCGACGCGCGGTACGCGGCCGGCGTGGTGGCGGCCGCGGACCGCGCCGGGCGGATCACCAGCCCGGAGATCACCACCGACTTCCCGGGCGCGGACCTGATCCAGGTGGTGGACGCCTCTCAGCGCGTGGTCGCCGCCTCGCCCGACGCCCGCGGGCTGCCGCCGCTGTCCGACGTGCGCCCCGGCCCGCTTCAGCCGCGCCGGGACGTGCAGACGTGCACCAACCAGAACCTGGGCTGCCTGCGCCTGGCGGCGGTGCGCGTCAGCACCGTCCACGACTCCAACGTCGTGTACGCGGCCGGCCCCGACCGCGGGGGCATCTCCGCGGGCGTGTTCGACCTGCTCTTCGCCGTGCAGGTGGCGGCCCTGATCTCCGTCGCCGTCCTCGCCGCCTGGCAGATCACCGGACGGACGCTGCGGCCCGTCGAGGCCATCCGCGCCGAGCTGGACGCCACCAACCTCAGCGACCTCAGCAGCCGCGTGCCCGAGCCCGCCGGGGACGACGAGATCGCCCGGCTCGCCCGGACGGTCAACAGCACGCTGGACCGCCTGGAGAACGCGCGGGGACGGATGGAGGAGGTCCTCGCCCAGCAGCGGCGCTTCGCCTCCGACGCCTCGCACGAGCTGCGCACGCCGGTCGCGGGGCTGCGCGTGCAGCTGGAGGAGGCGCGCCTGTACCCCGAGGAGACCGACCTGCGCGAGCTGGTCGACCACTCGCTGCGGGATGTCGGCCGGCTCCAGGCCATCATCTCCGACCTGCTGCTGCTGGCGCGGGTAGGCGGCGGCGAGCCCGGGGCGAGGGACGACGTCGACCTGGCCGAGTCGGTCCACATGGAGGTCTCCCGGCGCAAGGACCGGCTTCCCACGCAGTTGCGGCTCGCACCGGGCGTTCTCGTCAAGGCCGTCGACACGCAGATCGCCCGCGTGCTGACCAACCTGCTCGACAACGCCCAGCGGCACGCCAAGCGCCTGGTGCTGGTCGAGGTGCGCAGGAACGCGACCCACGCCGAACTGATCGTCTCCGACGACGGGGACGGCATCGCCGAGGCCGACCGGGAGCGGATCTTCGAGCGCTTCACCCGGCTGGACGCCGCCCGCCGCCGCGACAAGGGCGGAACGGGTCTCGGCCTCGCGATCGTCCGGGACATCGCCCGCGCGCACGACGGGACGATCGAGGCCGGCGCGTCCCATGCCGACGGGGCGCGGTTCGTCCTGCGCCTGCCGCTCTCCGCGTCCACCGCCGGGGACGACGCCCCGGCACACCACACCGGCACCTCGCTCACGCTGGCGGCGTTTCCCAGGCGCTAGCCGTCCATCTGGCCGTCCATCCGGCGCGCGACGGCCTGGCCTCGAGTGAGCCGCCTCCAGGGAAATGGGCACCCGGGACATGAGTTTGCTGATACATGGGATTTGACCTGGGATGTCCAGGAAATTGTTTGGGACAGGCGGATCTCGGGGTGCGCGTTAAGCGATGCTTACGATCGTTGAAGATGCTGTCCTGCTCATCGTTGAGGCCGCGGAACAGTCGAAAGCACCGTCGCTTACCGGAAGGTGTATGGGCGTGGCAAGCGTGGATACCACCAGAAACAATCGCCAGACGGACAAACCCGTAACGGCCACCGACGGCCAGCCGAACGCCGGAAAGGTGGTGAGCGGCAACAGGAAACCGATGGCGGCCTCCGGCGAGTCGATCGAGGAGCGGATGCGCGACATCCTGCGGGGAGGCGGGCTGCGCAGGCGCGGCGTGCGGGCCCCCTCGTACGACGAACTCCGGCCGTTCGGCCATCGGGAGACGGCCGGATTCCCGGTCTACAAGAATCTGGAACGGCGACTCCTGAGCGCCGTCGAGCAGCCGGACCCGGAAATCGCGCACGTGATGGCCACGTGCGCGGCGTACGCGTATTCCGACCCGGAAACGCTTTCGATGATCATGGCCAGAATGGGCCTCGAGGACAATCACTGCGAGATGATCCATTCGTCGGTCGACGCGATGCTCATTTCCTCGACCGCGTTTCTCGTTCTCAGCAGAAGCGGCCGGGTCGGCATCCTGTGTTACCGGGGCACCGAGCCGCTGAACTTCATCAACTGGATGAGCAACCTCGACGTCGAGCCCGAGCGGATGGGGTACCAGATCAGCGACCCCTGCGCCACGGTGCACGCCGGCGTCTACCGCAACGTGCGGGCCACCCGCTACGAGATCATGAACGCGCTGCGCCGCGCGTACGGCGACCGCAAGGCGACCGGCGGCCTCTCGGCCGACGGCGACCGCTACGGGGCCGACGACCCGCGGGGCGAGGGCGAGCTGGAGGCGCTCTACATCACCGGGCACAGCCAGGGCGGCGCGATGGCGGCCCTCATGGGCGTCATGATCAGGCACGAGCGCAAGTACCGCGACGTACTCGGCGACCGGATGCGCGCGGTCTACACGTTCGGCCAGCCCATGATCGGCGACCCGAGCTTCGCCGAGGCCTGCCAGAGCGACGAGTTCCTCCGCCAGAACGTCATCCGGTACGTCTAGCCCCACCTGCCGTCCACCGCCTCAGGCCCGTTCCGGCACTTCGGCCGCGAGATCCACCACCGCGTCCCGCACCTGGCCAACGGCATCCTGTCGGCGATCCCCGGCACGCGCTGCGCCTCGCAGGCCCGCAGGGGCCGGTGGATCGCCAGGCGGCGGCCGACGGGGCAGATGCCGGGCATGCTCGGCATCCCGATGGCGGCGATGTCGTACGTGGCGCGCAGGTTCGAGGCCACCCGCGCGCTGCCGGCGATGTACTCCATCGACGACCACCTGCCGCAGCACTACGTCTCGGCGCTGACACCGGCCGGGGTACAGAACGAGTTCGGCGACTGAAACCCGCCCCGGTCAGGTCTTCCTGACCAGCCGGCGACTCAGGTCCTCCTGATGCCCCGGCGACTCAGGTCCTCCTGACACCGGCCCGAGTCGGATTCTCCACCAGCGCCGGACATGCCACCAGGCCCCGACCTCAGCCCGGCACCAGGCTCCCCGCCCGGTGCCGGGCTCTCCGCTTTCGTCATCCGGCCTCACCTCGCTCGTCGTCGGCGTGGTCGCACATCGAGCTCCTCTTACCGAAGGCTGCGTCATTAATCCCAGCATCGATAATGTTGTCGTTGATGATAACGGACTGCTACCGTGCTGGTCGTGACATCCGCCGATCTTCTGCTGCACCCGGTCCGGCTGCGGATCGTGCAGGCGTTCCTCGGCGACGTGGCGCTGACGACCAGCGCGCTGGCCGCCCAACTCGCCGACATACCGTCGGCCACCTTGTACCGGCACGTGGCCCGGCTGGCCGACGCCGGTGTCCTCCAGGTGGTCGCGGAGCGGCAGGTCCGCGGCGCGGTGGAGCGCACCTACGTGCTCCGGGCCGGCGCGTCGGTGATCACGCCGGACCAGATCGCGACCATGACCGTCGACGACATGCGCCAGGCGTTCATGGCGTTCGTGGCCGGGCTGCTCGGCGACGTCGACCGGTACCTCGCCCGCGACGAGGTCGACCCGATCCGGGACGGGGCCAGCTTCCGGCTGGCCGGGCTGTGGCTCGACGACACCGAGTACGCCGCCCTGCTCGCCGAACTCACGCGGGTGCTGCAGCCCGCCGCCGCCAATCCGCCGCGGCCGGGCCGTAAACGCCGGATCTTGGCCACCGTCCTGCTCCCCGGCGAGCAGGCCGACGGCGACCACCCGGACAACGACCCCACGTCCACGACCGGACGCACCGCCCCCGAACGGGCCACCTCCAAACAGGCCACCCCCAAGCACGCGAATTCGAAGCGGAGGACATCATGATGCCGACCGGAGCCGCCGCCATCGGCGTGACCGTACTGGACCTGGTCAAGGCCGGCAGGTTCACGGAGATCCGCGACATGTTCGCGCCGAGCCTGCGCCCCATGGTGATCCCAGAGTCGCTGCAGGCCGCCTGGACCGCCGAGCTGGACCGGCACGGCGCGCTCACCTCGGTCGGAGCCCCGGTCAGCGAGCCGGCCGGGCCGGGCGTCACCCTGGTGAGGATCCCGCTGGCGTTCGAGCACGGCGAGGCGGTGGTGCTGGTGACGGTCAGCGACGCGGGTTGGCTGGGCGGCATCCAGCTCGCCCCCGCCGACGCCGCGCAGCCCGTCCAGCCGTGGCAGCCACCCGACTACGCCGACCCCCGCGCCTTCCACGAGCAGGAGGCGGTGATCGGTACCGGCCGGCTAGCCGTACCCGGCACCCTGACCACGCCGAACACCCCGGGGCCGCACCCGGCGGTCGTGCTGCTGGCCGGGTCGGGACCGCATGACCGGGACGAGACGATCGGGCGCAACAAGCCGCTCAAGGACCTGGCCTGGGGGCTGGCCGGCCAGGGCGTCGCGGTGGCACGGTTCGACAAGGTCACCTACGCCCACGGCGATCAGTTGGCTCTCGACGACTTCACCCTCGACGACGAGTACGTGCACCACGCGGTCGCCGCCGTGCGTCTGCTCCGCGAGCACCAGGCCGTCGACCCGGCGCGGGTCTTCGTGCTCGGCCACAGCCTCGGCGGCACCGTCGCCCCGCGCGTCGCCGCAGCCGAAGGTGCCGTGGCCGGGATGGTCATCCTGGCCGGAGGGGCGCAGCCGATGTACTGGTCGGCGGTTCGCCAGCTCCAATACCTGGCCTCCCTGGATCCCGATACCGCCGCCGCGTCCCAGCCGGTCATCGACACGATGACCAGGCAGGCCCAGACGGTGGACAGTCCGGACCTGTCCCCGGCGACCCCGGCCGGCGACCTGCCCTTCGGCGTGCCCGCCAGATACTGGCTGGATCTGCGCGGCTACGACCCGGCCGCGGCCGCCGCCAAGCTGGGCAGGCCGATGCTCATCCTGCAGGGCGGCCGGGACTATCAGGTCACCGCCGCCGACGACCTCATCCGATGGCAGGCCGGCCTCGATGGCCGCCCCGATGTGACGATCCGCGTCTACGACGCCGACAATCACTTCTTCTTCCCCGGCACCGGCCCGTCCAAGCCGTCCGAGCTCGAGCCGGCCCAGCACATGGACCCGGCGGTCGTCACCGACATCGCCACCTGGCTGACCACCGGCATTCTCACCCACCAGTAGATCCTGACGGCCGACGTGGTCGGCGACACCTTACTGAGGTCGGGAAGCTGGGCCGCGATGTCGGCAATGGCGATATGGCGTGTGATCCTGGAGTTAGAGGGTTATGCGCATAATGCGAAGTTCGTGACACGGGGAGGCGGTGTCACATGGACGCGCGTGTGGGGCAGGTCCGGGACCTGCTGCACGAGGCGGCAGAGGTGCATCACCGGGTCTACGAGATCACGGACGGCGTCGATCCCGACTGGGCGTCCTGGTACGCGGACTGGCTGATCAGGCTGTCCGACCTGCCGAGCCTGCTCGGGACGACCCCGGTACCGAGCGAACTGATCTACGAGTTCGTGGGGCTGGACAAGGCGTACGGCCGGGAGGCGCCAGGAGAGCCCTGGGAGTCGTACTACGCCCGGCGCCTGCTGACCGCCTTCCGCGACGGCACGCCCACGCCGTGACACCGGCGTCAGAGCCGGGCAGCGAGAAACGCGGCGGCCGCCTCGGTGACGTGTGGTTCGGTGTCGTACAGCCGCATCAGGATGGGGCGAGGACGCAGAACTCGTGGCCCTCCGGGTCGGCCAGGCACGTCCACGGGACGTCGCCCTGGCCGAGGTCGATGTCGGTGGCGCCGAGAGCCCGCAGCCGGGCCACCTCCGCTGCTTTGTCGTCACCCGGGTACGGCAGCAGGTCAAGATGGACGCGGTCTGGCACGGTCTTCGCGTCGGGCGTGCGGAGGAACTCGAGATACGGGCCGACGCCATTGGCGGAGCGCAGCACCGCATGATCGTCGGTGACCTCGTGCAGGGTCCAGTCCATCGCCTCGTCCCAGAACCGGGCCATGG
>NZ_JBFBCI010000075.1:0-36964 GCF_040683095.1 Sphaerisporangium sp. NPDC051017
AGTTCGGCCAGGGCTTCTACGGCTGGATCGGCGACGTCCGCATCTCCTCCCGCCCCCTGAAGCCCACTGAATTCCTGACCCCCTACAAGTAACCAACTCTGAAAAGGGGCCGGCATCCGTGTCGGCCCCTTTTACTGGTACGCACGCATGGTCCCGCACCGTCACCAGTGCGAACCCACCACCTCAGGAACGAACGATGTTCCGTAGGAGCCCCAACCTCCGGTATCCAAGACAAGCCAACGCCTGGTCACTATCTTCCAACCGTGAACGCGACCTGGTGCACGTGTTCGGAGAGGGCTGGCTGCGATGACCTCGACGGTGCCGACCACTAACCACCTGAAGTTCCGCGTCACTCTTGAGGAGACGCTCGACACGAAGATCGTCGTGTGGGGTGCCGATCCCACCGATGCTCCCATCCGTTCCGGGGTGAGCGCTCGTACACTCGCGGAACTCTTCGAGGAGGTCGAAGCGGTCAAGCACTTCATCCTCGACCTTCCAACCGATGTCCCGATTTCCGTGGAATACGCGTACGAGCTACCCGGGGTGCCGCAGGACCTTCTCCATTCCTACCAAGAAGAACGCGCACACCTTCGCCGAGCCGCCGCTGAGATGGCGACGCGGAAAGTGCACCTGATCTAGGAGACCTGACATGGTACGCGTGCGACTCGAAAGTTGGTCCGAGATCGGGGGGCGGGTGGCAGCGGCGCGGGAGCGTGCGGGTTTCACTCAGCGAGAGCTTGGTGATCGGGTCGGGCTACACCGGTCGGCGATCACGCGCGTGGAACTCGGTCAGCGTCAGTTGGACGCGTTGGAGTTGGCTCGGTTCGCGGAGGCGCTCGGACGGTCGGTCGAGTGGTTTCTCACCCGCCCGCTGGTGCCGATCGCGAGCCACTGTATCGGCCTCTCGGCCGGCCAGAATGTCCCGCGACTCGAGGATGAGCTGGAAAGAACCAGCCGGGACGTGGAGTTGCCGACCGAAATAGGGTGAAAATCCCGATCCAGTGTGCCGCTATCGCGTAAACCCCTGAACATTGCGTTTGCTTCTGCAAAAAATTCGGGGAGCCCGAAGGCTCCCCGGAGGCGCAATGCATGCGCAGGCGAAGCTGCGCACGGGGTTGTAATGAGATCAGAGTACCTGACCGATCCCGAGAGTATCAAAGCTCGACACATCAGGCTCCGTGCCTGTCCTGGACGTGCCTCAGGGTGACGGCAGGAGAGGAGCGATTCGCGGACATCGGGCCGGTTCGGCACGTACCCCCGGTGCGATCTTGCTCGGGCGTCTTGGTCTCATCGAGGGGTTGCGTGTGCGTCGCCTGCTTTCGGTCCCTCGGGGGATGGCAGATGCCAGCGGGCCCAGATGGTCTTGCCTGGGCCTTCTGGGAGGGGGTCTGTGCCGTGGGCGGTGGTGAGGGCCGCGACGATCGGGAGGCCGCGGCCATGGAGGGAGTCGGGGCTGAGGGAGAGGTGGCGGGGGCTGCCGGGGCCGTGGTCGGTGACGTGGATGGTCAGGCACTCGGGGGAGGCGCTGAGGGAGAGCCTGATCGGGGGCTCGCCGTGGGTAACGGCGTTGGCGAAGAGTTCGGCGGTCACCAGGACCGCGTCGTCGGCGAGGTCGTCCAAGGCCCAGGCGGTGAGAGTGTCGTGGACCATCCTGCGGGCCTTGGCGGCCATGGAGGGGTCGTGGGGCAGGTCCCAGGACGCGGTACGCGTGCCGTCCGGTGTTCCGGTCATCGGGGCTACTCCTCGGCGTGGGGGAGGCGGGGCAGGGACAGGGGGTGTGGCGAGAACGCCTGGCGGAGTGGTCCGCTCGGTTTCGCTCATCGGGGCGGCCTGTCCGGTGGTCCGCCGGGCTTCATGTGGCGGGGTGGTTTGTTCGGCTTCGCGCATCAGGGTGCGTAGTTCGTCGGGGATGCGGGCCTGGACGATCAGGGGGCTCGGGGTGGGCCAGGTGGCGGCGGCGTAGAAGCGGCGGGTGCCGACGCCGTACCAGATGGACCAGCCGGCTTCTAACTGGTCCAGTTGCTGTGCTGCGGCGCGCTTGGCCGGGTCCCACCGTCGCCGGGTGACCTGTACGACGGGTGCTCCCCGCCGGTGCCGTCCGTTGACTCCCGTGGTTCTCCCGAGAGTACGCATGCGGTTTCCTCCGTCGGCTGGATTTGCCCGTTATGGATGAGCGGCCAAGGTCGAATGTTTCGACATTTCGGACAGATCTGGGCTATTCATCTCGCGTTTTTAATTAACGCTTCCCAGGTTTATGACCAGCGTCGTAGGCTCCGCAATAAGGCGCCGACCGTACGGGCGACCGTGAAGGCGGCATCCATTCCGTGAGCGACTGTGAGGGACCGTGAACGGCAATCGCATGACACCGCTCGAATTCTTTGCTAGGGAACTCCGGCAGGCACGCGAGGCTTCCGGGATGAGCCAGTCCCAGCTCGCGACGGCGATCGTCGGCTACTCCCCGTCCTTCGTCGCGATGGTGGAGACCGGCAGAAGGGTCCCCAAGCCCGACTTCGCGGAGCGCTGCGACAAGACACTCGGGACGGGGGGAATTCTCACCCGGCTGGCCGAGGACCTGGTGTGCAGGGGAATGCCGCCGGAGTGGTTGGGCAAGTGGCTGCAGATCGAGAGTACGGCTACATCGCTACTGTCCTACCAACCGCTTCTCGTGCCAGGGCTCCTGCAGATAGAGCCGTACGCGCGGGAGGTCATCGCCACCTCGGGCAGATCCTTCGATGTCGATGACCAAGTAGAGGCGCGGCTGGCTAGACAGCGCGTATTGGCTGGTGACAGTCGCCCAATGCTGGTCGTCGTCCTTGACGAAGGTGTTCTTCGTCGGCCCGTCGGTGGATCACAGGTAATGCGCGAACAGCTACGTCACTTGCTCGCCGCCACTCAACGACCTGACGTTGTCATTCAGATTGTGCCGCTGGGGGCCGGTGCATATTCTGGTCTCGCCGGGCCCTTCGTCGTCGCCGATGTCGGTGGAAGGGAGGTCGTGTATGTGGACAACGCGCTGAGCGGCGAGGTCGTCGAGCATTCCTCCGACGTGGCGACCATGAAACGCCTGTGGGAGTCCCTGCGAGCAGAAGCCCTGCCCATGAAGCAGTCGATCGAACTGATGGCGAAGGTGGCGGAGACATGGACGTGAAGAACCTGCGCTGGCGGAAATCCTCCTACAGCAGTGGCAATGGCGGGGACTGCGTGGAGGTTGCGTCTCTGCCGCAACGTGTGGCCGTGCGAGACAGTAAGAATCCGGGCGGACCCGTGCTGGGGTGCGCTTCCGCTGAGTGGCACATGTTCGTCGGTGAGGTGAAAGCCGGTCGGCTGGGCGGGCGTGACTAGGTCCCTGCGCGCTCTTTGGCGCTGATCCAGGGTCGTTCCAGATGATCCGTAATCTGGCGCCGGCATCGCCGTCGTCCCTTCTCGCCGACGCGGCGCCAGATGTGGGAGCACGGTGAAACCGGTGGCAGCGTGATGGCGGAGGTTCCGGTTGGACCGTGGTGGTCTGTTGACAAGAGGGCGGAAAGATGGACGTGAACAGGTCGCTGTGGCGTAAGTCTTCTTACAGCAGTGGCAATGGTGGTAACTGCGTGGAAGTCGCGGCTCACCCAGAGGGGGTCGCTGTGCGGGACAGTAAGGATCTCGGGGGGCCTGTGGTGCGGTTCGGTGGCGGGGAGTGGGGGGCGTTCGTCGCTGGGGTGAAGGCGGGGGTGTTCGCGGGCGGGTAGTGCGGCGGGCGGTGGCTCGGCGGTGACGGGGAATGGACGGGGGGTTGCCGGGGGGCGGGGCGCGTGTGAGGTTCTTGTGCGGGTGCTGGGGTGGGGGTTGAAGGCGACAAATCAGGCTTGACTTGTGGGCAAGTTCGGACATTTCAATGCTTGTAAGAATTTGTCACTCTCCGACTGACTCGCTGCTTCGTCTGGGACCGGGAAACCCCCTGGCCGGAGTCCTCAGAGAGCTTCGTGGAAGTTCGAGGTAGAAGGAGAAGGCTCGTGACCCGAGTCCTCATGACCGCCCTCGCCACCGTCACCGCACTCGCCCTGACCACCGGGACGGCCGTGGCCGCGCCCGCCGATCCCGGCTCGGCCTCCCTGACCGGAGGTGCCGCCCCCGCAGTGGAGCGCACGGCTCCGCTGCCGAGCGAGGTGTTCACCGTCACCGATCGCCTCGCCGAGCAGGTCGCGGGGGTGCTCGCCGACAAGGCCGTCCGTGAGCGCGCCGTGGCGGCCACCGCGGCCGGGGACGCGGACCTCGCGGCGTTCGCGTCCGGCACCACGCTGGACGGGGCCGTGCGCGCCGCGAACCAGGACGTGCTGGCGGCCAAGGCGCTTCCCCTGAACGGCGGTTCGCTGCTGCGCGTGCGGCTCGCGGAGCCGTCCATGCGTGCGGCCCTGGCGCGTGGTGAGGCGCCGCTCGTGGCGGCGGCCCCGACCGACGACGAGCCCGCCCCGATCACCGCGTACGACCCGCGCGGCGGCAAGGTGAGCCTTGATCCGGCGAAGGCGCCCAAGCGGCCGGTGCTGGTCGTGGACGTCGACGTCGCCAAGGCGCTGCCCCTGGGGCTCCAGGTGACGCGGGACGCCTTGGCGGCCCGGGGCCTCGTGGCCGCCAAGCCCAGCGGCGCGCAGGTCAAGGCGGCGGGTGGCTACTGGGCGACGAAGGTCAACGCCGTCCGGTTGAAGGACGACAAGGAGCCCTGGATCAAGGGCGACGCCGAGATCTTCAGCGTCGTCGGCGGCTTCGGCCTGGACGGCAAGGCGACCGTCAACATCGTCCAGATGCCGTACCTGGACAACGACGGCACCACGTACTACCCGAACCAGCTCCTCGTGCACTACTCGGCCTACAAGTACAACCTGGCCGACGTCGTCATGATGGAGGACGACGGTGACACCAACTACCTGGCGCTCGCCCAGGCCATCGCCACCGCGCTGCTGACGATCATCGACGCCGGCGTGTACATCCCGCTGGTGAACGGCATCCTGTCGGCGATGCCCAACTCGTGGTGGACGGACGACCCCGACTACGTCGACTCCTGGTACACCCTGGCCACCACCAGCAGCGGCCACCTCAACGGCGCCGGCGGCAACGGCTGGATGGAGGTCAGTCCGTACTGGGTGCCCGAGCTCTGACCGGTACAACGACGGGTGGCTCCCCCGCGCGAACACGGGAGAGCCACCGTCGGGCGTTCCGGGCTACCCCGCGGCGGGGGTCAGCGTGCGCAGGGCGTGTTCGACCAGGGCCACCAGCACGATCTTGGCGGAGGCGCGGCGGCGGACGTCGCACATGATGACCGGGATTTCCGGGTCGAGGTCGAGGGCGATCCGGACATCCTCCGCCTCGTGGCGGTCGGCTCCGTCGAAGCAGTTGACCGCGATGATGAACGGCGTGCCGCGCTGCTCGAAGTAGTCGATGGAGGGGAAGCAGTCGGTGAGGCGGCGCGTGTCGGCGAGGACGACGGCCCCGAGCGCGCCGTAGGACAGCTCGTCCCACATGAACCAGAAGCGCTCCTGGCCGGGCGTGCCGAACAGGTAGACGACCAGGCCCTCGCGGATGGTGATGCGGCCGAAGTCCATGGCGACCGTGGTGGTCGTCTTGCCTTCTACCCCGTCCACGTCGTCGACGCCGATGCCGCGGTCGGACAGCACCTCTTCGGTGCGCAGCGGCCGGATCTCGCTGATCGCCCCGACCAGCGTGGTCTTGCCCACGCCGAACCCGCCCGCGACCAGGATCTTGAGGGCGACGGGCTCCTCAGAGGGCTCGTAAGCCATTGATCACTTCCTTGAGAATGCGCTCGCTAGGGCGCGGCCCCTTGTTGTGGGCGGGGGCCCGTACGCTGATCAGGTCCTGGTCGTGGAGATCGCCGAGGAGAACGCGGACCACGCCGAGCGGCAGGTCGATCTCGGAGGCGATGTCCACGACGGACATCGGCCGTTCGGCCAGCTCGAGGATGCGAGTCTCCTCGGGGCCGAGACCGGCGTCGCCAGTGTACGGAGCGCCCGTCGCCGTGACCATGGCGATCAGGTCGAGATCGTCCGCCGACGACCGCGTGCGCCCGCGGATGAGCGCGTACGGACGGACGATCGGCCCTGCCTCCTCGTCGAGCCACTGCTCTCCCCGCCTGGTCATGACAGGGTCCGCCGCGGATTGGTCGAGATGTGCTGGCCCACGCGCTTGACGAGCATCGCCATCTCGTAGGCGATGTGACCGACGTCGGCGTCCGAGCTGCTCAGCACCGCGAGGCAGGTGCCGGTGCCGGCCGCCGTCACGAACAGGAAGGCCGACTCCATCTCGACGATGGTCTGCCGCACCTCACCGCCGCCGAAGTGGCGTCCCGCGCCGCGGGCGAGGCTCTGGAAGCCGGACGCGACGGCCGACAGGTGCTCGGCGTCCTCACGGCTGAAGCCCGAGGAGGCTCCCACGACCAGGCCGTCGGTGGAGAGGATGACCGCCTGGCGCACGGCCGCGACCCTGCTGATCAGATCGTCGAGGAGCCAGTTGAGTTCGCCATTCGACGACACTATGCCGGTCATTCGTCGCCCTTCTCGCCATTCGTCAGGTGTACGTAACCATCACTATGGTTGCGTAGGTCGCGCCTTTGGTCACGTTGGTCCGGTCGGATGGTGACGGGGGCGTCGCTCTCGGATGCTCCGGTTGGCGGGGTGTTCTCGCCGTCGTGGCTGCTCAGCGGCTCGCCGTGCGCCCTCGGGCCGTCGGCGGCCATTTCCGGGACTTCTTCTTCCGCTTCGAGGCGTCCGCGGCGTCCTCCTTGCTGGAACGCGGCGAACATGGCGCGGGCATCTTCCGGCGACCGCTCCGCGGAGCCGGTCGCGTCCGCCGTGCGTCGCGGCAGGGGGGTGGCCTCCGCGGGCGTGGGCGCGGACAGGGGGCCGGTGGTCTCGCGGAGCTGGGGCGCCATGTTGGCCTGGCGGACGCGGCGCGGCAGCCCGCGGTGCGTGCCGGTGGACGTGGAGCGGGGGGCGGGCCGCTCGGGCGCGTCCTTCGCGGGTACGGGCGGGCCGATCGGGCCGGTGTCCGCGATGCCCGGCACCACCGTCAGGGACGGTGTGGACTCCGGCGCGCGCGAGGTGGGCGGGGTGAAGAACATCGACGGCTTCGGCTCGTCGGCGGAAGCGGCGGGCCCGGCGGTGAGGGCCGGGGTCTGCCAGGCCGAGGACGAGGGCGTCGACGGCGCCGGTGGCGCGGTGAGCGGGCCGGGGGAGGGGACGACATCGGCCAGCGAGCCGGGGATGGGCGAGGGCGAGCCGTCGTCGGCGACCAGCGTCTTCGGGATGAGGACGATGGCCGTCGTCCCGCCGTACGCCGAGGCGCGCAGGATCACGCTGACGCCGTTACGCGCGGCGAGCTGCCCGACCACGAACAGGCCGAGCCGGTCGCTGTCGGCCAGGTCGAACTCGGGCGGGTGGGCGAGGCGCTCGTTGACGGCGTCGTACTCGTGCGGGGCCATCCCGAGGCCGCGGTCCTCGATCTCGACGGCGAAGCCGTTGGCCACCACCTCGCCGCGCACCTGCACCCGGGTCTGCGGCGGCGAGAAGATCGTCGCGTTCTCGATCAGCTCGGCGATCAGGTGGATGAGGTCGGTGACCGCGTTGCCGCTCAGGTGGGCGTTCGGCAGGGGCATCACGGTGACCCGCGTGTAGTCCTCGACCTCGGCGACGGCGGCGCGCACGATGTCCACGACGGGGACGGGCTTGCGCCACGCGCGGCCGGGCGCCGCGCCCGACAGGATGATGAGGCTCTCCGCGTGGCGGCGCATGCGGGTGGTCAGGTGGTCGAGCTGGAACAGGTCCCGCAGGGCGTCGGGGTCGGCGGCGCGCCGCTGCATGGCGTCCAGCAGGGTGAGCTGCCGGTGCAGCAGTCCCTGCTTGCGGCGCGCGAGGTTCAGGAACACCTGGCCGACGCCCCGGCGCAGGTTCGCCTGCTCCACCGCCGCCTGGACGGCCGTGTGGCGTACGGAGCCGAACGCGCGGGCGACGTCCGCGGTCTCGGCGGAGTCGCCCCCGGTGATGTCCGGCGCGTCGGCCTCGACGTCGACCTCCTCGCCGCGGCGCAGGCGGGCCACGACGTGCGGCAGCCGTACGTCGGCGAGCTCGCGCGCGGAGTCGCGCAGGTCGCCCAGGTCGCGGACGAGGCGGCGGCCGAAGCGCACCGAGATGATGATGGACGCGATGACCGCGACCAGGCCGAGCCCGCCGGCGAGGCCGATGCGGACCAGGATGCCGGTGGCGACGCTCTGGGCGCGGCTCGCCATCGTTCTCGACGACTTGAGGCCGACCTCGTCGAGTATGGCCGACAGGTTGTCGGTGATCGGCCGCCATGCCTTCACCGACGGGGGAAGCGGGGCGCCCGCCCGCGCCCGGTTGATGAGGTCCTGTTCCATGGTCTGGAACCGCTTGAAGGTGAGGGTGGCGAATACCTCTTCGTACGGTTTGCGGAGCTCGGGGTCGAATGTGGCCATGCCCCGGGCGTACTGCGCGCGGCGGTTGGCGGCCCAGTCGGCGAGCGCCGCGTACTCGGCGTCGGACAGGCGGCCGGTGGAGAGGGCGCCGAGGACGAGGGCGTTCTCGCGGGAGATGTACTCGCGGGCGTTGCCCATCGCCAGCAGCGCGCCGGCCTGCTCGAAGATCGTGAGGTCCGGGACCGACGACATGCGGTCGTACACGTGGAACATCGCGTCCATGATGTGGTTGTAGGACTGCGCGATGTCGAGGCGGGTGGTCTGCTCTGTGTCCACGTTGGCGCGGAGGGCGGGGAGTTGCCGGAGTTCCTCCTGGAGGGCGTCGAGCGCGTCCTCCATCCCGATGGTGTCGCCGGATTGGCGGGTGACCTCGGCCTCGAACCTGGCGAGCGACAGGTCGGTGGTGTGGCGCTGGGCGGCGAGCCGGTCGACGTCGCCGGCGGAGGTGCTGAGCCGGGAGACCGAGAGCATGCGTTCGGCCTGAAGCTGCAGGCCCAGGTCGGTCGAGGTGACGCCGATGCCCTGGTAGGTGGTGTTGGCCCTGGCGAGGGAGATGCCATCACCAATCGTGAGATTCAGGACAAATCCCCATAAGGCACTAAGTGACAGCAGAGGGAGCAGTAGCAATGAAAAGATCTTGAAGCGGATGGACCGCTTGCCAGAACCCATGGTGACTCCTGCATGCCTCGGAGGATCGTGCCGTATTTATAGGGAAATGCACCTCCGGAAGATCGGTCTGAAGGCTAGCACCGATAGAGTTCCGGCGTACGGGAGGCAGACATGATTAGTGTGATCACAGGGGCCAGCGCCGGCATCGGAGCCGCCGCCGCGGAGGGGCTCGCGCGCGCCGGACACGACGTCGTCATCGTCGGCCGATCCCGCGCCAGGCTCACGTCGGTCGCCGACGCCGTCGCCCGCGCGGCCGGTCGCCGTCCCGACATCGCCACCGCCGACTTCGCCTCCTTCGAAGAGGTCACCCGGCTCGCCGCCGACCTGCTCGACCGCTACGAGCGCATCGACGTGCTCGTCAACAACGCCGGGGTCATGTCCACCGAGCGGCGGCTGACGCGCGACGGCCACGAGCTGATGATGCAGGTCAACCACCTGTCGCCGTTCCTGCTCACCAACCTGCTGCTCGCCCGCGTCACCGCCTCCGCGGGCAGGGTCGTCACGACCTCGTCCCAGGCCGCCAAGTCCGGCCGCCTCGACCCCGGCGACCTCGACCGCGGGCGCCGCCGCTGGAGCGCCTGGCTGCAGTACGGCGACACCAAGCAGGCCAACGCGCTGTTCACGGTCGCGCTCGCCCGTCGCGGCGTCGCGGCCACCTGCTTCCATCCCGGCGTCATCCGCACGGGGTTCGCCCCCGACAGCCTGTACATGAAGCTGCTCATGGTGATCCCCGGCGTCGCGCGCACCCCCGAGCAGGGGGCGAGCACGCTCGTCCACCTCGCCACCACGCCCGACGGCGTCAAGCACACCGGGCGCTACTTCGCGAAGGGCGTCCCGGCCTCGACGTCCCCGCGCATGACCGACCCCGAGCTGGCCGCCGCGCTGTGGACGAACAGCCTCGCCGTCACCGGCCTCTCGGCGGACGAACTGTCGTGAAATCGTTGTGAAGCGGTGGGCCGGAAAGGAGCCCGGCCGGTGCCCGTAAGGCTCCGGTCAGCTCTTCTTCAAGTGGCGGACGGGTGGTGTTCGCCTGGAGGACACCTGGCGTTCGCCGCGCTCCCAGCCGATTTGGCTAGGGTCCGGAGGCTGTGACAGCGCCCCACCGCCCGGAATGGGTCGGCCCCGAATTCGAGACGCAGCCGATGCCGGCCGTCGTCCCGGAGCCCTCCCCGGCCCCGGAGACCCACGCTCCGGCCGTCCCGGCGGCTTGGACGGCCCCCGCGGCCCCGGCGGTTCCGCCGGCTCCGAGAATTCCGGCGGCCCACCCCGATCCCGCTGCGCCGGCGTACCAGCCGCCCCCCGTCCTTCCGGCGCACCACGCGGTTCCGGCGGACCGGCCGTCCGTGGCTCCGGCGGGCCCGCCGCCCGAGGCTCCCCTGGCGGCGCCCCGTCCGGAGGGCGAGGACGTCAAGGTCGCGCCGGTGAGGCGGGAGCGCGACCCGTACCTCGACAACGCGAAGTTCCTGGCGATCATCCTGGTGGTGTCCGGCCACCTCATCGAGGGGCTGCGAGACGTCGCGTTCGCGCACGCCGCGTACTTCTACGTCTACACGTTCCACATGCCGCTCTTCATCATGCTTAGCGGCTACCTGTCGAGAAATTTCACCTTCTCGGCGGGCAAGGCGCGGAAGCTGATCAGCGGCCTCGCCGTGCCGTACGTCATCTTCGAGGTGGCCTACTCGCTGCCGCGCCTGATCCTGTACGGGAAGCTGGACATCAGCCTGCTCGACCCGTACTACCTGACCTGGTTCCTCATGTCGCTGTTCATGTGGCGGCTGTCGACCCCGGTCTGGCAGCAGCTCCGCTGGCCGCTCGTCATCGCCGTAGGCCTGTCACTGATGTCCGGCATGAGCGACCTGCCCGACGAGCTGTCGATGAACCGGACGCTCGGCCTACTGCCGTTCTACGTTCTCGGCCTGCTCCTGCGCCCCGAGCACTTCGACTTCCTCAAGCGGCCGTGGGTACGGGTGCTCGGCGCCGTCGTCCTCGCGGCAGGGCTGCTCGCCGCGCTGGCCTTCCACACCGACATCGCCACCGAGTGGATCCGCTGGCGGCACAGCAACGCCAAGATCGGCGTCGGCAACCTGAACGGCAGCCTGATCCGGCTCGGCATGCTGGCGGCCGGGGCCGTCCTGGTGGCCGCCTTCCTCGCCGTCACGCCCTCCCGCCGCACGTGGTTCTCCGGCCTCGGCATGGCCACGATGTACGCCTACCTGCTGCACGGCTTCGTGGTGAAGCTCCTGGAACCGTACGACCACCTGCTGGTGAACCCCGCCGGTGTGGCGCTGACCGCCGCGTTCGGTGCCGTCCTCGCGACCGTGCTGTGCACCCCGCTCGTGCAACGCCTCTTCCACTGGGCCGTCGAGCCCGACACGTCGTGGGCGTTCACGATGATCCGGCGTCCGCGCGGCTCCCGCTGAGACCGCTCAGGCCGCTTGGGGACCGCCCGGGCCGCTCGGATCGGCCGGCCCGCCGGGACCCGCCCGCAGTTCGCCCACCGCGCGGTACGCGGCGCTGACGGCCGCGTCCGCGTCGGCTCCGGGCACCGAGTCGGAGTTGGCGACGGCGATGCGCCCGAACCGCCGCCGCGCGATCTCGGCGGGGAACGGCCCGTCCGGGTGGAAGGCGTCCCACGGGCGCACGTACTCCGGCGCGTACCCGTGTCCCCATCGGTTGATCGTCAGCCCCTCGATGTCGCGCGCCGGGTCGAAGCCGTAGGGGCCGAGAAGGCGGGCGAGCTGCTCCCGCACGCCGAACTCCATCGCCGCCCGCGGCGTGCGGGCCAGCTCGCGGCGGCCCGCGACCGCGGCGTCCCTCGGCGCGAGGCCCCGCCGGGCCGGGGTGTGCAGCAGGTGGACGGCGATCGGCTCGTCCGGGTGGGCCGGCGCGCGGTAGGAGCCTGCGCTCACCGGTGGCGCGAGCTCGGCCGTGACCCAGTACGCCCCCGTGAACCGGACGCGGTGCACCCCGGCCTCGCGGAACGCGCGCCAGCCGTGCAACTGCGCCGTCGCGTGCACCAGCGGCATCTTCACCGCCTGGCGCATCGCCGCCTTCTGCTCGTCGGGCAGATCTTCGACCAGGTAGGGGATGACCATGTTCCAGCACGCCATGACCACCGCGCCCGCCCGTACGGTCCTGACCCGGCCGCCGTCGTAGTAGCCCACGGTCGCGGACGCCGCGGTGCCGGGCGGGCCGTCGTTGCGGACCAGCACCACCGGGCTGGACAGGCGTACCCGCACGCGGTTGCCGGGACGGTCCAGCGTGCCGTAGTCGAACCACGTGGTCGTGATGTGCCGCGGGGAGCACGACCCGGCGAACCCGGGCACCATGCGGGCCACCATCATCCGCACGAGCGCCTGGTTGCCCTCGGGGAAGCACGGGACGTCGGCGTCGCGCGCGGCCCAGCGCCGGGCCACGCGAGGCGCGTTGTACGGCGAGGGGGCCGAGCGGTCCAGGCGCAGGCCCGAGAAGCCGGGGTAGGCGAAGCGGCCCGCCTCCGCCCAGGCGTCGACGGCGCCGAGCGCGTCCGCGCCGTAGGCCCACGTCGCGTTCGGCATCGTCTGGCAGAAGGCGACGGCTTCGGGATGGACGCGGCACACCTCGCGCAGGAACCCCGCGTACGTGAGCCCGGCCAGCATCTCCTTCTTGCGTGCGTCGGTGAGGCCGGGGAACCAGTCGGGAGCGTGCTCGAACAGCATGACCAGGTCGCGCCGCGCCCGCTCCGCGACGGGCAGTTCGGTCACCCAGCGCCGCGCGGGCTTGGCCGGGTCGAGTACGACCAGCCTGTCGGCGGGCCCGGCCGGATAGGTCTCCCGGTCGCAGAAGACGCCCTCGTGCATCCCGAGCGCCCGGTAGAAGTCCTCCGGAGGGCGGCGTCCGCGCACGTCGACCCCGAGCTCCGCGAGCAGCTCCCTGCCCTCGGCCGACCACGCCGAGGGGGCGTAGAGCGAGCGGGAGCCGCCGTGCCCGACCAGCGGCCCCGCGCGCCCGGCGGGGCGGAACTCGTTGCGACGTGCGTGCCCGCCGACGTCGTCGTAGTTGTCCAGGACGAGGACGCGGGCCTCGGGGTCGCGCGCCGCCCAGGCGTAGGCGGCGGTGATGCCGCTGATGCCCGCGCCGACCACGACCAGGTCGTAGCTCTCGCCGGTCGGACGGGGTGTGCCCGCGCGCTCCCAGAAGCGTCCGTCGCGCAGCGCGTGCGGCACGCCGAGCGCGTCCGGGGTGTCCCCCTGGAGGGTCCGGGCGTGGGATGGGCGGATCGCCCGGATCGCGGCGTGCCGGGCCGCATGAACTCCGGGTCCGCCCTGCCGGACGGAGACACCCCCGGCCTGCCGGACGGCCTCCGCCCCGGTTTGCCGCTCTGGGTGCCCGACCGCCGCACAGGCGGCGGCAACCACCACACCGTCGACGAACTGACGCCGGCTGATCCGCCCGTCCGCCCCGAATGTCCTGGGATCGGAGGGGCAGACAGGCCCTGCCGGTTCTGAACAAGCACGACGGTCCCCGTCCGAGGGAGGCTCGCGCACGCGCCCAGCCGTCGACTCCCCAGGTCCGAAAGCGCATTCTCCGGAGCGTGGAGCACGTTTACCGCTTCCGAGAGCACGTTCCCCGAGTCCGGGAACATGTTCGCCGGGTTCGTGCGGATGTTCCCCGGAGTCGCGGGGACGCCCGTCGGGGGCGTCTCCGTCACGCGGGAAATGAGCCATCATTCCGCGATCATCACCCGACCGGAAATCGGACCGGAGCGTGTCGCGCAGCGCGGGCCGATCCTTTCAGCCTTATTTGCCTCCCGCTGTACCACTCAGCACCAGACCGGGAGAATCGCCCGACGCCTACCATTCGAGCCGGTCATGGTCGTCGTGAGACTGGTCGCGGCCGCCCGGTGCGCCAGCCAGGCCAGCACAAGGCAGACGACGATGTACAGCCCGGCGACCGTCAGCGCCGCTCCTGTTCGCTCAGTGGCGCGCGCCGAAAGGCCCACCACCCACCCGAGGTGCCGTGCGCCTCACCCACGCGATCCGCAAGATGGGGTAGTCCCGGTTGAGAACGGCCACGGCGCCCCGATCACTGAGATGCCCCGGCGTCGCGGTCTCGTCTGGATTTGGCGGTATCTGAGTCGGATGTTGGGTGGGGGCTTTGCTGTGTTAGCAGGAGATGGAGCCCCGCTCAGAGAGTCAGGCGGACCAGACTGCCGTCTTCGCCGCGTTGGAGGTCGGGTCGCAAGCGGTCGAAGCCTGGGCGGCCTAGCACGCGCCAGTTCTCGGCCCAGGCGGTCAGAGCGTGCAGCGCCTCCTGATCTCCTGCGTGGATGGTGTGCTGGGCGTCGCTGGGGCTGGTCAGCGCGGCTCCGGTGGGGCTCGTGTAGCCGATCCGCCAGGCGGGGTCGCCTAGGGCGGCGGTGGTCAGTCCGGCGGGGCGGGTGGCGAGCAGGTAACCGTAGAAGCCCTCCGGGTTCTCTGTCTCTGCCAGGGGGCCGGGAACCGTTCGAGCGTCGGCGATAAGTCGGTCCAGCAGGGCCTCACCAGAAGCGGTGGCCGCCGTGCCCTCGGTGCGTAGCCAGGTAGCCGACAGCCACCATGGGCGGTCCTGGTCGTCGTGGGTGAGCGCGTCGGCGCCGTAGGGCGGGATCAGCCATTGGTGCACGGCCTGGTCGTGCGCCTCTACGAAACCGCCGGAGATGAGCCGCTGCGGCTCCAGGTTCTCGCTGTCGCGGCCGACGCGGACGATCGCGAACGTTTTCGCGAGGCCGGTCACGTTGACCGGGGTGACGATAACTGCCTCGGGCGTGATCTGGCGGATCCACTCATCGGGAATCCGCTCGACGGTGGCCCAGGCGATGACGCGGTCGAAGCGCGCGACCGCGCCGGGGGCGCCCTTGACGCCGTCCCCGCAGATCAGCTCGACGTTGCGGCTGCCATGGGCACGCAGAAGTTCTGCGGCGCGGGCGGTGAGATCGGGGATGACCTCGACGCTGGTCACCCGGCCGGTGTCTCCGACGAGCCGGGACAGCAGCGCGGTGGAGTAGCCCGAGCCCGTGCCGATCTCCAGCACGCGCTGACCGGGGTCTACGTCGAGCAGGTCGAGCATGGTCGCGATGATCGCGGGTGCGGAGGTCTGCGGAATGCGGGTGCCGTCCGGCTCGCTGGTGTAGGAAGCCTCATCGACCATATCCAGAGCGGCCTGGACAGGCGGGCTGAACGACGTGCTCATCACGGTTTCTCCTCGGTCGGCTTGATCAGATTCGTAGGAGCGTCAGGTAGGGCCGGTCGGGGTTGGCCGGTTCCCCGGCCGGGCCGGTGTCGGTTTCGATCCAGGCGTGTGTGGAGTAAGGGGCCAGCCGTCCGCCGACGCACCAATGCACGGCCCGCCCCCGGATGGCGGCGGCCAGCACGGCCGCGACAGAGTTCTCCAGGCACGCCGCCCGCCCGGGAAACCATTGTCCGGCCCATCGGGCCGCCGCAGCGGCGGTTCGCGCCTCCTGCGGCGTGGCGGGTCGTGGACGGTGGCGCTTGATCCAGGCGATGACCCGCACCATGCGGGAGAAGGGCAGGCTCAGCAGTACGATCCCCGCGGTGAACGCGGCCAGGCCGACGAGCCGATCAGCGGCCGAGACGCGTTCGACGGCGGGTAGGACCATATGGCTGCTCACGGTTTCCGCTCCAGTAGGCCGTGCTCGCGCAGGCTGGTGATGAGGTGGTCCAGGTGGGTGCGCGCGGTGGCCTCGTCGATGTCGAAGTTCTCCAGCACGGCCGCGACGGCGGCGTCCAAGCCGCTGCCGGATGACAGGACGGGCCAGGCGACGGCGGCCACGGGGGTGAACCCGAACACCGTCCCGGCGGTCACGTCGAGCAGGAATCCGCCCTCGTCAGTAGCGCGGAAGATGGTCTTCTGGTCAGCGTACGACGGCATGGCGTACCTCCGGAGAATGCGCGGTCCACAGGGCCGGCCGGGGGCGGCGTATTGCGTGCAGCCACACCTCGGCGGCCACCACATCGCCCAGTGAGGCCAGCGGCCCGATGCTGCCGGCGAGCAGGAGATCGAGCGCCTGGCGCACGCGGACAGCGTCGATCAGGCCGGCCTCGGCCAGCAGGGGGCTGTGCAGCAGGTCGTGCAGGTCGGGGGCGGCCTGCCGCAGCCCGGCGTACATGCACGCGGTGAAGGCTCCCTTGGTGCGGCGGGCGAGCAACTGGGCGGGCACCAGCCCGTCCAGGGCGGCGGCCAGCAGCGGTTTGGCCGCCGCGGTGGTGGTGCGTTCGATCACCGGAACGGCCGCGCAGGCGGCGACGACCTGGTTGTCCAGGTAGGGCGCATGGAGGTCGATGCCGAAGCTCGCGGCCAGGTGCGCGTAGGGGCGGCTGGCCGCGCCGTCCCCCCGTACCAGGCGCAGCGCGGCGGCGTCGCCGCTGGCAGCCAAGGCGGGATCGCCGTCCTGCATGGCTGCGGCGAGCTGGTCAGCCAGCTCCGCTCGGACGGCGGGTTGCGCCCAGGTCACGGCGGGAGAGGGAGCGAACCAGCACAGCAGGTCCTCCACACCGCGCCTGGGCGGCAGCGACCCTTCCCGCAGTGCCTCGCGGGCGGCGGCCATGGCCTGCGGGTAGTTGGTGCGGGACATCCGTACCGCGGCCCTGATCACCGCGTGGGCGGGTCGGTGCCGCAGGCGCGCCCACGCCGAGGCTTCGCGCACCAGGCGGGCCGCGCGGCCGGAGCGCGCGAGGTCGGCCAAGTAGGCGAGCGGGCCGGTAAGCACCGAGTCCCCGCCGTCGCCGGTCAGGTGTAGCCCGCCCTCTGCCACTGAGAGGAGGACGCGGTCACGCGCGTGGAACAGGACGTCCTGCGCTGGCTCGTCCAGCAGCGGCGCCCCGTCGAGATCGGTGAACGGCAGCATACCCGGCTCGCCGACGATCTCGATGTGTTTCAGGGCGGGTTCGACCTGGGCGCACATCCGGGCGTAGGCCAGGTCATCGGCGCTGCCGCTGACCGGATCGACATAGGTGACGGCGGGCAGCCTGTCTCCGGGCCGAGTTGCGGCGGCGAGCAGCGCCAGGGAGGAGGAGTCCAGGCCGCCAGACAGGTCGGCCGACAGGCGCGGCGCGCGGGCACAGCGACGCCGGACCGCCATCAGCAGCGCACGGCGCAGGCGGCGGGCTCCCTTCGGCGCGCTGATGCCGCCCAGCGGCAGCGCGAGCGGCTGCTGGCGTACCCCGCGGGGACCGAGTGTGAGGAGGTGGCCGGGCCTGGACCGCTGGATCGAGGTGAACGTCGAGTGGTCGGTGGCTGCGTGGGGAATGTCGGCGGCGAACAGGTAGGCAGCCAGCCACCGATCGTCAGGCCCGGCGCCGGTCAGGTCGGCCAGCGGCAGCGGACTGGAGCTGTAGGCGATCCCGCCTTCCCAAGGAGTGAAGAACAGTGGCCAGCATCCGGCCAGATCCGGGATGACGGTCATATCGTGCTCATCGACGAGCAGGATGACGTAACTGCCAGGCAGGGCCGTCAACAGCGTGAGGTCGCCGCTGCGTTCGGCCCGGCCGAGCGCAGTATCCAACTCGGCGTCGGTGGCCAGGCAGGCTCCCAGCACGGCGGCCTGACGGCGGCCGACACGCACGACGCGTGCCTGCCAATCCCATTCGCCGACCGTCCACGCAGCCCGCACCGTCTGGCCGGGCACGTAGGTGAACAAAGGCTTGGCGTCGGCCGGGGGCGGCGGTGGGCTGCCGCCTGCCGAGCCGGGACACCATCCAGCGAACCAGCGCATGATCCTCCTCTGCTCGCCTGTCTCGTCGCGCCGGAGGCCGGCGTGCCCCGCCAGGTTTCTGCCTGGCGGGGCACGCCTTCACCGATCCGGCGAAGGCCGTCAGTTGTAGTACTTCTTCTTGTCTGCGGTGTCATTGCTCTGACTGCCGAGCGTGAACGCCCGCACGTCACCGAGCACCACCAGCGCAGGCGGGCTGTAGGAGCGCTTGTTCTGCTTCATCGGGATGCACTTCCTTCGACTCCGAAGCCGGTCCCGGCGCCGATCAGCCGGGCTGACCTCAGATAACGCCTGCTTGAGCAGATCGGCCAATTAGTCGTGCATGCCCTGCACGCGGTGTGCATGTTCCGCACATCACCTGTCCGAGGAGGTGGGCGCGGCGTACCCTGGGCGCGGATCTGGTGCCATGACGCCGGGAGCTGCGGTGACCCCCCAAAGCGAGTGGGAATCAGCACGAGCGAGGGCGCTGATCGCCGCCCGTGACATCGGTGGTGCGATCCGCTTCGCGCGAGAGGCGCGAGGCTGGCGGCAGGCCGATCTGGGCAAAGCAGTCTCCTGTTCGGCCTCGACCATCTCCCGCCTGGAAAACGGCCGCCGGGCGGCGATCGACCTGGAGACTGTGCGGCGGGTCGCCCAAGCTGTCCGCATCCCCTCCCATGTTCTCGGAGCGTTTATTTCGGTCCCCCCTGTGACTACGGTGGTCACGACGACAGCCCCGCCTGCCGAGGAGGACCCGATGCGCCGCCGTACCCTCCTGTCCGCCACAGGGCTGGCGATCCCTGCGCACCTGCTGGCCAGACTCGACGACGCCCTGGTCATCCTGCCGGCCGCCTCCAGCGCCCCGGGCCTGCCGCACATCACAGCTCGGCTCACGCAGGCCCGCGACCATTTCGACAGCGGCCATCTGGCACGGCTGCTATCCGACCTGCCCGACCTGCTGGCCGTCGCTCACGAAGCCGCCGACCGGAACACCAGGCCCGAGACCTACGCGTTGGCCGCTGCCTGCTATGAGGTGGCGACTTCGGCGCTCAACAAGATCGGACGCCATCAGGCGAGCCGGATTACGGCCGACCGCGCCACGATGCTGGCCAAGCTGTCGGACTCCCCGGTCAGCATGGCCACCGCCGCGCGCTGCTTGAGTATCGTGCTGCGTCACGAAGGCCGCGGACCGGCAGCCGACCAGGTCACCCTGCGCGCTATCGCACTCCTGGAGTCAACCGGACTGACCCAGCCGGCTCAGGCCGCCGCCTATGCCCAGATGCTGTGTACCGGCGCCTATAACTCGGCTCAGGTCGGCGACCGCGACCGTGCTCTTGAGATGATCAAAGCGGCATCGCGGGCAGCCCATCTTCCTGCCAGGCCTGGCATACCTCACGCCATCAGCCCGGCCCACGTCACTGGATACGAGATCAGCGTGCATTGGTCGCTGGGCGACGCGGGCGCGGCGCTCCACGCCGGGCGCCGCGTGCACCCGAGCCAGTTGCCCACTCCAGAGCGGCGCGGTCGGCTGCACACCGACCTGGCGCGTGCCTGGTGGCAGTGGGGCAAGCCTGAGCAGGCCGCCCTCGCGCTGCTGGACGCCGGCCGTGAATCGCTGCCCGAGGTCCGGGACCGGCCTGCCATCCGCTCAATGGCTCTCCAGCTCATCGACCGGCATCCCCGGACGCCGGGGGCACGCAAGCTGGCTGCTCTGATCGGTTACCGGAGGGCCCTCGACTCTTGAGGGCCAGGGACGCTCCGCGCTCCCATACCGACTGGCTGCTGGAACGCCGCCGCCGGGCTGAGCAGGCCCTGGTTCGAACCGGTCGAGCTGGACGGCCGCCGCCCTCTTGTCCAGATCCCACCGCGTGGGGCGAATCTCGGTAATGCTGCGCGAGGCGTATCGAGACCTGTACGTGCCTGTTTCTCGCCAGGAACAAGAAGAGGCCGAAAGTCGAGCGTCGCGGTCTCGTCTGGATCTGGGGTATCGGGGTTGAATATGCGGGAACGCGGGGCCGAGGCCGGTCGTTGGCGGGGGTGAAGGCGACACGCGCGGATGGTCAGAAGCGTGGCGAAGAGATAACAGATCCTTCGCCCGCTGATGATGTGACGGGGCAAACGGGGTAACGTTCGCGTTCGCGGCCTATGTAAGGCGACGGGGTGTACAAGGGTGGTCGGGAAACAGGGCAGGGTGACCGGCAGAATAGGGCCGGGGCTCGTGGGCGAGGTGTTAGTGCCGATACGCGGGGGCGTTGAGGCCTTCTACGCCCATCCAGCGGTTCCCGACGAGGAGATCCCGGTGGGGACGATCATCGTCGTCGTCGAATATTCGCCGCCACGCACGGTCTACGTGGCTCGCGCGATCGTCTGACCTTCTCTCTCCCCCCTCATTCCGGAGGTCTCATTGACCACCACAGAGCTGGCCGTATGGGCCGGCGGGCTCCTGGTCCTGCTCATCGTCATCGTTCTGCTGTTCAAGGCCGTATGGAGGGTCGCCGAGCCCAACGAGGCGCTGATCATCTCGGGTCTCGGCGCGCGTTCGAGGAACGAGCTGGCCGAGAGCCTCGGCTTCAAGATCGTCACCGGTAAGGGCACCGCCGTCCTGCCGGGCTTCCAGACCGCGCGGCGGCTGCGGCTCGACAGCCGGGCCACGAATCTGCAGGTCAACTGCGTCACCCAGCAGGGCATCCCGGTCCAGGTGCGCGGCGTCATCATCTACAAGGTGGGCGACGACTTCACCTCGATCGCCAACGCCGCCCGCCGCTTCCTCGACCAGCAGGACAGCATGAGCGGCGCGATCCACGAGCTGTTCACCGGCCACCTGCGCTCGATCATCGGAAACCTCACCGTCGAGGACCTCATCCTCAACCGCGAGCGCCTCACCGGCGAGACCCGCAGCAGCGCCGCCGACGAGATGAGCAAGCTCGGCCTGGTCGTCGACTCCCTCCAGATCCAGGAGATCGACGACGAGACCGGCTACATCCTGAACATCGGCAAGCCGCACGCCGCCCGGGTCGCCGCCGCCGCGCGCATCGCCGAGGCCCAGCGCGACCAGGAGGCCACCGAGGCCGAGCAGGCCGCGAACGCCAAGAAGGCCGCGGCGGTCCGCGAGTCGCAGATCCAGCAGGCCGGCTACCAGGCCGAGGTCGACCAGGCCGCCGCCAAGGCGCGGCAGGCCGGGCCGCTGTCGGAGGCGACCGCGCGCCAGGAGGTCGTCGTCCAGGAGACCCGCGCCGCCGAGCTGGAGGCCCAGCTCTCCGAGCAGCGGCTGCAGTCGCAGGTGCGCAAGCCCGCCGACGCCAAGGCGTACGAGACCGTCACGCTGTCCCAGGCCGAGCGCGACGCGCGCATCGCCCAGGCCGAGGCCGAGGCCCGCGAGACCGAGCTGCGCGCAGTCGCCCAGGCCTCGCAGGTGAAGCAGGCCGCCGCCGCGGACGCCGAGTCCGTACGGCTGCGTGCCGAGGCCGCGGGCGCCGCGTCCCGCGCCACCGGTGAGGGTGAGGCGGCTGCGGCCAAGGCGCGCGGTCTGGCCGAGGCGGAGGCCGCGAAGGCGCGCGGCCTCGCGGAGGCGGAGGCCGCCAAGGCCAAGGGTCTGGCCGAGGCCGAGGCGATCCGGGCCCGCGCGCAGGCCCTCGCCGAGAACCAGGAGGCCGTCATCGGCCAGCAGCTCGCCGAGAACTGGCCGGCGATCGTCGAGGCAGGCGCCAAGGCGTTCGGCAACGTCGACCACATGGTGGTGCTCAACGGCGCCCAGGGCGTGGAGGAGATGCTCGCCAAGGCGCTCACGCTCGGCGGCACGGGCCTCGGCCTCGCCCGCTCGCTGCTCTCCGGCGCGACCCCGTCGAACCTGAACGGCAACGAGCCGGCGCCGCAGAAGGTGGACAAGGTGGACAAGGTGGACGTGGTCTGACGTGTAAGCCCGCTCCGGGGCCCGGGTCGCGGGGCCCCGGGGCGTCTCACGCCCGCAGCGTATGGTCCCCGGCGAGTACGACGACCCGGACGGGTGACGGGGCCGGGGGAAGAGGGCCGAGGAAGAGGCCTAAGACCGTGCGGGACATGATGGGCCGGAGCTCCACGGCAGGGGATCGGCGACGGAAGGGCACGTCATGACCGCACAGGAGATCGCGACGGAACGGGACAACGCCGCGAAGGCGGACACGCTGCGGGCGTTGCACGTGCCCGGCCGCCCGCTCGTGCTGCCGAACGTCTGGGACGCCGCGTCCGCGCGGGCCGTCACGGCGGCCGGGTTCCCGGTCGTGGCCACGGGCAGCGCGGCGGTCGCCCCGGTCCTCGGGTACGACGACGGCGAGGCGGCCCCGGCCGGCGAGGTGCTGGCCCAGGTCGCCCGCATCGCGCGGGCCGTGACGGTGCCGGTCACCGCCGACATGGAACGGGGGTACGGGCTCGCGCCCGCCGAGTTCGTCGAGCGGCTCGCCGCGACGGGCGCGGTCGGGGCGAACCTGGAGGACTCCGATCCGCGTACCGGCGCGATGGTGGACGTGGACGAGCAGGCGGCCTTCATCGCGGCGGTACGGGAGGCGGGCACCGGGCTGGTGATCAACGCCCGGGTCGACTCCTTCGCCCACGGCACCGGGACGCCGGACGAGCGGCTCGCGGACGCCGTGGCACGCGGGCGGGCCTACCTGCGCGCGGGGGCCGACTGCGTGTACCCCATCCTGGCCTCGGATCCGGGGACGATCCGGGCGCTGGTGGCCGAGATCGGCGGGCCGGTGAACGTGCTGTTCCGGCCGGGCGTGCCCTCGATCGCCGAGCTGGCCGCGCTGGGGGTGGCCCGGGTGAGCTTCGGCCACGGCCTCCACGCCGCCACCCAGCGGTACCTCGCCACGATGCTCACGGCGATCAGCGAAGGCCACAGCCCCTACGACGCCGCCTGACGCCCTCAGGTCCGTGCCTCCCCGGTCAGCCCCTGAGGTTGGACTCTCCCTCGGCGGGGGAGGTACGGGCAGGAAGTGGTACGCCCCCCAGCGGAAGCGTCGAGTGCTCGGGCGGGGGGCGATATGGCGATAAAGGACTTCTTGGGGCGATGGCCGGTGGTGCGGCAGCTCACCGGTCCCGACCGCCGCGGCCTGGGCGCCGCCGTCCGGTCGAAGAAGACCGACGAGCTGCGCTCCCGCGTCGCGACCGCTGACCGCGTGGTCCGGTCCGTCTGCCCGTACTGCGCCGTCGGCTGCGGGCAGAAGGTCTTCGTCTCCCGTGAGAAGGTCGTCCAGATCGAGGGCGACCCGGACTCGCCGATCAGCCGGGGCAGGCTGTGCCCGAAGGGCTCGGCGTCGCTCCAGCTCACCACCGGCCCCGGGCGCGAGCGCTCCGTCCTGTACCGCAGGCCGTACGGCACCGAGTGGGAACAGCTCGACCTCGGCACGGCCATGGAGATGGTCGCCGACCGCGTGGTGCGGACCCGCCGCGAGACCTGGCAGGAAGACCACGACGGCAAGCGCGTGGCCCGCACGATGGGCATCGCCAGCCTGGGCGGCGCGACGCTGGACAACGAGGAGAACTACCTCATCAAGAAGCTGATGACCGGCCTCGGCGTCGTCCAGGTGGAGAACCAGGCGCGGGTCTGCCACAGCTCGACGGTGACCGGCCTCGGCACGTCCTTCGGCCGGGGCGGCTCGACGACGTTCATGCAGGATCTGCAGAACTCCGACTGCATCGTCATCGAGGGCTCCAACTTCGCCGAGGCGCACCCGGTGGGCTTCCAGTGGGTGATGGAGGCCAAGCTGCGCGGCGCGACCGTCATCCACGTCGACCCGCGCTTCAGCCGCACCAGCGCCATGGCCGACCTGTACGTGCCGATCCGCGCGGGCACGGACATCGCCTTCCTCGGCGCGATCATCAACCACGTGCTGTCGGAGGGCAAGGATTTCCGCGAGTACGTCCTGAACTACACCAACGCCGCGTGCATCGTCTCCGACGAGTTCGCCGACACCGAGGACCTCGACGGCGTCTTCTCCGGCTGGAACCCCGAGACGCGCACCTACGACGTGGGCACCTGGCAGTACAAGGGCCCGCCCGTGCAGGCGGTGTCCGGCCGCCGGCTGCGGCTGGACGCGTACCACCAGCCCGGACGCAGCGAGGCGCACGGCTCGGGCGGCGCCCCGGTCTCGCCGTACGCGGAGCACGACGAGACGCTGAGCCACCCGCGCTGCGTCTACCAGATCCTGAAGCGCCACTTCTCCCGCTACACGCCCGAGGTGGTCGAGCGGACGTGCGGCATCCCGCCTGAGATGTTCGCCCGGGTCTGCGACGCGCTGACGTCCAACTCCGGGCCCGACCGCACCAGCGCCTTCGCGTACGCGGTGGGGTGGACGCAGCACACCGTGGGCACGCAGTACATCCGCACGGCGAGCATCCTGCAACTGCTGCTCGGCAACATCGGGCGGCCGGGCGGCGGCATCATGGCGCTGCGCGGGCACGCCAGCATCCAGGGGTCCAGTGACATCCCGACGCTGTACAACCTGCTGCCCGGCTACATCCCGATGCCGTACGCGCACACCGACGAGAACCTGGACGACTTCGTCGACGTCGTCAGCACGCGGAAGGGTTTCTGGGCCGACGCGCGCCACTACGTCGTCAGCCTGCTCAAGGCGTACTACGGGGACGCGGCCACCGCCGGCAACGACTTCTGCTTCGGGCACCTGCCCCGGCTGACCGGCTCGCACAGCACCTACGACACGACGATGGCCCAGCTCGACGGCGTGTGCAAGGGATACTTCCTGTTCGGCGAGAACCCGGCCGTCGGGTCGGCCAACACCCGGCTGCAGCGGCTCGGCATGGCGAACCTGGACTGGCTCGTGGTGCGCGACTTCGCTCTCATCGAGTCGGCGACGTGGTGGAAGGACGGCCGGGAGATCCAGACCGGCGAGCTGCGCACCGAGGAGATCCGCACCGAGGTGTTCTTCTTCCCCGCCGCCTCGCACACCGAGAAGAACGGGACGTTCACCAACACCAACCGCCTGTTGCAGTGGCACCACGCCGCCGTGGAGCCGAGCGGGGACTGCCGCAGCGACCTGTGGTTCGTGTACCACCTCGGCCGGATGGTCCGGGAGCGCCTCGCCGGGTCCGCCGAGCCGTACGACCGCGCGATCCTGGACCTGACCTGGGACTACCCGGTCGAGGGCGGGCTGCGCGAGCCGAGCGCCGAGGCCGTCCTGCGCGAGATCAACGGGTACGGCCCGGACGGGGGACCGCTGTCGAGCTACACGGAACTGCGCGGCGACGGGTCCACCTCGTGCGGCTGCTGGATCTACTGCGGCGTGTTCGCGGACGGCGTGAACCAGGCGGCCCGCCGCAGGCCGCACACCGAGCAGAGCTGGGTGTCGCACGAGTGGGGCTGGGCGTGGCCGCTCAACCGGCGCACGTTGTACAACCGCGCGTCGGCGGACCCGGACGGCAACCCGTGGAGCGCGCGCAAGGCGTACGTCTGGTGGGACGCGGGCCTCGGCAGGTGGATAGGTCACGACATTCCCGACTTCATCGAGGACCGGCCGCCCGACTACCGCCCGCCCGAGGGCGCCATCGGCGCAGACGCGTTGTCCGGGACCGACGCGTTCATCATGCAAGGCGATGGAAAAGGCTGGCTCTACGCCCCGGCCGGGCTCATGGACGGCCCGCTGCCCGCGCACTACGAGCCGCAGGACACGCCGTGCGAGAACCCGCTGTACTGGGCGCACCCGAACAATCCCGCGCGCCTGCTGTACGACCGGCCCGGCAACCGTTACCACCCGACCGGCAGCGACGTGTACCCGTACGTCGTCACGACCTACCGGCTCACCGAGCACTTCACCGCCGGAGGCATGAGCCGCTGGCTGCCGTACCTGTCGGAGCTCCAGCCGGAGATGTTCTGCGAGGTCTCGCCGGAGTTGGCCGAGGAGCGCCTCCTGGAGCACGGCGAGTGGGCCACGATCATCAGCGCGCGCGGCGCCATCGAGGCGAAGGTGCTGATCACCGACCGCATGCCGTCTCTGCGTCTCGACGGCCGCGTCGTCCACCAGATCGGCCTGCCCTACCACTGGGGGCCGAACGGCTGCGCGACCGGAGACCCGGCGAACGAGTTGACGTCCATCGTGCTCGACCCGAACGCCCACATCCAGGAGACCAAGGCGTGCACCGCCGACATCCAGCCGGGACGCCGCCCGCGCGGGCCCGGTCTCGACCGCCTCGTCGAGACGTTCCGGCGGCGCGCGGGGCTGTACGAGCCGACGCGGCAGGAGGTCTGACCATGGCGAAGACGGCCACGAGGTTGCCCCAGGTGCAGGAGGAGACCGGATACGAGCGGCATCCCCCGCGGATGGGCTTCTTCACCGACACGTCCATCTGCATCGGCTGCAAGGCGTGCGAGGTCGCCTGCAAGGAATGGAACCGGCTTCCGGCCGACCCGCCGTTCACGTTCACCGGCCTGTCGTTCGACAACACCGAGCAGCTCTCGGCGTCCTCGTGGCGGCACGTCGCTTTCGTCGAGCAGCGCAAGCCGATGCGCGCCGAGGCGGGCGACGGCACCGGTGACCTGCGCTGGCTCATGGCCTCCGACGTCTGCAAGCATTGCACCGACGCCGCCTGCCTGGACGTGTGCCCCACCGGCTCGCTGTTCCGCACCGAGTTCGGCACCGTCGTCGTGCAGTCGGACATTTGCAACGGTTGCGGCTACTGCGTCTCCGCCTGCCCGTACGGCGTGATCGGCAAGCGCGAGGACGACGGCCTCGCGTGGAAGTGCACGCTCTGCTACGACCGCATCGGGGACGGGCTCACCCCGGCGTGCGCGCAGGCCTGTCCGACCCAGTCCATCCAGTTCGGCGAGCTGGACGACCTGCTCGACCGCGCCGCCGCCCGCGTCGAGACCCTGCACCGCGACGGCGTCACCGACGCCCGCCTCTACGGCCACGACCCCCGGGACGGGGTGCGCGGCAACGGTGCGTTCTTCCTGCTGCTCGACCGGCCCGAGGTGTACGGGTTCCCGCCCGCGCCGAAGGACACGACCCGCGACCTGCCGTCCATGTGGCGTCACGCGGGAGTCGCGGCGCTGACCCTTGCGGTCACCATCGCCACCGCCTTCGCCGCGGCCTCCTTCGAGTTCCGCGGCGGGAGACCTGCACGGGTTCGCACGTGACCGACGGGGAGTGGGAATGACGACGCGCAGCCGTGCCGACGGCCAGGGGACGCACCTGGCGGAGGAGTACGTCTCGTACTACAACCGGCGCATCCTGAAGCCGCCGACGTGGCGCGCGGCGAGCATCGGCGGCTACCTGTACCTGGGCGGGCTCGCCGGGGCGTCCTCGGTGTTCGCCGCCGGAGGCCAGCTCACCGGCCGTCCTGGCCTCGCCCGCGCGGGGAAGGCCGCCGCGCTCGCCGGCGTCGGCCTGTCGCTCGCCGCCCTCGTGGAGGACCTCGGGCGGCCGGGGCGGTTCCTCTACATGCTGAGGACCTTCAAACCCACTTCTCCCATGAGCGTGGGCTCCTGGCTGCTGGCCTCGTACGCGCCGCTCGTCGGCGTCAGCCTGCTCACCGACCTCACCGGCCGCTTCCCCTTCACCGGGCGCGCGGCCTGCTACGGCGCCGCCGTCCTCGGGCCCGCGGTCACGACGTACACGGCGGTGCTGATCAGCGATACCGCCGTGCCCGCCTGGCACGAGGGGTACCGCGAGATGCCGTTCCTGTTCGCCGGCTCGGCCACCGCCACCGCCGCGGGCGCCGCCATGATCGCCGCGCCGCCCTCGGAGAACGGCCCGGCCCGCCGCGCCGCCGTCCTCGGCACCGCCCTCGAACTCGGCGCGGGGTGGCTCATGCGCCGCCGCATGGGCATGATCGCCGGCGCGTACGAGCACGGCCGCGCGGGCGCCCTCATGCGGACGGGCGAGGCGCTCGCGGTGGCCGGCGCCGTGGGCGCGGCCCTGTGCGGGCGCAGGCGGGCCGCCGCCGTCCTGTCCGGCGCGGCCCTCATGGCGGCCTCGGCCTGCGTCCGCCTCGGCGTCTTCTCCGCAGGCGTCGCCTCCGCCGAGGACCCCCGGTACACCGTCATCCCGCAACGCGCGCAGTCGTCGTCGCCGCGGACCACGTACGCGTGAGGGCCGGACCGGCCGCGATCGGCGGCAGGCTCTCGTGTCCCCGAGGTCTCGACGGGCGGGCGGCCGGTCAGGCCGTCGTCCCGGACAGGCTCGCGAGCCACCCCCCGTACCAGGCCAGGGTCGCGTCCAGCCCTTCCGCGAGCGGCGTGGGGCGCAGGCCGAACGTCCGCTCGATGGCCGAGGAGTCCATGATCTGCGGCTCTGTGTGCTGGTAGAACATCTCGGCGTACTCGTTCATGAAGGTCTCGTCGAAGGGGCCGAACGGGCGGGGCTCCTTCACCACGGTGACGTTCAGCGGCCGGCCGACCCGCTCCTCGATCATGGAGTGGACCTGCCGCGTCGTCACCGCGGGCACCGTGGGAAGGTGCCACACCGCGCCGTCGCCGGTCGGCTGCTCGCCCAGCGTGGCGAGGCCGGAGGCGACGTCGCCGATGAAGGTGTAGCTGTGCGGCAGGTCGATGTCGCCGATGCCGAGGACGGTGTCGCCGGTGAGCGCGCCGGGAAAGACCGTCCCGCCCAGCGTGGAGTTGAGCACCCCCGGCCCGTAGAAGTCCGCCGCCCGTCCGAGCACCACGCGCACCCGTCCCTCGCGATGGGCGGCGAGGTACTTCTCGTCCAGCTCCGCGCGCATCCGCCCCTTACGGGTGGTCGCCTTCCACGGCGTGCTCTCGGTCATCACCGCGCCGCCGGTCTCGCCATACGGGTACAGCGTGTCGAGCACCACGAGACGCGCCCCCGCCGCCTCGACGGCCGTGAGGACGGCCTGCTGGACGCGCGGCATCACCTCGACCTGGAGGTGGTAGGCGACGTTCACGCAGTGGTACACCGCCGCGGCCCCGTCCGTGACGGCGCGGGCGGCGCCGGGGTCGGTCACGTCGGCGGCGTGCCGCTCGACGTCCTCGATGGCCGCGCCGGACCCCGAGCGGTCGACGAGACGCACGGCGTGGCCGCGGCGCGCCAGTTCGCCGGCCAGTGCGGTCCCGGCGGGCCCCGCTCCGAGGACGACGTGCAGGTCCTGCTCGGCGGGGCGCGTGGTGGTGGACATCAGGGCTCCTTCGACGGTCCGGTACGGCGAGGCCTCCGGATGGGTTCTCGCTATTGTTATAGAACCTCTCTACAGTTAGAGACTGTAACTCTCGCTAGAGGGGAGCGCAAGCGGATGGGTACCGAAGGGCGGAAGGGCACTTCCCGGGCCCTGCCGCCGGTCGGCGCGGACGGAGGGGCCGCGAGCGGGCGAGCCGCGGCGCCGCCCTCTGGAACCGGACGGACACGTTGCGCCCGTCCAGGCTCGCGCTCCTCACCCGCGGGCGGGTTCCGTAAGCGTCGGCCACCGGCCCGATTCGGGTCGTCGCCGTCCTCGCATCGTGATCGGGGGTGTGCGGAAGCTTCTTCGAAAAATGCCTTGCCGCTGGCAGGAAGCGGTCCGGCGCCGGAACGGCGTGTCCGACAACCGTCGAACATGAGCATGACTTTGCCGCCCTGGGAGTGTTGGAACGACCTGAATCCATAGCCGCGAGTCACTATTGATTGCGGAACGTCACCGGATTTGATTGGGTCCCGCCGCCTCTTTCCCGGCCAGGCCGTCCGCGCGGTGGGAGAGGCGGTCAGCATCCAGCGATGAAAGGACCTGCATGTCCCGGATGTCCATACGCACGACGGTCCTGGCCGCGACCGCCCTCGCCGCCCTGACCCTGACCTCCACCGCCACGGCCGCCGTCCCGCAAGCTCCCGGCCGCTGCGGCCAGCAGCTCGACGATTGGATCGACGGCGGGCACGCCGTCTACAAGGGCCGGGCGCTCGGGGAGCAGAAGGGCGAGGGCGCCGACGTGACCCTCGCCTTCGACGGCGACCGTGTCGTCCTCACCTTCGACAGGGACACTTCGCCGCCGCTGGCCTACCGCTTCAACCCGCGCGTCCCGCTCATCAGCATCGGGGCGACGGGCTTCTTCGTCGACCTCGACGAGCCCCGATGCGACCGCGACGGCGTGGCCGCCGCCCACATCATCATCAACGTCACCAAACTCCTCCACCTGGAAGGTCGCGTCACCCGAACCGAGTAACCCAACCCGGCCGGCGCTCTCCCCTCGCCTCTGGGGAGAGCGCTCCATGTGTGCCTCAGGCGCTCAGCACGGGGTCGGTGACGCCCCCGGGGCAGGCGAGCCCGGGGACGTCCCATCGCGCACGGCGGGCCCCTGCCTGGTAGGCGCTCTCGTAGAATTCCAGCACGGCGGCACGCGGGTCGCGCTCGGCGCGGGCGTCGTCGTAGCGCAGGATCGCGAGGTGGCTTCCCCGCTGCGGCACCCACGTCGCCGCCTCCGGCCGCAGCGGCTCCTCCTCCAGTCCCGCCGGCTCCGGAGCGGTGTAGGAGTAGAAGGCGGCCTCGGGGAAGGAGTCGTCACCGAACCAGAACCCCGAGCTGATCACCTCGCGCGAGTAGGCCTCGCGGGTCACCGGGTCGGTCTCGGGCGGCTGGTCGATCTTCCGATCGGAGAACCGTGTGCAGGCGATGTCGAAGGTGTGCCAGAAGTGGTGGACCGGGCTGATCTTCCCGGAGAAGTTCGCGGCGAACTCCTCCAGCAACAGGTTGACCTGACTGAGCACCTGCCAGTACCGCGTCACCATGGCCGCGTCGTACGACGCGTGCTCGTCGTCCTCGGCGAAGGGCCGCCCCGCGTCCGGCAGGTCGAACGGCCGGGGGATCTCGATGGTGACGCGCACTCCCAGCGCGTCCAGCGCCCGCATGGTCTCGTTGTAGAACGAGGCCACCGACCGGTCGTACAACGGGAACGACACCTCCCGGCCGTCCACGGTGGTCACCACGAGCTGATGGTCGACGAAGTCGAAGTCGATGGTGAAGATCGGGTTACCGTCCGCCTGCCCCATCGGCCGCGTCGTCAGCCCACGCCCGGTGACGTGGAACGGCGCGTTCCACCAGTGGTTACGCCGCACCCCCGCCGCCAGCCGTATCTTCCCCACGACCTGCGCGAACCGGTGCAACGTGTCCTTGGTCTCCCGCCACTCACCCAACGGCATCGCCGGAAACAATCGCATCCCAGGGTCATTCCCCACCCCGCGACGTTCAAGAGGGCCGCCCGCACCGAGCAGCCAGTCGACGGAAGCCCCTCCGAGGTCGGCGATCCGCCCCACCCTACGTGGGATTGCGAAAATCGCAACGCGTCTCCGTGAGACGGTGGGTGACCGGCTCAGGACATCATCACGACGCGGGCCGCCTGGGTGCGGGACGGTGTGAGTTCCTCTTCGATGGCGGCCGTCTCCGCCGGGTCGAGGGTGAGGGCGGCCTCGGCCGGCGGTCGTGCGCCGATCAATCTGGTCGCGGGAGGGCGCGCGGCCAGAGCGCGTCCCCTGCCGGACGGCCGAGCGGCGACGGAAGACGGTGGACGCCGCGCATCACCAGCTTGGCCACCCAGTCCATGATCAAGAAGACCAGGCCCGCTCCGGACTGCTCGACGGGCCCGAGAGCGCCGGCCCTGTTCCAGTGCGTCAGCGCTTCGACAGCGGAGTGGAACCACAGGTCGCGACGCGGGTCGCCGTTGACGGCGTGACCGAACTCGTGCGCGAGCGCGGCGACGCGCTCCTCGGGGGTGAGCACCTCCCACAGGGCGAGGCCGATGGTGAGGACGCCGTGCCGCCGCAGTCCCACCCTGGTGTGGCTCATGCCGAAACCCGGTGTCACCTCGATCAGCTCGGCGGGAGGCGCGCCGAGTTCGGCGGCGACCCGGTCGGCGAGGGCGTACAGGTGCGGCGCCTCGGAGCGGGGCAGCGGGGAGCCGTCCGGATCGAGGCGGCCCAGGCGGGGACGGGTGACGAAGGCGATGCCGAAGCCGATCGCGGCGACCGGCACCATTAGCAGGTTTCCGGTGGTGAGCAGCCCGATGGACCCCACGGTGAACGCGGCGGTGACCAGATGCACCGACCCGGCGACGGCCATGGCCGCGAACCACGAGCCATCGCGTACGGCGGGGGGACGCGACGGGTTCGCGAGGTCACGGAACACCTGCTCGATGGTCGCGCCGTCGGCCCGCCGCCGTGCCTCGCGCCGCCGTTCCGCCCGGCGGCGCGGAGCCGTGGTCACGGCGCCCGTCCCGGCCGAGGGGTCGAGGTTCCACGAGCACGAGGGGCACCAGATCACGAAGCGGGGATCGGCCGACAGGGGCGCGGAGCAGGACGGGCACATCCCGTCGGCCTCGACGGCGGGCGGCGTGGTCATGCCCGAGATCATGCCGTATGTGGGGGCATGAGGACAGAAATTGCCGAAGGTGCTTACGCCCGCTGATGCCCTGCGTCAATGAGGCGACGGGCCAGCCGTCGGGCCGACGTTCGCGGTCTATGATCTGCCCTTGGGAAACTTCTTTCCTGGGCCATAGCGTATCCCTGCGCCGCCGCGCCTGTCTCCGATCTTTTCAAGGATCTCCCGATCCCTCAGTGTATTCAGCAGGTCTCTGGCCGCGTACACGTGCAGGTCGAAGAGGCGTCGAATCGTCTGATTGGTGACGAACCCGTATTCGCGCACGTGATCGATTACTTTCTGGTCCGTCTCTCGCGGGTTGTGTCTTCGGTAGGTGATCGAACGGGACATCGCGGCGAGAACATCGGAACGCAGGCGGTACGTCGGAAATGGCTTCGACACCGTACGGCGCGTTATTTCCAGAAGATTGTACTCATCCGCCATGGCGGCCAGAACCTCCTGCGCCTCGGCCGGGGTGCGCTGAATGGCGGACGAAAGTTTCGTTGCATCGAGATTGGAGTTGTGTCGAAGGTAGGACAACGCCAGCAACACATTGAGATCACGTCCGGCTCGGACCGGTAGATCGCTGATGAAACGCACGAACGCGCTGTTTCCGATCCCGCCTGCCAGAGTGGCCCGGACCAACGTCGCGTGATCCTCGAAAAGCGGGGGTTCCTTACCGATGCGCAGCATTTCCCGGTAAGCCCTGTCCACTCCTTGGCCTGTTCTCTCGGCAAGTTGCAGTATGGAGACCGTTTCGGTGAGAAGGCGGTTCCGAGGTGTTGAGGGATACGTGAGAATATTCGATGGAGTGACACCGGAGACCAGGCCGCCGGGGCTCGTGATGATGAGATGCTCCGGGGAGTGTTCGATATCGACCGTTCCACCGGTCTCGTAGGACCGATGGATGAAAGCGTTGATGATCAGCTCGCGGACCGCCTCGCCAGGATAGTCCGTCAGTTGGAGCTGCACCCCGCCGGCGACGTTGAGCGGGTGTACCTCTCGCCGTGTCTCTGTCGCATCCGTGAGGATTTGAATCGCCCTTATCATGGGCTGGCTCCCGCGCAGCCTCCCGGTGGCTTCGCTGCCCGCGCTGGGACGAAACTGATAGGAGTAGCCGTAGCCAGGGACCACCTGATTTATCAGCGGCTCGTCTGCGAGCAGGAGGACGCCCGCGTTTGTGATGCTGCCGTTGGGTGCGATGAGACGCAGTGCCTGAAGAAGGGCATGATCTCCTAGATCTGCCAGATGGTCTCGGCCGCTCGCCGCCAGGATCCGCCTCAATCTGGCGAATTCCAGTGTGCTGAGGCGGTTGATATCGACGCTAGAGGCGTCTGCCGACCAATCGACCTGGCCGCGTGCGATCATCACCTCGCGTTGCTGGTCGGGCGGAAAGGGCAGGCATTCCTTTCCGAGACGACGTGTGGCAAGCCCGGCGGCGGTGCTGTGCGGCATGACTCCTTGCGGCACGGTTATCAGGATCAGACGGACCCCGTCGACGAATTTCTCGTTGACGAAGGCGGTGAGGGGCGGCCGTGTCCGGTCGAAGATCGCTTTGCGGATGAGGTCCACGGTATAGCCGGCAGGCACTCCTCTGAGTGCGTTCGCGCGCTCAGAGGCTTTGTCGTCGACGCCCAGCACAATAGTGCCTCCGCGTGCGTTGACGAAGCAGACCAGGGCATCGGCGAGTAGGTTGAAGGTGGCCTTGAGCGAGTCGGCGACGAGTTTGAAATCGAGCGTCTCCGTCTCCAGCGCGTCGGCTGTGGTGCCCTTGCCCAATGCCGTCAGCGCGGCGTTCGCCTCGTCTTGGTCCACGCGCTGAGCCTAACGGAACGGCTGGCCTTCCGACAACGGTTCTCAGTAGACGATCCAAGCTTCTGAACTGCTGGTTTACGGCTGTCTGATCCAGCGCTGCCACTTCTCAGTTGCTCTCAGAAGCCCGGTGTCACCTGGATCAGCTCGACGGGAGGCGCGCCGAGTTCGGCGGCGACCCGGTCGGTGAGGGTGTACAGATGGGGCGCCTCGGAGCGGGCCCGGGAGGATTCGTCCGGGTTGGGACGGCCGAGGCGCGGACGGGTGACGAAGTTTTCCGGTGGTCAGCAGCCCGATGGACCCTACGGTGAACGCGGCGGTGACCAGATGCACCGACGCGGCGACGGCCATGGCCGCGAACCACGCAAGCTCGACCCTTCACTTCGGGGCCGAGAAGCTGACCCTGTTGTCACGTTGTCCCGGCAGCCTTAAAGCCGCCTACCGCTCGACGCTGCGAGCGCTGGCCGTCGAACTGTCACCGCCCCCATTGTTCACGATCGGCGTGAGCAGAAAGGCACCGCGCCGTCCGGCCAGGACAGACGCGAGGCCCCACACACCGGCCCCGTCGTCAGTCGACCTGACACATGGGGTCGCCGTTAGAATTCTTGAAACAGGTCACGTATTCATCGTTGTGAAACCTCGTCCAGACGCCTTTTGTCCTCCATTCCAAGATCGTTCCGTACACCTTGACCACGTAGTCGCGGTCGGCGAAAGTGACTGCGTCGACGTCGACGCCCCCGCCGCCCCGGTGCTTGCCAGGAGCCAGCGTCTTCTGTTCGCACGTAGTGTGCCACCAGGACCAGGTCATGCCGCCGCCCCCGTTCCATACGTCGCACCAGTGTGGGCCGCCGGTGCCCAGCACCTCGGTCGTGTGGATGGTCCACGGGGAGTTGTTCTGCACCTCGCCGCACAACCACAGGTTGCACCCGTCGGCCTGAGCAGGCGAGGGCGACGCGAGAACCGCGACGGATGCGACTAGCGTGCCGATGATCGGCATTGCGAGTCGCTTGGTCCCGGAGTTCTTCGACTTCTCTGCCTTCACCCAATTGCGGACCGTCTCGGCGACCAGCCCGAAATCACGAGCGACCTGCGCTGGGGTCTTCCCGTCTTCGATGACGGCCCGCACAACTTCGGCCCGCAACTCGGGTGGATAAATCCTCGGCTTCTTGCCCACGTGCTTCCTTCCCGGACTACCTCTGACCCTACTTGGGTCCGAGTCCGGAAGGTTCGGGGCACCTCAGCAAGCCCATCGCTGACGATCTCTGGACCTCTGGGCCGAACCCGGCGCCGACTCCTCCATCCGCCGCGGATCCGGCGGCGGGTCTCGCGGCAGCGGTGTCGCGCACGCAGGACCCGGCATTGGCATCCGCTGTGTACGGTCGGCGCCCTGCCCTCAGCAGTCGCAGGCCGATGCATTTCATCGCCCTTGCCTGTGTCCTGGCCGCCGTGATGGTCATCAGTGTGGCCGCTTCTTCTCCGGCCGGGCAGACGGCTGGGCGCCCGGCGCCGCAATGGATTCCCGGCCCGGCCTGGTCGCAGCCACCCGCCCTGGTAGCCGCAGGGTTCTACGGCGTTACGATCAACAGCAGCAGCGGGGCCATGCCGACCTTCCGGGTCGGCGGGATCCGGTTATGGGATAGCGGAACTCTCTGGCCTCTGCTCGAACCGGCGCGCAACCAGTTCGGTACCCGCAGTAGGCTCCTCAGCCGAACTTGCCCTTCTTCACGCCGAGGATGAAGACCTGCCACTCGGCGGCGCCCAAGGTCAGGCCCGGCTTGTTCGGATGCTTGCTGTCTCGTACGGCCCTGCCTCCGGCTGCGAGGCTCGCTATCTCGACGCAGTTGTCATCGTGACCGCTGTAGGTGCTCTTGCGCCAAACGAGACTGCTGCTATCCACTCTGTTCGCCTACTTCCCGTATTGCTCTACGCGCTCCGTCAGATTCAATAGTGACTCATAGGGCGAAAGAGCCAATGCTTGCACTTGACTGAAAAGTAGCGTATAACGCCGATGCTCCTCAGGGGTTTCGAGCCAGAGGCTGTCTGTCGAGGTGGCCATGTACACCAGGCTGGGGTCGGAGCCGGGGCGTGGGAAGTCTAAGATCATGAAGGCTCCATTGAGGGCTGCGTGCGCCCCGACGGCGTTCGGAAGCACCTGAATCGTGATGTTGGGGCGAGCCGCCATTTCGATGAGGCGTCTGACTTGATGACGCATCACTTCAGGGCCGCCGATGATCCTTAGAAGTGCGGCCTCATCGATAACCGCGACGAGAGATGGTGGGTTCGTGCGCTCCAGGATCGCCTGGCGGGCAAGTCTGGCTTGGACGTGTCGCTCGATTATCGACTCGTCGACTACCTGTCCTGCTCTCCAAACCGCTGCGGCGTATGCAGCCGTTTGGAGGAGGCCTGGGATCAACACCACCTCGTAGGTGCGGATCATCGAGGCTCCTGCCTCAAAGGCGGCCAGATTGCTGCGAAACACATCTTTGTAGTCAGCCCACCAGCCGCGCTTGCGTGATTCCTTGGCGAGCGTGAGGAGGGAGTCGCACTGGTGTTCGTCGGTGACGCCATAGAGATCGAGAAGAAGGCGGATATCCCGGAGGTTGGGTAGCTTCCACTCGTTGCGTTCGATACGGGTGATTTTGCTTGGTGCCCACGTGAGGCGCCGAGCTGCTTCAGCAGCTGTCATCCCGCTCTCTTCTCGGAGTTGACGAAGCGTCGCCGAGAGCTGTCGCCGCTTAATCGTTGGACTGGTTGTTGCCATCATCCCCTCCTGTCACTAAAGCGATCATTATTGAAATATGTGACCTAATCGGACAAGTCGGCCATATTTTTTTGGGTCTTTCAATTCTGCTTTACTAACCAGAAACTAAGTTACTGGACTGTAGGTATGCTTAAGTGGTGATGTAGAGGAGATCGCGGTCCCGGAAGAACGCCTGCACCAACTCGGG
>NZ_JBFBCI010000076.1:0-35425 GCF_040683095.1 Sphaerisporangium sp. NPDC051017
TGCCGTGGCCCAGGCCGTTGGCGACGTTGGCTCCGACGGTGGCGCAGACGCCGATGGCCAGCAGGCCCCAGGCGTGCCAGGGTGCTCTGCGGTTCTTGCGGGTGTAGTGCAGGATCACCAGGGAGCAGGTCGCGACCAGCCCGTCGACGGTGAGGGGGAGTGCTTGGGCGGTGGCTCCGGTCTCGCCGTAGCGGGTGACGAGCAGGAAGGCATGTCCGTAGCTGATCACGGCGGCGATCCCGGTGACCACCAGGACGGAGAACGCCGCTCCCCAGCGGATCGCCCGGTCCCCGGTGGTCTCCTGACGTGCTTCGCTGATGCCGGGAGCGGGTCTTGAGCGCAGGATGGTGTCGGTCTTGTCTTGAGGATCGTCGGTCAAACAGTTCTCCAGATGGTGAGGCTGGACGGGAGAAGGCCCTGATGTTGGAGGGGCGGTTCAGGCGGCTGTTCGGGTTCGGAGCTCTGACAGCGGGAGAGGGCGGGAGCGGCCTGCGCGGCGGTCACGCAGGATCGCGACGTCGCCGAGTTCGTTGCGAAGGTCTTGCTCGGCGGCTTCGACGGCGGCGAACCCTGTGGGATCGACGGCGAGCATGTGAGTCCACTGGCGGATTCCCGCTTGCACGCAGAAGCCGCCGCAGGGGCAGCGACACGCTGGGCGGCGGCCCAGGAGCCGATCCCGCCCGACCACTGCACCACCCGCCACGGCTCGGTGCCGCTGTGGATCGGGTCCGGGATCACGCCGGGTCACCGGCCTGCTGTCCGTTCCCGGCCTCGTCCGAGCCGGGGGCGCTGGTCGAGAACGCTTCCGGATATCGGAACCGGGCCTCGGCAGCGGTCATCTGACCGCCGGCCTGGTCGTAGGGGAGCCGATCGGTCCATCCGGCTCCACCCAGTGCGTTGCGGGAGTTGGCCATGGTGACCACGTCCAGGTGGACGCTGTTGACGCCGTTGGCCACGGTGAGGGACTTGGAGTTGACCCGGACGATCTCGTACCAGCGCCGCCCGCACTTGACGAAGTCGCCGCGGGAGAAATCGGCGCTGGACCAGACCCTCCGGCCCTCCTGCTCCTGGAGCTTGGCGATGTGCGCCTTCCAGTAGGTGATCTCCTCGGCCAGCAGGGTGATCTGTGACTCGGTGATCGCGCGGGCGGCCGGGCCGACGGCGATGAGAACCTCGGCGGTGTTGCCGGTCTCGTTGCTGGAGAGCACGCGGGAGCCCTCCGGGCGGACGGCCAGCCGCTCCTCCAGCGAGCGCCCGTAGTCGTCGGTCCAGTCGGTGGTGACCGTGATCTCCCACCGCTGGGTGTCACCTCGCAGGTAGCGCTGGTGGCGGCGGACGTCGGCCTCCAGTCGCTCGACGCGCCGCTGGGTGGTGCCGAGGTCCTCGCGGCCGGCCTGGTATGCCGCTGCGGCCTTGGCTCGCCCCGCCCACCGTTCGCCGCGCTGCACGTGTTCGCGGCCTCGGTCCTCCTTGGCGTTGCGCCTGTCCTCCTGCCGTACGGTCCGGTTGTAGGAGTGGTGGCCGATCAGGTGCGGCTGTCCGAGCGGGATCCGGCTGCGTTCCTGCCTGACCTGGTCGATCATCGCGTCGCCCTTGGTGAGGGCGTGGTCGGCGTAGCCGCTGAACCGCTCCGTGCGTTCCTCGGCGCGGTCGTAGCGCTCGGCCTCCAGTTCGGCGAAGCTCGTGGTAGGCAGGGTGACGTTGTCGACCTCGACCTTCACCTCGTGGCCGGCCTCACGCAGCGCGGCGGCGCACCGGTCAATGTAGTGCTGCTTGGCGGGACGGCGGCGGGTGGAGGCCACGTACCAGTACGCCTCGCCGTGGTCGGGGTGGTCGTCCAGGTATCTGGACGGGCGGAAACCGGCGTCGTGGATGATCTCTCCCGAGCCGTCACCGGGGGTGGTGCCGTAGACGACGGTGCCGGTCTGCAGCGTGTGACTGATAACGATCATGAACTTGCGGGTCCTTCCGTAAATGGGAGCGTCTCGCCGTGGCGAGTGGGGTTGAGGGGCCTCAGCCCCAGTTGTCGAGGTATTCGGGTTCGGGGAACTGCGTCATGGCGCCGGCGATCTCGCTGTAGGGGATGTCGAAGGCCTGGCCCCATAGGTGCCAGGCCGCGTGGTAGGCCCAGTCGGCGACGGCGCTGCGGTCGTCTTCGCGGACGTGATCGGACCAAGAGCTGATCCGCTGGTGGCCGTAACGCCAGGTCACCGCCCGGACGTGTGCCAGCGCCCACTGTTCTCCGGGATGCCTGGGCAGATCCCGGACGTCCTGCTGGGTCGCCGCCCACGCGGCCAGAGCACGGGCCAGGTCCCAGAACTGGAATCGGCCACGGATGGCCAGCGCGAACTCAAGCCGGCCGTCCGGTCCCCGCGACAGGCTGAGCCGGGTGGCACGGATCCGCTGCGCGGTGGTCATGGCGGCAGAGGCCTTCACGCTGCCCCCGTCCACGAGGTGAGGTTGTGCTCATCGACCCATCGCCGAGCGGAGACCTCGTCGGGGAAGTACGCCGGCTTCCCGTTGAGGTACCGGGGCAAGGTCCGCTGGCCATCGGGACCACCGCGAGCAGGAACGTCGTCAGGGTGGGGCTCCAGTGGGGCAACCTCCTGCCCGTAGTTGCACATGTCGCGTGCCACCCACGGCAGCCCCTTGATCACCTCGACTCCGCCCTCGGGGCCTTGGGCGTAGTAACGTCCCGGCTGCTGGGGGTCCCACTGGAATCCGCACATGTAGTTGCGGGAGTCTTTGTGGATGTAGGCACCGTCGGGAGTCGGCAGGGCATGCCCGCACACTGGGCACTGCTCTGGGCACGCCGGGGCGGCGCCAGCGGTATTGGTCATCGTCGTCTTCCTTTTCTGCGAGGTTCTGTAAGGCCCCGGATCAGGGGCGGGCCGGGCTTGCGGTTGGGCCGGGCGGTCTTTCACGCTGTGTGGTTGAGCGGGAGGAGGTCTTCCACGACTCCGGGGTGGGCTCGGTCGACGCGCTCCAGCAGTTCGGCACGCCAGGCAAGCGCGTAGTCGATGCAGTTGCCGCAGTGGCCGTGCTGGTGCCGGGGGTGGCGGGCTTCCCATCGGGCGGCTCGTGACCAGGCGAGGCTGTCGCTGGAGACGATCTGGTCGGCGGAGGAGATCAGACCGGTGGTCTTGTAGCCGAAGGTGTGCAGCCGAAGCCCCAAGCGGGCGAGCCGGGAGATCATGAGCGCGACGGGCAGGGTATTGCCCTTGCGGCAGATCGAGCCGAGCCCGACGATCGGTTCCTCACGCAGGTCGATCCCGGCGGCCAGCCACTGCTCCAGATGGTCGAGGTATGTTGACCGAACTAAGAACCTCATCTCGCCTTGCTTGATCGGGCGGAGACGGCCAAATTCGTCTGCGTGCTCGCGAACATTCCTCGTCCCGAACCAGCTCAGCTCGTGGTGCAGCGATTCGGCGCGGTCGTTGCTGGAAGTGGTGCGGTGCCGTGGCTGCTGTTGGAGGAGGGCGGCGCTGAACACCCGGGCGTCAGCGACTTCCTCCGACAGATGGTGGCCAGCGACTACGGGGCCAGCAGCGTCCGGTCGTACGCGCTCGCCCTGCTGCGCTGGCTGCGGTTCCTGCGAGCGGTCGGGGTGCAGTGGGACCGGGCCGGCCGCGAGGATACGCGGGACTTCGTGCTCTGGATGAGAGCCGCCGCACCGGCCCGACCGGCGAGCCGCGGGCGCCCAGGCGCCAGCGCCCATACCGGGTGAGTTCGGTGTACGCCCCGGAGTCCAGGCCCCACACCCCGCCGCCGGCCAAGCGGGGAAGAGAGGAAAGCGGCGAGAGCGAGTGCTGGGAGACATACAGCGGAACCCGCACCCGGGCCAGCCAGTCCGGGTGATGGGTACCGAGGAAGAAGCGCATCAGGCCGCCTTCGGGGCATCGCGGCCCTGAGCGGCGGCCGGCGGATGGGGCAGCAGACGAGGATCGGTCGAGATGTGCGTGGACAACGCGACCAAGCCGCGGCGGACAGGTTCGCCTCCCGCAGCCACCTCGACAAAGACCTCATCCAGCAGAGCGAACGCCTCGGCATCACTCTCCGCGGCTACCTCCAGGGTCACCTCGACGGTCGAGCGGTAGCGGAAGATCGGCCCAGCGGGCGGGTACGGCAACGCCGACAGGTCGACGGTGCTGTGCCGGCCTGCCTGGTCGATGACCGTGAACACGTTGGCGGCCGAGCCCGGAGCGCTGCGATCGGCCCAGGCCAGTTCCGCCGCGTGCCGAGGTGATTCGGCGTGCTCGTCGATCTCCCAGCGCACGAGGTAGTCAGGCATCTGCCACCTCGCCCGTGTGAGCTTCGGAGGCGAAGGCGATTTCGGCGAGGCGTTCCTGCGCCTCTACGAGCGGCGGTGCCGCGGGTGGACGATCCGTGGAGGAGTTGTCCCTTGGGGACGTGGAACAGCAGTGGGTGCCGCGTGGTGCGGCCGCCGTCTGCTGGTTGGGGGTGGTGGTCAGCATGCGATCTCCTGTCGCGGGAGAAGACAACCGCTCCCGGCCGGTGAGCCGGCCAGGGGCGGCAGGGGGAGGTCATGCGGGTCGGAAGCGGGCCGGTGAGCCGTGGCCCGCACATGTCCGGCTCGCAGGTGATCGGGGATGGCTCAGTCGAAGTGGATCTGCCGGAACACCTCGTCGAGCGCCTTGATGGCCTCGTCTTCCGGCATCTCCTCCAGCCGGGCCAGCGGCCCGAGGTCGACGTCGTGCCGGTCGGACAGGTGGGCCTGGGCGATGGCCTCGCGCAGGATCTTGCGGGTTTCGGAGCTCATCTCGGTCATGACGTGTTTCCTTCCAGGAGGAGAAAAGGAGTCGCTCCTGGCCAAGCGGCCGAGGCGGGACGGACGGCATGGGGGGAGGCGATCGGGTTGGCCGGGCTGACGCGCCTGAGGTCACACCCGGCCGGGGGTTAAGGTCGATCGGGGCAACCAGCCCTTCGCTGATGCCGGGATCGTGTTCGGCCGGTCGTCATCGCAGGCCGGACACCGGTCGAGGGAGGCGTGGTCACCGGCCGGCCCGCCGGCAACGGCGAGGTGTTCCTGCGCCGCGATGAGCGGTTCTTCCGCGGGCGATGATCGTTCATCGAGTCGTCCCTTCACGACGGGGAACGGCGCAGGGCAGGGGTGGTGGTCAGGCGGCGTCGGCGTAGACGTCGGCGGCGTCGAACTCCTCGGCGAGGTCGTCGGCGATCTCCTTCTCCATGTGGGCGGCCAGGGGGACCTCCTGCGGACCCGGCGTGGCGTCCGCGGTACCGGATGCCGGCGCCGGGCCGGCGGAGGCGTCCGGCTCGGCAACGGGGCCCGGTTCGGACTCCTGCGTCCCCTGCGGCGGGTGCTCGACGTCGTCGATCGGCTGGTCATCGTGCTCCTCGGGGTCCTGGCCGGCTACCGCCGTCTCGGTACTGGTCTGGTCGGTGTCTGCTTCCTCGATGGGGTCCTCGGCGGGGTTGTCGCCGCGGTAGGGCACGCCGTCGGCGACGGCCTTCTCGATCGGGCTGGGCTCGTAGCCGTGCTTGGCGCCGATCTCGGCGACGAACCGCAGCCACGCCCCGGCGTCCTCGCGGGTGCACGGGGAGTACTTGTCCTCGCGCCAGGTGTTGCGCCGCTCCCCATCACCGGTGATCTCCCGCTCGTAGGCGGTCGCGATGGGCGCGAGCGCGAGCATCCACAGGCCCGGCTGGGTACTCTTGGCCACCGTCTCCGGCGCGGGGGCGCCGAAGAACTCGAACAGACGGGAGTGACGGGCGCCGCCCAGCGCGCGGCACAGCGGCTCGGGCATCGTGACGAGCTGCCCGGTCACGAACCGGGCGATCGTGGACGCCACGTTCCTAGGCGGGGCCTTGAGCATCAGGAACTCGCGCAGCCACTGCTGCCGGACCGTGCCGGCGGCGACCCACGCCTTGTTCCCCTCGACCACGATCTTCCGGTCGGCGTTCGGCCTGGCCTCCTGAGCGACGGGCGCGACGACGGCCGGTTCGGGGGGGCTGGTAGTGCCGGTCTCCGCGAACACGTGGCCATATGTGACCGGGTCCAGGCAGTAGTGGTTCGGGGAGGCGCTCATCCAGGAGCCGAGCGACGCGCCGCGGCCGGGGCAGTCGGCGTGGGCGTCGGCGTCCATCTGCTGGGAACCGTTCAAGAGGCGAGACAGCGGCACGGCCCCCTCGGGCCGTTCGGTGGTGACCGTGATCCCCGACTGCTCCAGTTCGGCGACCATCGTGGCGCGGCGTGCTTTGGCTTCCCGTTCGTCCAGCAGGCGCTGCACCGTGTACTTCAGCGGGCCGTACCGGCTGCGGCGGATCACCTCCATCGCCTCGGGGTCGTCCTCGAACGGCTTGAGCAGCGCCAGCTCCTCCAGCGTCCACTCGTAGTCCATCCCCGCGGCGATCTCCTTGGTCATGGAGGTGAGACCGCCGGCCCGCACCCCGGCCTTCACCTCGCCCGCGGACAGGCCCGTGGCCTTGCGGATCTCGGCTCGCGTCATCCCCGCCTGCGCCGCCGAGAACAGCGCTTGGGCCTCCTCGTGCACCGTCAGGCTCGTGCGGAACCTGCTGCTGATCAGCATGTGCAGGTACTGAAGGCCCTCGTCATCGGCGGTGTCGGCGGAGAAGAAGTACGGCACTGCCGCCAGGCCGACCTTCAGCGCGGCGTCCAGGCGGACATTGCCGTCCACCACCCGGTAGCCGCCGTCCGGCTCGATGGTGATCTCCAGCGGCGTGATGATCCCTGCTGATGCGACCGAGCGGCAGAATGACTGGTCGGCCTGCTTGTCCTCTCGGACATTTCCGGGGTGGGAGACCAGCAGCTCCACCGGGATCACGGGACGCTCGGTATACGCCAGATCCTCGCCTCGCCAACCCTCAGCGGCCAGGTCCGCGTTTTCGGGGACGTCCTGATCGGCGACTGCGCCTTCCAGAACGTCGGGATCGGTTGCGACTTCGGTCATGTGCCCTCCACAGGCTCATCGCGCCAGGCTGGCCTGGCCACCGCCTTGCTGCGGCGGCCGGGGGACACAGGGACGGTCCCTGCCCGGCTCAAGGCGCCCGCGACGCACGCAGCCGGGAACGCAACCCGGCGGTCCCGGCACGGCCAAGATGTTTTCCGCCAGGAAAAGATCTTTGGGCGAGGCCGGGACGAGCGCAGCGAGAGCCGGTTGCGGGCACGGCAAGAGTGGCGCAGCCTTGGGAGCCGGGCAGGGACCTGGAACCCACGGACGCGTGCGCTCCACGGTGCCGAACCGACGGCGAGAACCGCTGATGCAGCCCCAAATGCTGACCCGGCGGCGCGGCCCGCTGGGCTTCCCTCAGTGAGATCTCAGTCGTCTCCGGAGACGATCACCGGTTGGCGTTTGATGATGGCGAAGACCGGGGTCGAGGGCCCGACGTAGGCGCCGGTGACGTTGTAGTCGATCCACTCGCCGGCCTCCTCTTCGTCCATGCCCCACCCCAACAGGACCCGTAGGCAAAGAGCCAGGTCGTACAGAGCGACGACCCGCCGCGAGTTGCCGAACCAGCCCTCGGCCATACCGATCAACGCGTCCTCGAAACCGTCGGCCAGCAACGCTTCGCCGTCGCTGCACTCGGCCAACCGGTCCCGGATGTCCTCAAAAGACGAGTCAGTCATGCGCGCCCCCGGCCTTCCCGCGGCGGGATCGGCCGCCTCGACGACGGCCACAGGCCTGCGGAGCCATCACGAGCGGCAGCCCGCTCCTGACGTCGAACGGCTGGCCGGCCGCCACCGCGGCCTTGAGCTGGTCCTGGAAGTCCCTGGCCAGGGCCGGGACACGAAACGAGCGGCCCTTCCTACGACCGGCCACAATCCAGCAGACTCGGTGGACCGGACCTCGCGGGCCCTCGTGTCTGCCGATCCAGTCACAGATCCAGATCTTGTAGGTGATCCCATGCTGGTGGCTGCGGGCGTGAGAGGCTGTGCGGCCAATGGGTGATGGGTTCATGTGGGGATAAGCTCCCTTGCTCGATGAGGGGCAAATGTCTTGGGGGAGGGGTTTGAGACCTGCGCTCGCCGGGAGTGGGAGGTGCACCGCCTCCGGCCTCGGCATGTACAGGGCAACGCCATCTCTAGCGATACGCCGACGTATACGAACTATGCGTACGTTATACTCACGTATATGTGCTGGTCAATGGTGAACCGCTGTGGCCGCCTCATCCTGGAGGTGTGGCCCCGTTCCCCGTCCCACACGAAGTCGAACTCCGCGTGGGACGGCCTGCGGGATCTGTCCAGGCGTCGGCGATGTGTTCTGGGGGTCAAGGTCGCGGGCTCGAACTCGGCCTTGGTTGCCGGGGAGTGTGGTGCGCAGGTGCGAGGGTGGCGCCGACGTTGCCAGGGCGCAGACTCACGCACGGTTCATCGGGCTTATCTATTAAGTCCGGGCCATGCCTTCGAGCTAGTGCGAAAGCTCCGTGGCCGCTAGGATCGTCACGCTCCGAACGTCGGAGATCACTGAGTGTGAAGACACAGGCGGGAACCGATGATCGACTCGTTCGTTGTGCTCGATCCAGCCATCTGGCTGGCGGGTGTGATAGCCATTGGCGCCCTGGTGGCGCATGTGGCGTTGCGGTTCAGGATCTCAGTCATGCTCTCGCTGAGCTGACCCGCTGGTCAGGTTGGCGCCTGGGGGCGACGGATGCCCCCAGGCGCTCCCTCCAGGGATGATCGTTGACAGTCGGCCATGCCCTACATAGACAAGCCGTTGCGATCCCTCCAGGGGTCGTCAGTTCCTGTCGCCGAGGATCGTCGATCCAGGTCAGAGTAGTGGACTGCCACTCCGACGTCTTTCGATGGGGCCGTGGCCGGCCCCTGGTGGCGACTTTGGGTGAAGCTGCGTTTTTGTCGGGGGTGGCTGCTATAAGTGGTCAGTTGTTTGCTCTGTGTGCCGCGTGATCGGGAGATCCCTGTGCGTTTTCGCGTTGACGTGTCTGCGGACACCGCACAGATTGCCTGGCCGGATGTGTACGGGCCGGCCCGGGGAGTCGTGTACGACCTGCTGCGGAGTCAGGATGCGGTGCTGGCCGGTGAGTTGCATGACAAGGGGTGGGCGGGAACGCCGATCAAGCCTGTCGGGATATCCCCTCCCGTTTTCCGGGACAAGACCCGGCGTAAGGGGGTGTGGGGGTCGTCGGGGCTGGGCTCGGTGTGGCTGGGCTCGCCGGTACCGCAGATCGCCGCCTGCCTTGTGGCTGGGCTCGCGGGGCGTTCGGAGATCAGATGGGGGGCGACCCGCCTCACGGTCCGTGGGGTGCAATTGGAGGCGCCACCTGCAAATTTCCAGTCGGGAACCGGGGAGTTCTCCACACGGTCTCCGATCTTGGTGAAACGTGACGGACGGTTTCTCCTGCCAGAGGATGCCGATTATCTGGAGCGGCTTACCCATAATTTGCGGCATCGGGCCGATGCGCTCGGTCTGCCCAATGCGGTGGAGGTCGAGGTGTTGGAGGCGGGGCCGCGGCGGCGAGATGAGGTGCAGGGGAAAATGCGCATCGGGGCGACGGCGAAGCTCCGTGTCCGGGCGGCGCCGGAATTGCTGCAAGCCTTTCACGAGGGTGGGATCGGTCTTAACTGTACGCAGGGCTTTGGGTGGCTGCGGTGAGCGGGGCGTTGGTGCTGACCGGTCATCCGGTGCAACGGTGCGGGGCGTGGGCGGTGGCGATGCTCGCTGGAGTCCCCGTTCGCACGGGCAAACCGGGGGGCGATGCACCCTTTGAGGTGACCGCGCGTGAACTGGATGAGGTGAGCGGGCGGATCGCCGAGGATGTCGCACGTGCCGCTGTAGCCGCGCAGGGGTCGGCGGAGTACGACTGGTGGAAGGTGCTTTTCGCGCTGTACCCGAATTCACCCCCGACCCATGCGAAGCGCCAGCGTGACCGCACGTCCATCAAGGCGGAGATGGTCAGGCTGCTGGGCCGAGATGCGGCGGCCAGTGAGATGCGGCCGTGTGTGTTTTGCGGAGTGCCGTCGTCGACTTTGTGGGCGAAGTCGTTGATGCCGATGTTCGACACGGTGCGTGCGGTGAACACGTTGCCGCCGGGCGTGGCGGGATGGCCGGTGTGCTGGGCGTGCCGGGTGGCGCTGTGGGCTCTGCCGTACGGGGCGTGGGTGACGGCAGGGTCTGCAACCGTTCTGACCTGCGATGATCGCCAGATCGAGCGGGAGTTCGTTCGGGGGAACGTCGATCGAGCGGCAAAAACATTGCAGATGGGCTGCAGTTCGCTGCCAGCGGGTGCGGGCCCTGAGGCGGTGGTGGTGGAAGCGCTGGCCGTGCACGCGCGGTTTGGTGGCGTGGCGCGAGGTGACGGCCGGGCAGCGGCGGCTGCCACGTTGTGGATGTTCAAGAACGACAATCAGGAGCCCTGGCTGCGCGTGAGCAGTACCCGGGCCGGGGTCGGCAGGTTCCTGCGGATGGTGCAGGCCGACTCCGACGCAAGGGCTGGGAAGCAGCGTTTGCGTAGCGCGTTGGTCCGCCGTGACCGTTCCGGCGCTGTGGAACTGGACGGGGACACCGCAGTCGCCCGGCTGCTGTTCGAACCCGACGGGTATCCGGCGGATCGGCTGCTGCATGAGCTGGATCGCCGGCTGCGAGCGCCGGATGACCTTTCTCAACGCGCCATATGGCAGTGGTGCGCGTTATCCCGCCTTTATCTGGAGGTGATGCACGAGATGAACGCCGCCAAGTACGCGCCGGTCGCGGACATCTTCGTTAGATGGATCGGCCAGGAATCCACGCGTGGCCGGTTCAACGAGTTCCGGTCCGCATTGAGTTCCGGATGGAAGCTGCATCGGCTGTACGTGAACGCATCAGCGCGGCTTTTCCTGGACGGCAGCGTTCCTGCCAGTATTCGCGACGGGCTCGATGCCAACATTGTCGACTCCCTCTTCGAGCAGTCCGAATGGCGTGGCCGGGCCGGGCTTTACACCGTCGTCCTCAGCGAGTTGATCAAAGCCGGTGTGCGGGTCGGCAAGAGCGACGAGGCCGATGACGACACCGATGACGACGCGGCGGAGTTCGCTCCCGAGCAGAACGGCGAAGAGGAAGAGGATCACGGCTGATGAGCTACCTCGCTGGCAAGATCGTGCTTTCGGTGATCGCGGGCGCCCCCAACAACGGCAAGGGGCAGCAGACGACCGAGACGCCGGTGAAAAAGGCGTTCATCCGCGGCAAGCACTATCCCTATGTGTCCGCGCAGGCGTTTCGCCGCTGGTGGCGGGACACGATGGCCACCCTCGGATCTGATCCCTCCCCTGTGGAACGGGTGGGGAAGGCGCAAGGTAAGGCGCAGAAGGCGACCACACAAGGCGCCCCGATCCTGTACGCCGACGATGACCTGTTCGGCTACATGAAGACCTCCAAGGACAAGGACGGCGGGACAACCGTCCGAGACAGCCCACTCATGGTCGGAACGTTCCTATCTGTCGAGCCGGCCCAGCCGACGAGCGATTTCGGGGTGATGGCCCGGGGCGTGGAGGACCCGGTGCTGCACTCCCACGAGTTCTACACCGCCGATCTGGCCGCGCCGTTCCTGCTGGACCTGCCGCGCGTGGGCACGTTCACCCTGCCCGGGCAAAACGGCTCGGGCCGGGCGAACTACTTGAGCGAGGAGGCCGCCCTTCGCCTTGCCGCGGCGGCTCAGGCAGGGGCCTCCACCTGTGTCTTCCGTGGTCAGTCCGCGCTGCGGCTTCCGCTGCCGATGCGGCGTGAGCGGGTGGCCGTCCTGCTGCAGGCGCTGGCGGAGCTGACCGGCGGTGCCAAGAAGGCGCTGCACTACGGGGATCGCGTGCCGGCGTTGATCGCGATGGTCCCCATGGCCGGTGGCGTCAATCCCCTCGGGTTCGTCATCGACGGAGCCGAAGAGCGCTACAGCGGCTTGCAGGTACGCGCTCAGGCCCTGCGGGAGGAGCTCACGGCATGGGATGGTGAGTGGGAGGCGCCGGTGCGACTGGGGTGGCGTCCAGGCTTTCGGGAGCAACTGCGCAAGGAGTTCGAGACCGAGGCCACAGACCTGCTCGACGAGGGGAAGGTCGTCGTCTCCCATCCACGGTCTTTGTTGCTGGACCTGGCCCAGCAGATCCGGGACGGCAGGCACGACGCCTGGTTCGACGACCCGGCCAGGTGACCCCGTGGTAGAGGATCAGCGGGTGCCGATCGAGGCGGTCCGCATCGAGTTGTACGCCCCGGTGGCCTCGTTCCGGGATCCGATGTTCCCCGGAGTGAGTCGTTGCCTGCCGGTGCCGCCGCCTTCCACGGTGCGCGGGATGCTCGCGGCGGCCACGGGGAACCCGGCCGAACCGGTCTGTTTCGGCATGGCGGCCTGCGCGGATGGCCGTGGGGTGGATGCCGAGACCTATCATCCGGTCGCGGCTGATGGTTCCAACCCTCCAGTCCGGGGCCGGGTGGGGGAGGGTAAGGGCGGGATGACCGTTCGGGAGCGTCCCTTCCTGGCCGACGTGCGGGTGACATTGTGGGTACCCGACCCTGACGGGCAGCGGATCGCGCGGGCGTTGCGCCGTCCGGTCTGGGGGCTACGCCTGGGCCGATCCCAGGACCTGGTACACGTGCGGAGCATCTCCCGCGTCATGCTGTACCCCGCAGGGGAGGCGGTGGTCGGGCACGCGCTGGCACCGCTGGGCGGACATGCCTCCGCCCGCGCCAGTGTGGTGCGGCTGGCGGACCAGGTGAGCCTGGACCGGATGCGCACGATCTACCGGGACTATCTGTGGTGCGCCGACCCTGCAGGCCGCGAAGCGACGCAAGGCGCCTACCGCGACGGTGACCAGGCAGTCTGGCTGCATGCCGCCGACTCCCAGCACGATGAACCGGCAGAACTGCTGCAGGTGCTGGCCAAATCGGCCAGCCACTCACCGCTGGGCCGCCCCGAGCTGCTGACCGAGCACAGCCTTCAGGTTCGGCGGGCGGCCGATGATCTGGCCGATCGGATCAGCACGGCCGGGGTCCTGGCCGGACATCCCCGATTCTGGTCATGGGTGGCGACCGCAGCGCTGCTACACGATGCCGGAAAGGTGGCCGAAGGCTTTCAACGCCAGCTACGCCCGAAAGGCGAGCCCTGGGGAGAGCGCCACGAGGTACTCTCGCTGGCGTTCGTCGAGCTGCTGACCCGGCACCTGCCGGAGCAGGACCGGCAGATGATCGCCACAGGCGTGCTCTTCCACCACCAGATGCTCATCGGCGCGGAGTGTCTGGCCGACCGCTATCCCCCCGAGGCGGACTGGCAGAGCAAGTTCGGACTCAACAACAACGCCTTCCCCGGCCAGCCCCGGATCCAGGTCTCCACCTCCAGACGCGCCGCAGCCCTGGCCTGGTACGCCAGGCAATTGGGCGTGCCGGCGCCGCAGGAGGCCAGAAAGCTGTGGGACCTGGCTCGTGACGCGTTCGCCCGGACGGCGGACTGGTGGATGCGCGAGGTCCCGCCCGCGGAAGGCCTGCTCGCCGTCCTGGTACAGGGAGCGGTCACGCTGGCCGATCACTCGGGTTCCGCTCACGTCACCCTGCGCAAGCACATACCGCTCCCGTCCCGCTACCTCGACGGCCTGGCGAGCCCGTATGCGCATCAGATCCAGGCGGGTGGCCATGATGGGCATCTCATCGTGCGCGCTCCCACCGGCAGCGGGAAGACCGAGGCCGGCCTGGCATGGGCCTCCCGCCAGTTGGAGAGCATGCCCGGCCGTCCCCGGCTGATCTGGCAGTTGCCATACCGCGCGTCCATCGACGCCGCACGGACCCGCTTCCTCCAGGACCTGAACGCCGACCCCGACGACATCGCGATCCTGCACGCCACCGCCGCCCAGACTCTCCTCGCCGAATGCACCAGCGACGATCAGCACGCCGGCCGGGCACAGGCACGCAAAGCCAAGGCCCAGCGAGCGGCGATGCGACTGTTCGCCCAGAGAATCCGTATCGCCACCCCGCACCAACTGCTGCGAGCGGCGATAGCCGGTCCACGCTACTCAGGCGCGCTGATCGAGCAGTCCAACGCGGCCATGGTGCTGGACGAACTGCACGCCTACGACCCGGTGACCTTCGGGCGGATCTGCGCCGCGATGCGCCTATGGGCCCAGCTCGGCAGCCGCGTCTGCGTGCTGTCGGCAACACTGGCCCAGCCCATGATCGATTTGGTGGCCGAGTCTCTGACACCGGCTCCGGTGACAATCATCGACGCGCCCCAGGAGATCGCGCCGGACCGTCATCGCTTGGTGGTGGATGAGGAACCGATCTGCTGCCCGGCCAGTGTCGCGCGTATCCACCAGTGGCTGGCCGAGGGGCACGGCGTGCTGGTGGTGGCCAACACCGTGGCCCGTGCCCAGTGCATGTACCGGCTACTTACCCCGGCGGCGTGCGCCACCTATCCCGATGACCCGGACGCGGCGATCCTGCTGCACTCACGCTTTCGCCATATGGACCGCGACGCGATCGAAAAACGGATCCGGCAACGCTACCCCGAGCGAGAAGAAGGAGAACGCGAACGACGCGGTGGGCTGGTCATAGCCACCCAAGCCTTGGAGGTGTCCCTGTGCCTGGACTTCGACCGTGGCGTCAGCGAACTCGCACCGGTCGAAGCGATCGCCCAGCGTGCCGGCCGCGTCAACCGGCGCGGCCGACACCCAGACGGAGCCGTCGAGTTCCGCGTACACCTCACCACCAAAACCTGGCCATACGAAGAGGCGGCGCTGAAGGCCGCGCTGCTCGCACTCCGAGAACACCCCGGACCGATCATTTCAGAGGAGACGATCTCGGCCTGGCTGAAGACGGCCTACGCCACCGAATGGGGCCGCGAATGGGAGAACCGAGCACGGGAAAGCCGCGATGCCTTCAGTACTTCCTTCCTCACCTTCACCACCCCCTTCCATGACCGTGCCGAGTTCGCCGACAGGCTGGCCAGAGAACTCGACAGTGTCGACGTCCTGCTGGAGAAGGATCTTGCGCGCTATCACCAACTGGCCGCCGAGGATCCGTTGCTCGCCCACCGGCTGCTCATCCCCATGCGATACGGCGCGGCCGTACGCCATGGAACCCGCAGCCGGGAGCTGCGCCTGTTCGTGACCCCGCTGCCCTACACACCGGAGGAAGGCCTGCTTCTTCCCTCTGGTGAGGACCCGGCGCCCCCACCCTCGGAGACGGTTCTTTGAACGACTTCATCGACGACGACGATGTCAGCGGGCTCGGCGGTGTACACATCAAGTACCTGATGCACTGCCACCGACAGCTCTGGCTCTACATGCACGGCTATCGCCCCGAACGGAGCAACGCCTCGGTGCAATACGGTGAGGCCGTCGACGAGACCACCTACACCCGCCGCCGCGCTCTCGACCTGGGCGAGGCCAAAGTCGATTGGGTCACCACCGGAGCGGTCATCCACGAGACCAAGTCCTCCCGCGCGCCCTCCGACCAGCACCAGGCCCAGGTCCGCCACTACTGCCTGCTGCTTGAGCGCCGCGGCGTCAACGTACGCGGCGGTGTCGTCCACTACCCGCAGATCCGCCGCACCGTCGAGGTCACCTGGGACCGCGCGGCGCGAGCACTCGCCGAGGAAACCGAGTCCCGCGCCCGTGATGTGATCGCCTCGCCGACAGCGCCTGCCCGGCTCAATCGGGCGAGATGCCGGGGATGTTCTTATCTCGACTACTGCTGGAGCGGCTAATGAGCGCTGTCTCGCGGACCTACTGGTTAACCGAACCATGCCGGGTACGTCGGGAAGACGGCAGTATCCGCATAGAACGCGCCGACAGCACACCCGTCCGCATCCCCATCACCGACATCCGCGACCTGGTCATCTTCGACCACGTGGACCTCAACACCTCGGCTGTATCAGTGCTGAGCAAGCACGGCGTCATCGTGCACGTCCTCGATCACTACGGCAATTACGCCGGCGCGCTCACGCCCGCCGAAGAGAACTCCTCCGCCCACGTCCTGCGTCGCCAGGTGGCACTGACCGCCGACGAGGAGACCAAACTGACCATCGGGCGGGCGCTGGTCGCCACGACCGCGCACAACATCCGCTGGTCGCTGGAGACCGACCTTCTCGACGAGCCTCTCGCCCGGCTGGATGAGCAGCTCACGGCCTGTGAATCGACCGAGCAGCTCATGGGAGTGGAAGGCAACTTCCGGCGCACCGTATGGGGCGTCTTGGACACCATGCTGCCACCATGGCTGCGCCTGGAGGGACGAACCCGCCGCCCGCCCACCAACGCCGGAAACGCGTTCATCTCTTACATGAACGCCATCACCTATGCGCGGGTTCTCACCGCCTTGCGATGCACCCCGCTGCATCCCGCCCTGGGTTTCCTGCACGCTGACACCGACCGCCGGCGCAATACCCTCGCCCTCGACCTGGCCGAACCGTTCAAACCGTTGTTCGCCGAGCGGCTGCTACGCAGAGCCGCCGCCCAGAAAACACTTCGTGACAGCGATTTCGAAAGCGGCGTAGGGTACGCCTCGCTAAGCCGTGACGGCCGCAAGAAAATCGCCGAGATGATCCGCGCCGAACTCGCGACAACGGTGTATCACCGCAGGCTACGACGGAAGGTCTCCTACGAAGAACTCATCCACCTGGAAGCACTGAAGCTCGTCCGGCTCTGTCTGGAGAACGAGCCCTACAAGCCATTCCGGCCGTGGTGGTGAACGATGTTCGTCATCGTCGTGTACGACACCCTCGCTGAGCGCAACCCCCAGGTCCTGAAAACCTGCCGCCACTACCTGCACTGGGTACAACGCAGCGTCTTCCAGGGCGAACTGTCCACCGCCCAGCATCGCAGGTTCACCAATGCCATCAGAAAAGTGATCGACACGACCTACGACAGCGTCCTGATATATCGTATCCAGACCCCGATGCTCGTTGAGACCGAAAACATCGGACAGACCATCGGCAATACCAGCCCTATTCTTTGATCATGCTCTCACCTGCAGCGTTGCACTACCGCCGGACCGCTGCAAACAGCCACCTCACACCGCCACCCAGTACAGCGTTGACCTGCGACTTTACCGTCGGGTCGCTGATCATCCCTGGAGGGATAGCAACCATCTGACGCGTCAGATGCGTCTTATCAATCCGGTCGCTGATCATCCCTGGAGGGATAGCAACCACCGACGTGGGTTCAGCCGCCGGAGAAGACCCTGTCGCTGATCATCCCTGGAGGGATAGCAACCGGCTCTCGAAGCGGTGAAGGCGCGCTTGGAAGCGGGCGTCGCTGATCATCCCTGGAGGGATAGCAACTCGGGGGCGGCGCAGGCGGCCAGCGCGCGGACGTGTCGCTGATCATCCCTGGAGGGATAGCAACGCGTACTCGGGGGTGACATCGATGGAGGTGACGGAGGTCGCTGATCATCCCTGGAGGGATAGCAACCCGGCCCGTCCCGGTATTCCAGCCAGGCCAGCAGTCGCTGATCATCCCTGGAGGGATAGCAACGTGTTCATCGCGTCTTCCTGCGCGGCGTGGTCGGGTCGCTGATCATCCCTGGAGGGATAGCAACTTCGTCGACGCCGACAACCGCGACAGCGACCCCGGTCGCTGATCATCCCTGGAGGGATAGCAACCTGGAGATGCGCCAGCACGAGCTGAGCCTTCGCCTGTCGCTGATCATCCCTGGAGGGATAGCAACGTCAGGGGGCCAGCAGCCCGGCCGCGATGGCCACCCGGTCGCTGATCATCCCTGGAGGGATAGCAACACCTTGGGAGGCATGAGTGACCACGGCTGAGACCCCGGGTCGCTGATCATCCCTGGAGGGATAGCAACTCCTGCCAGAACCCGCGACATTGGGAGCTGGTGCCCCGTCGCTGATCATCCCTGGAGGGATAGCAACGTGACCTGGAAGCCGCAGACCGCACAGTCCGGGAGGTCGCTGATCATCCCTGGAGGGATAGCAACCACCGGGTCTCCCAGGTCAAGGTGGCTAGCCACCTCCAGTCGCTGATCATCCCTGGAGGGATAGCAACTTTTCCCGTCGATCGCGTCGGCGGCGATCTTGCTGGGTCGCTGATCATCCCTGGAGGGATAGCAACACATGCTCGACCGGTCCGCGAGGTGGACACCAAGTCGCTGATCATCCCTGGAGGGATAGCAACTTGATGGTGAGGTCGCCTCCCACGGTGTTGCCGATGGTCGCTGATCATCCCTGGAGGGATAGCAACACCGGCGGAGGCGAGGCGGCCGGATCGCCCGGCGGGGTCGCTGATCATCCCTGGAGGGATAGCAACATCTGGTCGACCACCTCCGGGCCCCGGGTGTCCCAGTCGCTGATCATCCCTGGAGGGATAGCAACCCGAACCCGACCCGACCGAGAAAGCTCCGTTCTGGTCGCTGATCATCCCTGGAGGGATAGCAACACGAGTTGCAGACCGGCGGCCGGTCGATCCCGCTTGTCGCTGATCATCCCTGGAGGGATAGCAACAGCACGTTCACCACGCGTTCGGCGACATGGTCGTGGTGGTCGCTGATCATCCCTGGAGGGATAGCAACCCGTGTCGGCGCTGGGCGCCTTGGCGTGGACCACGTCGCTGATCATCCCTGGAGGGATAGCAACACCCAGACCAGCAGGTCTTTCCAGACCGACAGCATGGCGTCGCTGATCATCCCTGGAGGGATAGCAACGTGCGGGCCAGCTCGGCGCGCACGGCGGCGGTCTCGAGTCGCTGATCATCCCTGGAGGGATAGCAACAACGGCTCCAGGTCCGTCGTCTTGCCGCCGCCGCGTCGCTGATCATCCCTGGAGGGATAGCAACCCGCCAAGCAGGCCGAGCAGGCGGCGACCATCAAGTCGCTGATCATCCCTGGAGGGATAGCAACGTCTCTCCTCACTTCCGGCGTGGCCGGCCTGTGGATGTCGCTGATCATCCCTGGAGGGATAGCAACGTACTCCGGTTGCTGCGGCGGCCCGTGCGATCGGGTCGCTGATCATCCCTGGAGGGATAGCAACGGCATCGGGGGCTGGTGACGGCGAACACGTGCAGGGTCGCTGATCATCCCTGGAGGGATAGCAACACCGTTCTGCAACCCGAATCGCCCCGTCCAAGGAAGTCGCTGATCATCCCTGGAGGGATAGCAACACGGGTTGGCCGCTGGTGAGGTCCACGTGGTCGGCAGTCGCTGATCATCCCTGGAGGGATAGCAACCCGCGCGCGCCGCTTTGCCCGCGGTAGGCGGGGCCGGTCGCTGATCATCCCTGGAGGGATAGCAACGGGAGGGGGATGGGGGTCAGCGGGTCTCGCGGGCGTCGCTGATCATCCCTGGAGGGATAGCAACTTCGGGCTGCCCTTGCCCGCCTTGCCGTATCCGGTCGCTGATCATCCCTGGAGGGATAGCAACCGGATCAATGACTGGCAACGCGAATGCCTGCTGTCGGGTCGCTGATCATCCCTGGAGGGATAGCAACACGACGGCGCGACCGAGGCCCGGTCTCGCCGCAAGGGGTCGCTGATCATCCCTGGAGGGATAGCAACTGCCCTCCTGGACAGCAGACGGCGACACGATGTCATGGTCGCTGATCATCCCTGGAGGGATAGCAACAGAACGTCGCGGGGGCGGCCGTCCGGCGTGATGTGTCGCTGATCATCCCTGGAGGGATAGCAACTCCTCGGTCTTGGTCTTGATCTCCTGCGAAAACTCGTCGCTGATCATCCCTGGAGGGATAGCAACATCAGAGGTTGCGTCGGTCGAGGTATTCCTCCAGTCGCTGATCATCCCTGGAGGGATAGCAACCGGTGGGGTGCGGGCTGGACAGCAGGTAGGCCATGCGTCGCTGATCATCCCTGGAGGGATAGCAACTTGTTCGCGCGGGTCGTCGACCCGCTCGCGCGGGCGCGTCGCTGATCATCCCTGGAGGGATAGCAACTCCACCGCAACGACCCCGCGCCGAACCCGATCCTGAGTCGCTGATCATCCCTGGAGGGATAGCAACACCTTCGCCGCCGCCTGCTCCTGGGCGTCGGCCAGTCGCTGATCATCCCTGGAGGGATAGCAACTACTCCGTTGGCGCTTTGGTCAACGCCACGTTGAGGTCGCTGATCATCCCTGGAGGGATAGCAACACGTGCACCGTGAACGTGGTGGCGGTGGGGGAGGGGTCGCTGATCATCCCTGGAGGGATAGCAACTTGGTGCAGGCCTCTGCTCCAGCGCCGACGGTATTGACGTCGCTGATCATCCCTGGAGGGATAGCAACCGGCGATCGGCGCCGCCAGCAGCAGCGGGACCAGGTCGCTGATCATCCCTGGAGGGATAGCAACCGCTGATGCGGTCCTCCAGCCGCGCCGCGCTGCGTCGTGTCGCTGATCATCCCTGGAGGGATAGCAACTTCAGCCGGGCCTGGTGCTCGGCGAAGTCCTCCACCGTCGCTGATCATCCCTGGAGGGATAGCAACGTGAGCTCGGGCATCTCGCTCTCCTTGATCTTCTTGGGTCGCTGATCATCCCTGGAGGGATAGCAACAGGGGTCCGATGAGGTCAAGGCGGCGTTGGAGCGGTCGCTGATCATCCCTGGAGGGATAGCAACCGGTCTCCCCGGTCCCGCAGCCGTCTGGCGGCCGCGGTCGCTGATCATCCCTGGAGGGATAGCAACGTGAGGGGACCTCCAGCAGGCCGTTGGTGTCGCGGGAGTCGCTGATCATCCCTGGAGGGATAGCAACATGAGGGCGGTTGGTGGTCAGCGGGTCTCGGCCGGGGTCGCTGATCATCCCTGGAGGGATAGCAACACGGCTCGCCGGCGGGCGAGCGGGATGCTCTCGCGTCGCTGATCATCCCTGGAGGGATAGCAACATCACGGACGGCCTCGCCGCGGTGGCGGGCGACGTCGCTGATCATCCCTGGAGGGATAGCAACCACTCGGCGATGGCCTGGTGTTCGACACCCGGCACGGTCGCTGATCATCCCTGGAGGGATAGCAACAGGACCGCGTCGCCACCCAGCGCATCGCCGCCGTCGTCGCTGATCATCCCTGGAGGGATAGCAACACGTACCGGTAGGTGGCCCGCACCTGCTCGCTCAGGTCGCTGATCATCCCTGGAGGGATAGCAACATCACGAGCGGGTCCTGAGCGGTGTCCGGCCGTGTCGTGTCGCTGATCATCCTGGAGGGATAGCAACTGCCGAGTCGGCGAGTTAACGTCTCCTCGCGCGCGGGTCGCTGATCATCCCTGGAGGGATAGCAACGCTGGCTCAACGCCGTCTACGACCTCGAACTGCTGGTCGCTGATCATCCCTGGAGGGATAGCAACCCGGTCCGGTCGGCCGCGTGACGGGTGGTCGCCCGGTCGCTGATCATCCCTGGAGGGATAGCAACAGGTGACGCCGCTGGCCAGCGCCAGCGTGCGGATGTCGCTGATTATCCCTGGAGGGATAGCAACCCGCGCAGCTGCTCCTGGGCGGCCAGGACGTCCTTGGCCGGTCGCTGATCATCCCTGGAGGGATAGCAACAAGACGGGGACGCCGATGGGCTGCCACACCTCCAGTCGCTGATCATCCCTGGAGGGATACCAACTCAGCGAGGTCCGCCCACTCGGATTCGAGGTGCCCGGTCGCTGACCATCCCTGGAGGGACAGCAACAGACCACTTCCCCGGGGATCGTGAACGGCAACGGCGATCCGCCCAACCCGCTTGGGGACCAGGAGCGGCTCGAAGGTGCTGGCCCGGCCGATGAGCATCTTGGCCAGGCGGACGAGCAACTGGCTGACGGCCTAGGCTAGGTCCCGGAGTGGATGGCATACTACGACGCCGGTGAGCACGCTGGCGCCCGCGCAGTTTCTGCCCCCGACCTGGCTTGGGCTCGGTGGCCCGGGCGGGCTGGTGAGCCGTTACTTTTGGGCAGTGCTGAAGTTGGGGGCACCCGGCTTCGACCGAGTTCGCGTCATGGACCGGGTCGGGCTCGCAGCCGCGCTGTTCGATGGGGGCGAGCCCGAGCAGGGCATCGAAGCGGCCCTGTGGGCGCTCGACGAGGAGGCCCGTGCCGACTCCACGCGCCTGGCCTCCCGGCTTAACACGCTGTCGGATGCCACCCGCTCGTGCCCCACCGCCGCGGTGAACAAGGTGCGAGCCCGGGTCAAGAATCTCGTCGCCGCGAGGCGGAAAACCGTCACAGCCTGAGATTCGTATACAGAATGGGCAAGCACAGCCGACCTAAACCACCGAACCAGCCGTCCCGGGCCGTCCCGCGCGTCGATCCGGCGGACCCGCTCGCGCCGTACAATAAGCGGCGCCGCCCGCCCCTGGACATCTACCGCCGCCACCGGCCGCTGCACGGCGGCGCCAGCCACCTTCACCCCAACCAGCCGAGGGTACTGGAGGAGTGGGACGGCTTCACCTACGTCCCTGCGGGTACGGCGCCCGACCTCGCGAGGGCACAGAAGTGGGCCAATGAGCACGAACCGGACACCGAATCCGCGGTGAGACCGTCCTTCCGGGACGCTGAGTGAGCCCGGAGGACGCGAAAAGCGCCCGCTCCTTCCGAGGGCGCACTGTTGCAAATAGATCACGATGTCACGCGGCGGGCGGAGGCCGCGAAGCGTGACGTTCTTGTTGGCGCGCGTGGCCTGCTCGCCATCCAGGCGCCGAGCGGGTCAGGTTGGGATGGTGCCTTCGACGTCACCTTCAGCATGTATCTCTGTAGCCACACGTCGGTCTCCTGGGCGCCAGCGACTCCTAACTCAACTACACAGGACTGGCTTCCCCGCCACATCGCGGTCTTCCACTGTGCTGAGATCACCCTTGCGGATGGGATGAGTTCAGCGTAATGCGACATCTTTTTCGCGGACCGAAGAATACTAATTCTTGCCGAATGCTTCTAAATGGTAATCGATGGTCAAATCGAACCTAGTCAGCAAGAAGTTGGCAAGCGCCTGCGAGACTGTAAAGAAGGGCAAGGGTCCCTCAAGGGCACGTATGCCTTCGACAGTCTGAACCGATCTTGCTCCGTCTATAGCAAGGCCTAATCCCCTACGTCTCAAGCCACGGTATGATCTTGCCGCTTCCGAGGGTTTTGCTCGAAATGGTCAGGGACAACTTCTCGTATGAGAGGCTGAGCAGATATCGATGATGAGGCACCCAACAATAGTTGTATTCTCGGCAGCGGGACCTCAACTCGGGGGAAGCAAACCCCAGACCGGGACATCACCCTCGAAACGGTAGGCGCGATCCAAGAGCGGGCGGCCCTATGGAGGAATTGGCGTGCTCTCGAACCTGTCGGCTCATGCTAGCTCCTGCCGACGGGCGTCGCACCGTGAGTGACTCCCTGACGAGCGCCCCGTGCATGAGGCTCAAGCCCATGATCGCACCGATTTCAACGACTCGACAGGCGTCGATAGGAGGAACCAGGTTGAGTCACCTGCAGCAATATTTTCGTAGCCCAGAATTAGAGCGGAAACCAGTCTCTTTTGTACTCGCGCAGCTTTGCTAGATGAGCCGCTGACGGAATAGCACCGCCGACAGGTTCGCCTCTTGTGGCCAGGGGTTCCGTGCGGCGTAGCCAGTCTTCAGGTGCAGAGCACAGCCAGCACCCTCGAGCGTGCCGACGCCATCGTGGCCCTCCCCGGTTGTCCCCGCCAACGTGTTGGCGGTGCGGGACGAAGCCGGTGTGGCTGGCTGACGTGATAGGGGTCCGGGTCTCTCGCTGATGGACATGCGAAGAGCCCTCGAGCGCATAGCTGCGAGGGCTCTTCGCTGCGCCATCCAGCGCGTACGTCGGGCTGGCCGGATTCGAACCGGCGACCCCCGCCACCCAAAGGCGGTGCGCTAGCCAAACTGCGCTACAGCCCGTCGGACGACGAGTCTAGCCTCTCGGGCGGCTCGTGAGGTGTCGAGGGTGCTTAGAGATCTTCCCAACCTTGCATGAAGCCCCCCATGATCCGGGCGGAGCTTGTTGACTCCTGGTCGATCACGGTCAGGTACCTCGTGGTTGAGTGGATATCGTTGTGGCCGAGGCGGGCTTGTACGGTGGCGAGATCTTCACCGCCACGCAGGAGGTTTGATGCGTGGCAATGACGTATGTCGTAGGGCGGGATGTAGTCGACGCCGGCTTCGGCTACCGCCTTTACCCAGATCCGGCGCCAGGTGTTCTTGCTGAGGTTCTCTGCGTTTCCCCGGAGGCGCATAGGAGGGGGGGCCTTCTTGCGCTTTGAGCTTCGAAGTTTGGCCATGCGTTCCCGTCCATACACGCGACTAGCCTGTTTGCAGCCGACGCAACCACATTTACCGGTAGCGTAGCCGGTGAGCGTTCCGTGTTTGAACGTTCGCAGGTGCTCGGCATTGGTGCGGGGGGACCGAACCTTCGCTTCGAAGGTGCCTAGTGCGTCAAGTTCTTCCTGCGTGAGCTCGTCCATGCGTCCACGTTGGCCACCTGACTCGAACATCCAGTAAGGGAAGAGCAGCTCTCCCCTCTTGATGCCATGTCTGTCGACATGGTCTTTGAGCGCCCTGGCGACGGATAGGTCGATAGTGAAAACTCGGACCGTTCCGTTCTTGGTGTAATTCTTTGTTAGGAAGCGTTCTCCGTCTGGATGAAATTCTGAAGTAATTTCTACTGTGCTCTTGGTCACCTCAAGGCGTCCGGTCTCGTAGTTCAGATCGCCTTCTACGAAGCTGATGGCCTCGCAGAATCGGACTCCCGAGTTGAAAATAAGCAGGGAAAACCGCTTGGCCTCAAGACTGGGAAGATTCTGCCGAACCCTATTGTAGGTGGGCGGATCGTAGACCTTGATGATCTTCCCTTTGCCCTTGCTCCTTCCGCCCCCTGTGAGCCGGATGCCGGCCACCGGGTTGTCGCCCGTGATGTACCGCTGGCGCTTGGCTAGCCCGAACATCGAAGAGAGCATCGTCTTGGTGTGAGCGATGGACGAGTGCCCTGCCCCTTCCTCCGCAAGGATCACCGTCAGTAGTTGGGTGAGCACTTCGTTGTCCACCTCGATCAGACGACGGTCGCCGATGTAGGGGTCCACGTGGCAGCGGAACAGTCCCGCGTAGTTCATCTTGGAGCCGGGTTCGATGCCGTGCTCGTCGAGGAACTTCCAGAAAAATTGCCTGACGGTGATCTTGGCCTTCTCGGCGGGGCTGGTGACAGTCAGGCGACTGGCGGCGTGCTTCTCGGCCGCGAGAGCGACCTCGCGGGCCTTGTCCTGATCATCGAAGGTTCCGGCCGACTTGTACTTGCCGTTCACGGCCTTGTACATGCCGGTGTAGCGGATGGCGCCGTTCTTCTGGGGGCGCTCCATCGTGTATGCCAGGGGGGACCTCCTGTGGTTCGCGCGTTAGAGAGTGCGTTAGATGGCGGCACCTCCACGAGGCTCCATCAGACTGCACGGACCAACATGATCATGCTTTGACCTGCGGTTTTAGGACTCAATGTAGTGCACGCTTCGAGTGTTGAGCCAATTTTGGGTGCAGGAGATCATCGGTTCAAATCCGGTCACCCCGACACGAGCCGAACGCGGCCTCGGCCGCCGTGCGGGGGCGCGGCGATCCGGGGTGTCGTGACCCTATACAGAAGGTGAGATCGCCGTTTCGCCCGACGTGGGTTCGGATACGGGTCGTTATGCCGCGAGGTCGGACATTTTTATGCAGGCCATCGCGGCCCACACCGTATCCATGCCATCTATGGCATCTACGGCTCTACCGCTCTCCTGCGGCCGTCGTCAGCGCTCGGCGCCGAACAGGGCCCAGACGGCCTTGCCGCCCTCGTCCAGCGCGTCCCAGCCCCAGCACGTGCTGTAGGTCTCGACGATGTGGAGGCCGCGCCCGTGCTCGGAGATGAAGTCCGGCTCCTTGGGCGTCGGGATCTCGTCGCTCGGATCCGACACGGCCAGCAGCACGTGCGGCGCGAGGCGCAGCAGGATCAGCGTGATCGGGTGGTCCTGCGGGCGGAGCGGCGCGCGGCTCCCGTACCGTACGGCGTTGGTGACCAGCTCCGATACCACCAGCGCGGCGTCATCGCAGAGCTTGGCCAGTCCCCACCTGTCGAGGGTCGTGCGGGTGACGTCACGGGCCATTTTCACTGAGTCGGCCTGCGGGCGCAGGGGGCAGGTGGTGGTGTCACGGCGTAGAGCCGACCGCATTAGCCCCTGAAAATCCACGTTACGGACCGGGGTGAGACAGTGGGCCGCGGATACCGGTTCCAGCATCCCGCTGATACCTCCCGCCGTCATTGTGAGTCTCCGCCGCCTGTCGTCTCTTATACGAGTTAGTGCACCTTTAGCCCAATATGCACTAGGCCATCATGGGTCAGTATTGCGCCACGTGCAAGACCCAAATGCACGTGCAGTTGCGCCGTGCATACGCAAGAGCCCGGATGGACGCGCTCCGTGAGCGAACGGGCTTGCATCGGTGAAAGGGACAGCGGGACCAGACCTTGTCACGGGGGCCGGAAGTGGTGACACTGTGTTGGCTGGCACGAGTAGAGCGCGAGAAGAGAAGGAGGCCGAAATGACTCAGTTCCAGCCTGGCTCCGGTCCGACGGCCCTCCGCATCCTCTTGGGAACGCAGCTCCGCCGGCTCCGCGAAGAGAAGGGCATCTCCCGCGAGGACGCAGGCCATGTGATCCGCGGCTCCGAGTCCAAGATCAGCAGGATGGAGCTCGGACGGGTCGGCTTCAAGGAGCGCGACGTCGCCGATCTGCTCACCTACTACGGGGTGGCGGAGGGCGAGGCGCGGTCGGCCGTCATGAACCTCCTCGAGCGGGCCAACGAACCCGGCTGGTGGCACCGCTTCAACGACCTCCTCCCGTCCTGGTTCCAGGCCTACGTCGGCCTGGAGGAAGCCGCCGCGCGCATCCGCACGTACGAGGTCCAGTTCGTGCCCGGCCTGCTCCAGACCAAGGAGTACGCTCGCGCGGTGATCACCGCCGGGTCCGCCGGCATCGGCGCCGCCGAGATCTCCCGCCGCGTCGACCTGCGCATGGAGCGCCAGCGCGTCCTCGACCGCGGCGACGGCCCGGTCTTCTGGGCCGTGATCGACGAGGCGGCGCTGCGGCGGCCGATCGGCGGGGCCGACGTCATGCGGGGCCAGCTCGAACACCTGCTGGAGCTCATGCGCCAGCCCAACATCACCATTCAGGTGATGCCGTTCAGCTTCGGCGGGCACAGCGCCGAGGGCGGCGCCTTCAGCGTCCTGCGCTTCAACGACCACGAACTGCCCGACATCGTGTACGTCGAGCAACTCGCGAGCGCCCTCTACCTGGACAAACGCGAGGAAGTGGACCGTTACAGCGAGGTCATGGAACGCTTGTGCGCGGCGAGTACCACCCCCGAGGCAACCGTCGACATCCTGCAGAAGATCATCTCTGACATAATCTGACGCCTGTCGATGACGCCGGAGGCGCCCATCTGCCCTAGACTGGCATGCGGCGCTGGACACCCGCCACAGTTGCGCACGCCCGGACAGGTTGTGCCCGTTGGCCCGTGCACTGAGCCGCCCAAGTGGGCGCGGCACGCGATCGTGTCGCGGTGGCCGTACGGCACGACGCGCCCGCGATCACCAGAAGCTTGATCAAGGAGACCACCCCGTGAAGACCGCTGTCGAGGAGCTCAGCCCCACCCGGGTCAAGCTCACCGTCGAGGTGCCGTTCGAGGAGCTCGAGACGAGCATGCAGGCGGCGTACAAGAAGGTCGCGCAGCAGGTGCGCGTGCCCGGCTTCCGCCCCGGCAAGGTTCCCGCCCGCATCATCGAGCAGCGCTTCGGCCGCGCGGTGGTCCTGGAGGAGACGCTCAACGACGCCCTGCCGAAGCTGTACGGCAAGGCCGTCGACGAGAGCGACGTCTTCCCGGTCAGCCAGCCCGAGATCGAGGTCACCCGCATCGACGACGGCGAGGAGGTCGAGTTCACCGCCGAGGTCGACGTGCGCCCGGCCTTCGAGGTCCCGGCCTACGAAGGGCTCGAGGTCACCGTCCCCTCCGCCGAGGTCGCCGACGAGGACGTCGACGTCCAGATCGACGCCCTGCGCCAGCGCTTCGCCACGTTGGCCGGCGTCGAGCGCCCCGCCGCCAACGGCGACTACGTCGTCATGGACCTCGCGGCCACGATCGACGGCGAGAACATCGAAGAGCAGCAGGCCGCGGACGTCTCCTACGAGGTCGGCGCGGGCTCGGTGCTGCAGGGCCTGGACGACGCCCTGGTCGGCATGGCCGCGGGCGACGAGAAGACCTTCACCACCACGCTCGTGGGCGGCGAGAACGCCGGCGAGGAAGCCGACGTCACCATCAAGGTGAAGAACGTCAAAGAGAAGATCCTCCCCGAGCTGGACGACGAGTTCGCCGGCCTGGCCAGCGAGTTCGACACACTGGAGGAGCTGCGCGGCAGCATCGGCGAGCAGGCCCGCCGCAACAAGCTCGTCGACCAGGTCGTGCAGGCCCGCGAGAACGCCCTGACGGCCCTGCTCGACCAGATCGACATCCCGCTGCCCGACAGCGCGCTGAAGGCCGAGCTCGACGCTCGCAAGCACAACCTGGAGCACCAGGTCGCCGAGAGCGGCCTGAGCCGCGAAGCCTTCTTCCGGCTCTACCAGACCACCGAGGAAGAGCGGTTCGCCGAGTTCGAAGAGAACTCCCGCAAGGCGATCAAGACCGGCTTCGTGCTCGACAAGATCGTCAAGCAGGAGGACCTCGGGGTCAGCGAGCAGGAGCTGACCAACTTCGTGGTGCGCCGCGCCGCGCAGCTGGGCGTCGCCCCGAACACCCTCGCCCAGCACCTCGCCGACAACGACCAGCTCACGCTGGCCATGGTCGAGATCGTCCGTGACAAGGCCAAGACCGTCATCGGCGACGCCGCCAAGGTGACCGACGAGGCCGGCAACGAGGTCGACCTCAAGGCCATCTACGCCGAGCTCAACGCCGAGCAGGAAGGCGCGCCGGTCGCCGCCGAGGCCGCCGAGTGACCGAGGCGCCTCTCGCCTGACGCGCCCGCCGCGTCCCCGAGGTGATCGTCCATGCCCTCATCGTGATCCGTCACGGTGAGGGCATCGTCGTATCCGGGCCATATCAAGCGGATATGAGCACCCTTGGGTGACTTTTGGGGTGATTCTTACGACAGCGAGGGGACCGTGGGCGCGGCCGCGTGAGCGACTCGCCCGGGCCCAGCGGAGAAACCGCACGACCTGCACGCCACGGGTCAAGGTCGGCGCCGCGGCGCGGCGCCATCTCATCCACCAGCCGGAGCTGGAAGAACGCCGGCGCGCGCCCGATTCGCACGGACCTCATGGCACCTGCGCCGACAGCGAACAGTGTTGAGACGCGGCCTGACCGGTCGTTGCCGCGCGTTAAGGTCACAAGCAAAGCCCATCGATTACGACGCATCGGAAGGTGACGCTGTGACCAGCCCGCCGACCTCATACCAGCCCACCAGCTTCGGGCCGCAGTCGCGTGGCCGTGAGAACGGCTCATTCCGGCTTGAGGACCAGCTTTACAACCGTCTGCTGCGTGAGCGCATCGTGGTGCTCGGCACCCAGGTGGACGACGAGGTCGCCAACCGCATCTGCGCCGAGCTCCTGCTCCTGGCCGCGGACGACGCCGATCGGGACATCTGGCTCTACATCAACTCTCCTGGCGGTTCGGTGACTGCCGGCATGGCGATTTACGACATGATGGAGTATGTGCCGAACAATGTCTGCACGGTCGCCATGGGGCTGGCCGCCTCGATGGGCCAGTTCCTGCTGTGCGCCGGGGCACACGGCAAGCGGTACGCTCTGCCGCACGCCCGCATCATGATGCACCAGCCCTCCGGCGGCATCGGCGGCACCGCGGCGGACATCGCGATCCAGGCAGAGCAGATGCTCTACGTCAAGAAGACCTTGGCCGAGCGCATCGCCCACCACACCGGCCAGCTCCTCGACCAGATCGAGAGGGACTCCGACCGGGACCGCTGGTTCACCGCCGAGGAAGCCAAGGACTACGGCTTCATCGACCACGTCGTGCGCAGTGCGCGGCAGGTGCCCTCCGAAGGCGCCGTCTCCTGAAGGGACAATTCGTGAGTGATCTGATCCGGCCGGGAGACATCAACGGCCGTTACATCATCCCTTCGTTCGTCGAACGCACCACGTACGGCGTCAAGGAGATGAACCCTTACAACAAGCTCTTCGAGGACCGCATCATCTTCCTCGGAGTGCAGATCGACGACGCGTCGGCGAACGACGTGATGGCCCAGCTCCTGACGCTGGAGTCACTCGACCCCGATCGCGACATCAGCATCTACATCAACTCGCCGGGCGGTTCGTTCACCGCCATGACGGCGATCTACGACACGATGCAGTTCGTCCGCCCGGAGATCCAGACGGTCTGCCTCGGCCAGGCGGCCTCGGCCGCGGCCGTGCTCCTGGCCGGCGGCACCCCGGGCAAGAGGTTCGCGCTTCCGAACGCCCGCATGCTGATCCACCAGCCCTCCACCGAGGGCGGCGGCCAGGGCAGCGACATCGAGATCCAGGCCCGCGAGATCCTGCGCATGCGCTCGCTCCTGGAGGAACTCGTCGCCCGCCACTCCGGCAAGTCGCCGGAGGAGGTGCGTCGTGACATCGAGCGCGACAAGATTCTCAACGCCGACGAGGCCAAGCAGTACGGCCTGATCGACGACATCATCCCCTCACGGAAGAAGCGCGCTCAAGCGGTTGCTTCCTGAGGTCGCGGATCGCACCGGAACGGTGCCCAATTGGGCACGTTCCGGTGCGACTCACCGCTAGGGGGCGCACGGAGGGCCCAGAAGACGGTAACGTCGAAACCTGAGCGGGATGACTTTTCGGACCGAGTCCGCAAGATTCGGATCGCGGAGCAGGCGGTCCCACGCAAAGGAGTATCTGGGGTGGCACGCATCGGCGACGGCGGAGACCTGCTGAAGTGCTCGTTCTGCGGGAAGAGCCAGAAGCAAGTCAAGAAGCTCATCGCCGGACCAGGCGTCTACATCTGCGATGAGTGCATCGATCTCTGCAACGAGATCATCGAGGAGGAGCTCTCCGAGTCCTCCGAGCTCAAGTGGGACAGTCTCCCCAAGCCGAGAGAGATCTTCGAGTTCCTGGACGCCTACGTCATCGGCCAGGACAAGGCGAAAAAGGCCCTCTCGGTCGCGGTGTACAACCACTACAAGCGGGTGCAGTCCGGCGAGCGCGGCCGGGACGACGGTCTGGAGGTGGGGAAGTCCAACATCCTGTTGCTCGGCCCGACGGGCTCGGGCAAGACCTTGCTCGCGCAGACCCTCGCGAAGATGCTGAACGTGCCGTTCGCCATCGCGGACGCCACGGCGCTCACCGAGGCCGGCTACGTCGGCGAGGACGTCGAGAACATCCTTCTCAAGCTCATCCAGGCGGCCGACTACGACGTCAAGAAGGCCGAGACGGGCATCATCTACATCGACGAGGTCGACAAGATAGCCCGTAAGAGCGAGAACCCCTCGATCACCCGCGACGTCTCGGGCGAGGGCGTGCAGCAGGCCCTGCTGAAGATCCTTGAGGGTACGACCGCCTCGGTCCCGCCCCAAGGCGGCCGCAAGCATCCGCACCAGGAGTTCATCCAGATCGACACCACCAACGTGCTGTTCATCTGCGGTGGTGCGTTCGCGGGCCTCGAAAAGATCATCGAGTCGCGCATCGGCAAGAAGGGGATCGGCTTCAACGCCATCATCCACTCCAAGGACGAGATCGACGCCTCGGACATCTTCTCCGACGTCATGCCGGAGGACCTGCTGAAGTTCGGCATGATCCCCGAGTTCGTCGGCCGTTTGCCGATCATCACCAGCGTCCACAACCTCGACCGCGACGCGCTGATCCAGATCCTCACCGAGCCCAGGAACGCGCTGGTGAAGCAGTACCGCCGGCTGTTCGAGCTGGACAACGTCGAACTCGAGTTCACCGACGACGCCCTGGAGGCCATCGCCGACCAGGCGATCCTGCGCGGCACCGGTGCCCGTGGCCTGCGCGCAATCATGGAGGAAGTCCTCCTGTCGGTGATGTACGAAGTGCCCTCCCGCCAGGACGTCGCGCGCGTCGTCATCACCCGCGAGTCGGTGCTGGAGCACGTCAACCCAACCCTGGTGCCACGCGACCAGCTCAACGCCAAGCAGCAGCGCACCCCCAGGGAGAAGTCCGCCTGACAGGCTGGGCTTTCACATCGATCTCAGCCTCATGATCGTGTGAGCGGAGGGGCGACCGCTCACCCGTCATGACCCCTCACGTGTCCCACGTGTCCGAGGCGACGGTCCGCCTCTCGACAGGCGTGTGCCATTCCGGTGCCCGGCACGTTACGTAACGTAGTATGCCGTACTTATAGGCTCGCCGAATGTGGTTTTTTGTGCCGCAAGCCCGTATATCCGATTACGGGCGGGCGACGAGGCGACGCGGGCAAGCCGGCGGCCTCCCTACAATTGGTGACTGTGACAACGCCTGAGCTGCCAACCCAATACGCACCCGCCGACGTCGAGACCCAGAGCTACGAGCGCTGGGTATCCGAGGGTTACTTCACGGCGGACGTAGGCAGCGAGCGCGAGTCGTACTCCATAGTCCTGCCGCCGCCCAACGTCACCGGCGTCCTCCACATCGGCCACGCCCTCGACCACTCGATCCAGGACGCGCTGACGCGGCGCGCCCGCATGCGGGGTTTCGAGACCCTCTGGCTCCCCGGCATGGACCACGCCGGCATCGCCACGCAGAACGTCGTCGAGCGCGAGCTGGCCAAGCAGGGCCTCTCGCGGCACGATCTCGGCCGCGAGGCCTTCGTCGACCGGGTCTGGCAGTGGAAGGAGGAGTCCGGCGGGCGCATCCTCAGCCAGATGACCAAGCTCGGCGACGGCGTCGACTGGTCACGCGAGCGGTTCACCATGGACGAAGGGCTCTCCCGCGCCGTCCAGACCATCTTCAAGCGCCTCTTCGACGACGGCCTGATCTACCGCGCCGAGCGCATCATCAACTGGTGCCCCCGGTGCCTGACCGCCCTGTCCGACATCGAGGTCGACCACTCCGACGACGAGGGCGAGCTCATCTCCATCCGCTACGGCGACGGCGACGCGTCCATCGTGGTCGCCACCACCCGCGCCGAGACCATGCTCGGAGACACGGCCGTGGCCGTGCACCCCGACGACCAGCGCTACTCCCACCTGGTCGGCACGACCGTCGAGCTGCCCTTCACCGGGCGGATGATCCCCATCGTGGCCGACGAGCACGTCGACCCCGCGTTCGGCACCGGTGCCGTCAAGGTCACCCCGGCGCACGACCCGAACGACTTCGAGATCGGCCGCCGCCACGGGCTGCCCTCGCTCACCGTCATGGACGAGCGCGGCGTCATCACCGCCCACGGCCCGTTCCAGGGGCTCGACCGCTTCGAGGCCAGGCCCGCCGTGGTCGCCGCGCTGCGGGCCGAGGGGCGCATCGTCGCCGAGAAGCGCCCGTACATCCACGCGGTCGGCCACTGCTCCCGCTGCAAGACCGTCGTCGAGCCGCGGCTGTCCCTGCAGTGGTTCGTCAACGTCCAGCCGCTGGCCAAGGCCGCCGGCGACGCCGTCCGCGACGGCCGCACCCGCATCCACCCGCCCGAGCTCGCCAAGCGCTACTTCGACTGGGTCGACGACATGCACGACTGGTGCATCTCACGACAGCTCTGGTGGGGGCACCGCATCCCCGTCTGGTACGGCCCCGAGGGCGAGGTCGTCTGCGTCGGCCCCGACGAGGAGGCGCCGCCCGGCTACGTCCAGGACGCCGACGTGCTGGACACCTGGTTCTCCTCGGGCCTGTGGCCCTTCTCCACCCTCGGCTGGCCCGACCGCACCCCCGAACTGGAGCGCTTCTACCCCACCACCGTCCTGGTGACGGGGTACGACATCCTGTTCTTCTGGGTCGCCCGCATGATGATGTTCGGGCTGTACGCCATGGACGGCACCCCGCCGTTCCAGACCGTCGCGCTGCACGGCATCGTGCGCGACCAGTTCGGCAAGAAGATGTCGAAGTCGTCCGGTAACGTCGTCGACCCCCTCGACTGGATCAGCCGGTACGGCGCGGACGCGACCCGCTTCACGCTGCTGAGGGGCGCGAGCCCGGGCTCGGACGTCGCGATCAGCGAGGACTGGGTCGCGGGGGCGCGCAACTTCTGCAACAAGATCTGGAACGCGACGCGGTTCGCGCTGATGAACGGCGCCACCACCGCGGCCGACCTCCCCGCCCCGGCGGATCTCACCGTCGCCGACCGCTGGGTCCTGTCCCGCCTGCAGGCCGTGGTCGCCGCCGTGAACGCCGGGTACGACGACTACGAGTTCGCGAAGATCTCCGACCAGCTCTACCACTTCGCCTGGGACGAGGTCTGCGACTGGTACGTCGAGCTGGCCAAGATCCAGATCAGCGCCGGGGGCGAGGTGGCCGACCGCACGCGCCTGGTGCTGGGCCACGTCTTCGACGCCCTGCTCCGGCTTCTGCACCCGATCGTGCCCTTCGTCACCGAGGAGCTCTGGCGGGCGCTCACCGGCGGCCCGTCCGTCATGACGGCCCCCTGGCCCGAGCCCGCGCACGCGTACGCCGACCAACCCGCCGAGAACGAGATCGCCGCCTTGCAGGAGCTCGTCACCGAGGTCCGGCGCTTCCGGTCCGACCAGGGGCTGAAGCCCGGCCAGCGGGTGGCGGCACGGCTCAGATTCGGCGGCACGGCCCTCGCGGCGCACGAGGTGGCCATCCGGTCCCTGCTGCGGCTGGACGACCCCACGGCGTCCTTTACGGCCACCGCGAGGCTCGCTGTGGGTGAGGAGGCCGTGGTCGAGCTCGACACGGCCGGAGCCATCGACGTCGCGGCCGAGCGCAGGCGCCTGGAGAAGGACCTCACGGCCGCGCGCAAGGAGTCCGCGCAGGCGGCGGGCAAGCTGGGCAACGAGCAGTTCATGTCGAAGGCGCCCGACGACGTCGTGGCGAAGGTCCGCGCGCGCGCCGCCCAGGCCGACGCCGACATCGCCCGGCTCGAAGCCCAGCTGGCGGCCCTGCCGGCGAGCTGACGCACGCCGAAGAGCCCGTGGTCCTGGCGGACCGCGGGCTCTTCGGCGTCTGGGGGAATACCCCGAATGTCGAAGGTTTGGGCAGGGGTGACCCGGGAATAACCGCAAGCTTGCCGAAGATGTTCATGGCACGCGCGCGTCGGTGCTAGAGTTCTGTCTCGCAGGGCGACGCACAACTCCGCTCCACAAGGGCGGAGGCTCCGGGAATCCATCGGATCCTGGAGGTGCTACGCTCATCTGCACTCCCAAAGACCTACCTTGCTTGAGTTCGGCTGGCTTTGACGCAGCCACTTGATCAGGGTAAGTTAGTGGAGTTGCCCTGGGGACGGGGCGGCCTGAATGCTAGTGGGTTTGCTGGGTCGCAAGTCAAGTGCTGGTAACGGCGCGATTTGCTGGCGGTCAAGCGACTTGATAGCCTGAAGGCACACGAGATGGAAGCCCCGGAGTTCGGATCCCTGGTCGGGTTCGGGTGATGGTGT
>NZ_JBFBCI010000077.1:0-35276 GCF_040683095.1 Sphaerisporangium sp. NPDC051017
GAGAGCGGTCGGGGTATGCGGCTCGTCGACACGCTGGCCAAGCAGTGGGGTATCACCCGGCGGCGTGGGGACGGCATGGCGGTGTGGTTCGACGTTGACGAGAAGCTGCCCGACGCGTGGGTGGACATGCTGCTCGTTGACGAGAGTTGAACCAGGAGGCGGTGGTATGTCTCACCTCAGCGACAGGGAGCGCCAGGCGCTGCGTCTGGCCTCCGAGCTTCGCAAACGCATGGAGGACTGGCTGGGGAGCCGCGGGATTCCCGCGCCCCTGGTGATCTCGCCTTTCGTTGACCCGGCCGGTCATGCGAACGTCCTGGTCAGAATGAACTCGCAGGTCGCGCTCGCGATGATCCTCGGTTTCGAGGAGCAGCACCGTCGGCTTCCCGAAGAGGCCGATCGCGCCACGAGGCCGTGTGCTCCGGACGATGTCCAGGTCTGGCCGTCAGGGGAAGGGCACCGGTAACGGATCTCGATTCCGACGGAGATCCTGCTTAGGCGTCGTTCATGCCTACCAGGGACATGGATGCCGACCGTCTCATTGTCCAGGGGAACGATCGCCATGACCCTGGGCGCGCAGGACTTCGGTTTGTGTGCGCGACCCAGTGAACCTTTCCCTGTAACTGCTCGTGGCGGTACGTGAGTGCCTTACACGGTCCGTCCGTACTCCAGTTGAAGCAGGACGAGGGCTGCGGCGGCGATCTGGGTGATCCGGTTCGGATCGAGGCTGACCCGGTGCAGGGCCTTGAATGTGGTCTTGAGCAGGGTGTTCGCCCGTTCGCTGATTCTATGGATGCCTCGCAGGAGCTGGTTGAACGCGCGCTGCGGCTCAGTGAGCCGGCCGCCCTTGGGCTTCTTGAACGGCATCCTGAACATCTCCCGGGCACCCTCGTTTCCCAGGTCGGTGAGCGTGATCAGAGCGGTCTGGGTGGTGGCGAGCGACAGGGCTTCCACCAGGCCATGGGTACGGGCGCAGGTCAGGTCGTGCTCACGCCCCGGCCGGACCGCCGACACCCAGATCGGCCAGCCGTCCGGCGCGGAGATGACCTGGACGTTGCCGCCGTGGTGTTCGTGCTTGCCCGACCAGTACAGGTCGGCGCCGTTGGGCCCGGGGGCGGAGATTCTGAACTATCTCTTTGCAAAGACCAGTTCTAAGCGCTTGTCCAGAAGTTCTGCGCGTAACGGGTGGTGAGATCGCCGAGGCGGATAGGGATTGACATGGGCCTCGCCGGGGGTTGGATCGAGGTTGCTCACACCGTCTCTCTGGCCCCGGCGAGGTCATATCAAAGGAGAGGGCGGGATACCCTGCCTGCGGTGCCTCGAACCATGTGACCGGAGGAGTCGATGCTGGGATGACGGCAGGGCGACCGATGCCCACACAGGACGACGTGCTCGGGTACTTCAACACGCTGTCGAACTGGGGACGGTGGGGCGACGACGACGAGCTCGGCACTCTGAACCACATCACCGACGACGTCCGGCTGGCGGCGGCGCGGGCCGTGCGCCACGGCAGGAGTGTGTCGTGCGCATGGGAGGTTGCCGTACCGCAAGACATGGAGCGGTCGACGACGACGTGCCCGTGCGCCGCCGACATGCCGGGTGCCGAGGACATGCCGGTGCCCGGATTCCGCAACGACCGGCGCTGGGGCTTTTCGTCCGAGCGGCTCGGCGTCACGTTCCACGGCAACACCCTCACCCACGTCGACTCGCCGTGCCACATCTTCTGGGACGGCACGATGTACAACGGGCGGTCGCACTCGCTGGTCGACGCCGTAACGGGATCGGCGTGGGCGTCCGTCACGGCGGCGGCGAACGGGATCATCACGCGTGGTGTCCTGCTGGACATTGCGAGCGTGCGGGATGTGCCGTGGTTGGAACCGGGGCAGGGTGTGTTTCCCGACGATCTCGAGGAGGCCGAGCGTCGCCAGGGTGTGCGGGTGCGATCCGGCGATGCGGTACTCCTGCGGACCGGCTATGGCCGCGTCCGGCACGAGACCGGTGCGGTCAGCGGTTTCACGCAGGCCGGGTGGCACGCGTCCTGCCTGTCGTGGCTGCATGAACGGGAGGTCGCGCTGATCGGCGCTGACACCCCCCAGGACGTTCAGCCATCGGGGTACGAAGGCGTGTTGATGCCGGTTCACGCCGTGAGCCTCGTCGCTATGGGTCTGTGGATGCTCGACAACTGCGACCTGGAGGCGTGCGCGACGACGGCTGCCGAGCTCGGCCAGTGGGACTTCCACCTCGCAGTCGCGCCGGTCCGCTTCGCCGGTACGTCCGGCAGCCCGGTCAACCCGATCGCCACATTCTGACCGCGGTTCACGAGGAGGTGCGACGCCATGAAGGACCCGGCCCGCACCTGGAACGCGGTCGTGGTCGGTGAGGACACGCCGTGCTGGTCGGGAACCAGGCGGCACGAGCGCCTCAAGGCGGGCTGTTGCAGCGTGCGATAGCTGCCGGCCGGACTGACGTTGGATCCGCCGTCTGGCCGCCCGCCCTGATCAGGACCGAGCGGCTCGTGCTGCGCGAGTCGCAGGCTCGGGATCGTGTGGCGTTCGTCGAGCTGTTCGACTCGTTGGAGGCGGGTGCCTACGTCGGTGGTGCTCGGCCGCGTGAGGAGAGCCGATAGTCGAGCAGGCCCCCGGCCAGGGACTTGACTGACTGTGCGAGTTCGCCGTACGTGATCGTCCGGCCCGTTGGCCCGTCGATGAGCGCCGGCTTGTCGCCGAGTTCGTCGGCATGCTCGAGCGTGTATTCAGTCAGCGAGACGTCCGGGATGTGGACGTCTCGCAGTCGGCTGCGGTGGATCATGACGCTGTGACGCAGTCTGCGGGCACGCGACTCCTGCCGCGAGCGGGGTTGTCCCTAAAGGTGGACATGCGCACTCCTGGAAGCCCCCGGCGAGCGATCAGGATCTCCGCGACCACGATGTTGATGAGCCATGCGAGCCACGGTGCGATGGTGTAGATGGCGTTGTCGAACAGGTAAGGGAAAGAGGTGTCCGAGCTGAACGGCAGCTGCAGGAGGATGAGCACCGGCAGGGCCGCGCGCAGCGTGACAGCTGCGTAGGTCAGGGCGAAGTTCCGGATCATCCAGGCCTGATGCTCACGGAACCGTCGCTCGCGCGCGGCTCGATAGGCCAGCCACGCCGTCCAGGCCCATATCACGTCGAGCATGAAGTACCCGAACACGCCGCGGATGCCCAAGGAGTTCCACAGCGACGTGGTGGCTCCGGACACGGCAGCGAACATGATCGAGATCAGGTAGACGCGCCCCACGATTCGATGCGTTCCGAAGCTGCGTTTGCGGAGCCTCGTGGAGAACTGAAACGGCCCGATGGCGAGGGCCACAGCGGCGGTGACGATGTGAACGACGAACAGCGACCGGATCGGCCACGCGAGAGTGTCGAAATGCGAGGCCGCCGTCACGACGTCCGGTGTCCTCGCCGCGACGGTGGCCAGCCCTTGCACGTACTGGCCACCGAACCACCCGGCAACCGCCAGGGACGTCAGGCTTACGAACGTCCACGACCAGCGCCGCTGCCGGCGTGACCGACGCGCCGACCGGGCTGGGCCTGGTGACGCTGCGATGGCCTGTGAGACGAGTGCGTCGGCCATGACAACTCCTTGAGGTTGGGCGCGCATGACGGATGTGGTGCGCGAGAATGTGCCGCCGATAGGTGGGGGAGAAGGAGGGACCGAGCGTGTATGTGAACAGGTGTAGGTCGACGAGCTCACCGCAGACCGCAGCCCGACGACGCGACCCACGCGGCCAGGGAAGGTTCTCCGCGGTCGGCTTTCGCGAGGTCTCCCGGCGCGTCCTGTCATGCCGTCTTGATCGACCCGCCGTCGATGATGTGGTCGGCTCCGGTGGTGCTCGCCGCGAGCGGCGAAGCGAGGTGGGCGATTAGGGCGGCGACCTCTGCGGGCTCCACGAGCCGTCCTGTAGTCATGCCCATCTTCGCGGGCAGTCCGGCCACCAGCTGCTCTCGCGCCAGCCCGAGTGAGGCGGCGAGCTGGGCACCGTAGCCGTCGGGCGACTCCCACATGGCGGTGCGCACCGGCCCGGGTGACACGGTGTTGACGCGAACGCCCTCAGGCCCGAACTCCTCCGCGAGGGCCTTCCCGAACGCCGTCAGGGCCGCCTTCGCCGTCGTGTAGGGAACTGGGCCGGCGTGCGGGATCCGCGCACCGTTCGAGGAGACGTTGACGACGGCGCCGCCGCGCCGCAGCAGACTGGGCAACGCGGCCCGCGTCGTGCGAACCGCCGCGAACAGGTTCAGACCGTAGACCTCCGCCCAGTGCGCGTCGTCGAAGGACAGAAACCCGCCCACCGCATCGCCGTCACCCCCGCCCACGTTGTTGACGAGCAGGTCCAGCTCACCCAGCTCCGCCAGCGCCGCCTCGACCAGCCGCTCCGGCCCGCCGGCCGCCCCCAGGTCCACCGCGATCGCGATCGCCCCCAGGTCCTCAAGCTCCGGCGTCACCGTCCGCGCGGCCGCGACCACGCGCATGCCCTCGCCGCTCAGCGCCGCGACGGTGGCGAGCCCGATCCCCCTGCTGGCCCTGGTAACCACGGCGGTCCGCCCGCTCAGCTGCAGGTCCATCTCACGCCTCCTCATTGCATCGTTAATGACGCGCTGAGGCTATAATTTGCGACATGAATGTCGCAAGTCCTTCGGATGTAGCTACCTTGATGTAGTGATTCTGGGTGGCACCGCAGCACGAACGCTTCCGCATCGGCACCAAGCCACTCCGCGCCGACTTGGAACGGACGGTGAACACAATCCTGGAGGCCTGAACGCGTACTCTTGGGCGATCCCACGGCCACCATGGAGCAGATCGCCGAGGCCGTCGGCGTCGCCCGCACCACCGTTCCCCGGCGCTTCGCCACGCGCGAGGCGCTTGACGACGCCCTGACCCGGTGGGCGACCGCGCAGTTCGCCGCTGCCGTCGACGGCGCGGTGTCCGACGCCGCGCCACCGCGGGTCGTCCTCTACCGGGTGACCGCGGACGTGCTCCGTGTCAAGATCGGCTGGGGCTACGTCATGAACCGGGCCGGGAGCTCCGCGGATCCGGGGATCTCCCAGGTGCACGCGGACCTGCTGGAGGAGTGCGATCGGCTCTTCCGCCGTGCGCAGGCCACCGGGCTCCTGCGGTCCGACGACGACATCGAGTGGGCGCGGACCGGGCCCTGCTGGAACGGCTCCAGAACCATTACGACGAGAGCGCCAAGACCGATCCGACCGGCCTACCTGCTGCCCGCTGATGGCCGCACCCGGACGAACTGGCCGCCCACATCGCCGCGTTCGTCCCCGACGTGACTCGCCGAACGGCGAGTTGTTCGCGATCCACTAGCCCAATCTTTTCCCTCGGCTCGCCACCTTGGCATGCTCATCGGCTCATGGGGGTGGTTCGGGCCAGGGCGAAGGTTCCTGCAGTGGCCAGCAGGACCGCTGCTACGGCGGCCGTCGTGTTGGTCGGCAGCGGTTCGCCCAGGAGCAGCGCGCCGCAGGCGATCGCGGTGAGCGGATCGGCCAACTGCAGGGTGGCGTACGCCACGGCGAAGTGACCGATTGCGTAAGCGCGCTGCAGCAGCATCAACGCCGCCAGGGCGGGGAACGGCAGGATGGCCAGGAGCCACAGGTCCCAGCCTGTCCCTCCAGCCAGTGCGCGGGTGAGCGTCGCGACCGCGCCGTACATGACGCCCGCGCCGATCGCGAGCAGTGCGGTACGGCCGGCGGCCGTCAAGCGCTTGGCCACGGTGAAGCAGGCCAGGGCCGCCAGCGCGGCTCCCGAGAGCATCGTGACCGCTTCCGTGCTGTTGAGAGCGGGGGCGTGGCTGGTGGTGGGGACGAGCAGGATGAGCCCGGTCAGTCCGATTCCCACCACGCAGGCTGCGGCGAGCTCGCTCCACGAGGGTTTGCGGCCGTGCAATGCGGCGGCGACCGCCAGGGCGAACAGGAGGCTGGCCACTCCCATCGGCTGAACCACGGTCAGTGGCCCGACGCTCAGCGCGGAGATGTGCAGCCCGCTGCCGACGGCGATCGACGCTCCGGCGAGCAGCCAGCGAGGCCTGCGAAGGAGCACGCTCAGGCGCGGCTGGGCGGCGCGGGCCGCCTCGTGCTGCTGCAGCGCCGCTCCCAGCGCGAAGAACAGCGAACTCAGCAGCGCGATGCCGGCCGCGAGCACGGTCATGACACCTCCTTCCGGTGAATGAAGACATGGCGTCATGGCAGAAACACCTCATAGAGGCGGCCAGAGGAGAAACGCGGGACTAATGTCGACCGTGGTCGCCCGCCGCGGGCTGCTCAACCGCGGTGATCGGTGCCAACAGCACGTGAGGTGCGGGGATCGCGTATCCGGCGAACACCCCGGTGATCTGGCCCCCGCCGGTCATGAGCATCCACGGCTCGCCCATCAGGTAGTCGAGCGCACCGCCGCGCTTGTGGCGATGTCCGTCGGCATGGCAGTTGCCGCAGGTGGTTACGACTCCCGTTCTCGGTGTGACCCGCCTGAGCCCGCAGGTGCGCGGCGGTCGATGTCGGCGAGGGAATGCGGAGGGCCGGACTCTTTGATCATTTGCGGTCAGGGCTTTCGCTTAGCAGTCGCGTAGCAGGCGGTGGAGGGTGCGGGTGCCGAAGTGTAGGGCGTCGATGGGGACGCGTTCGTCGACGCCGTGGAACAGGGCGGTGAAGTCCAGGTCCGGGGGCAGCTTGAGCGGGGCGAAGCCGAAGTTGCGGATGCCGAGCCGCTGGAACGATTTCGCGTCGGTACCGGCGGAGAGCATGTAGGGCAGCAGTTGCGCGCCAGGGTCCTCCGCGGTGATCGCTGTCGTCATCGCGTCGACGAGCGTTCCGTCGAAGGTCGTCTGGACCGGCGGGAGACTGTCCCAGTCGAGTTCGACGTCGGGCCCGAGAATGTCGGTGAGCGCGGCTTCGAAGGCGGCTTCGCGGCCGGGGAGCATGCGCCCGTCGACGGTGGCGTGGGCGACGGACGGGACGACGTTGGCTTTGTAGCCGGCGTTGAACATGGTGACGTTGGCGGTGTCGCGCAGGGTGGCGCCGATGAGCCGCGACAGGTTGCCCAGCCGGGCGACCGCCGCCTCGGGGTCGGACTCGTCGAAGGGCACGCCGGTCAGTTCGCCGACGCCGTGCAGGAAGTCCCGGACCGGGTCGGTGAGCACGAGAGGGAAGCGGTGCTGTTCGAGCCGGGCGATGGCGGCGGCGAGCTTGGCGACAGGGTTGTCGGTGTGCAGCATCGACCCGTGCCCGGCGGTGCCGGTGACCTTGAGCCGCAGCCACATGGCGCCCTTTTCGGCGGTTTCGATGAGATACGCGCGGACGCCCCCGGTGAGTGTGATGGAGAAGCCGCCGACCTCGCTGATCGCTTCGGTGGCGCCCTCGAACAGATCGGGGTGGTTGTCGACGAGCCAGCGGGCGCCGTGGAATCCGCCGGCTTCCTCGTCGGACACGAAGGCGAAGATCAGGTCACGGGGCGGGACGATGCCGTCGCGCTTGAACGCGCGGGCGACGGCGAGGGTCATCGCGACCATGTCCTTCATGTCGACCGCGCCGCGGCCCCACACATAACCGTCGCGGACCTCGCCGGAGAACGGGTGCACCGACCACTCCGCCGCGTCCGCGGGGACGACGTCCAGATGGCCGTGCACGAGCAGCGCCCCGCGCGACGCGTCGGCGCCGGGGAGCCGGGCGATGACGTTGCCGCGGCCGGGTGCGTCCGACTCCAGGTAGGTGGTGTCGTAGCCGACCTCGGCGAGCTTCTCGGCGACGTACTCGGCGGCGGCGCGCTCGGTGCCGAGGCTCGACGGGTCGCCGGTGTTGGTGGTGTCGATCGCGATCAGCTCGCTGGTGAGCGTGACCACTTCGGCGACGGCCGCATCGACACTGAGGTCGGCGGCCGTCCGCTCAGCCGACGGCGACATCGTCGGGGACCCGGGCGGTCTTGAACGTCACGGTTTGGCGCAGCCGGAATCCGAGCGACTCGTACAGGCGGATGGCGTTCGTGTTGTCGGCGGCGGCGTGCAGGAACGGGGTTTCGCCGCGGGCCCGGATGCCGGCGGCGACCGCGCGCACGAGCCGCGTCGCCAGGCCCTGCCCGCGATGGGCGGCAGCGGTGCAGACGGCGCTGATCTCGGTCCAGCCGGGCGGGTGAAGCCGTTCACCGGCCATGGCGACCAGCTCGCCGTGGCGGCGGATGCCCAGGTAGGTGCCGAGCTCGATGGTGCGCGGCAGGAACGGGCCGGGCTTGGTGCGCTGGGTCAGGGCGAGCATGTCCGGTACGTCGGCCCCCGTGAGCCGGATCGCCTCCTCGTCCGCGACGGCGGCGACGCCGTCGTCGACCATCTGCACGCCGGCACCATGGATCTGGACCTCCCATCCGGCCGGGGGTGGGACGGCGACGCCGATCAGCGGGACGAACCCGTCCGGGTCGGCCAGCGTGGCGATGTCGGCCCAGTCCTGCGCGGTCGGGACCTCGGGGAGGGCCACGAACGACGACACGTCGACAGGGTAACGAAGAATATTGCCGCGCTGCTCGGCGAAGTGCGCGTGCGGCCCGGTCAGCGAGGATCGGGCCGGATTGTCGAGCGGGTGCGGCCAACCGGTCTCGGCCGCGTCCAGCCGGGCGCCGGTGGCCACGACGCGGTCCGGCTCGGGCTCGGCGGTCTTACGGTCCCTGGCGATGGATGCGCTCACGGGTTCTCCTCCGTCGGGCAGGTGAGCGAAACGCCGCTGTGCCCGCTGGTTCGCCCGCTCACGGGGCGACCTCGATGACGATCTTGCCCTGGGCGTGGCCGGCTTCGACCGCACGCAGCGCCTGCGAAGCCTGCGCCAAGGGGTAGGTGGCGGTGACGAACGGCCGCAGCACCCCGGCCACGGCCAGCTCGGCGACCGTGTCGAGGACGGAGCGGGTCCGGGCACGCGCGACCGGGGAGCCGCCAAGCCGGGCGACGGTGTCGCGGTCGGCCGCGCTGATCAGTTTCGACCGGTCGGCCAGGACCTGAGTGGCGTCCTCGAGCGCGCTGCCGCCGACCAGGTCGTAGATCGCGTCGATCCCGTCCGGGGCGGCGGCGCGCAGCCGGTCGGCCACGCCGGGGCCGGGCTCGACGTGCGTGACGCCGAGGGACTCCACGAACTCCTTCTTGCCGGCGCCGGCGGTGCCGATCACCCGCAATCCAGCGTGACGGGCGATCTGGGCCGCGGCGACGCCGACTCCCCCGCCGACCCCCGTGACGAGCAGGGTCGCCCCAGGCGGCAGCGCGAGCTGGACAATGCCGTCGTAGGCGGTGGCGGCAGCGTCGCCGCGTCGGCGAACGACAGGCCGGCGGGCTTCGCGGCGGTGAGCTCGGAGGGAAGTAGCGTGTACTGCGCGTACCCGCCGGTGATCGGATTGCCGAACACGGCGTCCCCGGCCGTGACGCCGGTGACGTCGTCTCCCACCTGCTCGACCACGCCGGCGACCTCACCGCCGAACACGACAGGGAACCGCGGTTCGGGCGCGCCGGGTAGCCGGAATCCCGCGCGGAGCTTCCAGTCCACCGGGTTGACTCCCGCGGCGCGGACGGCGACCAGCACCTGTCCCGGCCCGGGTACGGGCCGAGGCAGGTCGGCGAAGGTCTCGACCTCCGGTCCGCCGTGTGCGGTGAACACGTAGGCAGTGGGCATCGGACACGGCTCCTGTTCGGTGAGGGAAGGTTGCGGTGCGCTGGACCGGCCGGATCAGCGTCGTGGTCGGCTGAAGACGTGGGCGTGGTACTCGCGTCGCGTCGGCGGCCGGGTCATCGGCCGACGGGTCAGATCGACGGCGGCCGAAGTAAGGCATCGCGCATGGCCGACATGATGTCATCAGATAACCCATTATTCCAATAGGTATTACCGGGAAATCGGTCAGTCGCGTCGGCGACCTAGGCCCAGGCGCGCTCGTCGAAGGTGATCGAGACCAGGTGCTCACCCGGCCCGTCCATGACTACACCCGCCGGCTCGTCGCGGCCTCCCCAGTCCCCGGCCCGGTCGAGCAGGCCGCCCGAAGCACCTCAGCGGGGTGCGCGGCAGCGAACCCTGGCCGGGCCTCCGGCTCAGGTGTCGGTGTTCGGCTTCGTGCCGTTCTCTGCTTCTTCGCCTGGCTGTTCGTCCGGCGCCGAGTGCGTGGAGCTTGCGTCGGGGTGGGCGGCGATGAACTTTTCGAGGACCTCGTCGGCGACCTTTCCGCGTGCGGGTACCTCCAGCCCTTGCTCGCGTGCCCATTCGCGAACGTCGGTGAGCGTGTAGCCCTGCAATCGGGGGGAGGGGTCGGCGGCCTTCTTCGACCGCGACGCCTGCTTCACCTCGCGGGAGCTCTCCAGGACCTCTTCGATGAACGCGAGAGCCTCGCTCAGCCGCTGCTGGTTGGCATCGGACAGGTCGATGGCGAAGGTCCGGCTCAGCAGCGGGAACTCCCGTCTCGCCACGTCGTCGCCCTCGGAGTGGTCGAGGTCGTCAACCAGTATCACCTTCTGCGCCACGTGCAGCCCTTTCCAGGTGGATCACCGTCTGTCTGGACCGTGGCATCATACTGGTGTTCGATAAGTGATCGCGTGATTGACTCGGTCGAAGCGCCCGCCACATGCCGATGAGCGCCGGAAGTCGCCGACGTCGACTGGCAGGGCCCGCATGGCCTTATCTGGCGCGGGTGCGGCGGGTGAAGGTGGTGAGTAGATCATCCTACCATCAATCCTACCGATGCTATTGTTGGTGGTATGAGTGGTGGAACCAGGAAGTTCAGCGTCACGATCCCGGAGGATCTCGCCGCTGTCGTGCAGGCTCGTATCGGTAAGGCCAGCTTTTCTGCCTATGTCTCCGAGGCACTGTCCCGGCAGGTCGAGCGGGACAACTTGCGTGAGCTCATCAGTGCGGCCGAATCCCAGCACGGTCCGGTGGATCGCGCGGGAGTCGAAGCCAAGCGCGCACTTCTGCGGAGCGACCTGCCTGAGCAGGGCTCTGCCGGCACATCTGCCGCATGATGCCGGGAACGCTCGTCCTCGACTCTGAAGGGCTGTCCAAGGCGGTACTGCAAGTTTCTGAGCTCACGGAATGGCTGGCTGCGGCAGAGGAGGAAGACGTTCGCGTAGTGGTCAGCGCGGCGACCCTCGTCGAGGTCTCCCACCCGAAGCTCAATCGTGCTCGCTACGAATGGACGTTGTCGCGCCTGACCGTCGAGCCGGTGACGAAGGACATCGCTCGCGATGGTGCCGCACTGCTTGCCCAGGCCGGATTGCATGGCCACAAGTACGCCATCGACGCCATGGTGTGCGCTACCGCGCTACGTCTTCCCGGACCGGTCACCGTGTTGACCTCTGACGTCGATGGCATCGAAAAGATCAGCCAGCGTCGTCTGCGCGCCGTGAAGGTCTGATGTCGTCATCGCCGTCATCGCCAGCCGGAATCCGAGGTACTCGTAGCGGCGGATGGCGTTGCGGTTGTCGGCGACGGCGTGCAGGAACGGGGTGTGGTCGCGGGCGCGGCTGATCCTGCCTGGCCCGGGGTCGGCTACGGCAAGCCGGCTGTGCCGGGAGGCGGTTCATGGGGTTCGCTCGTGGGCCACCTTCCGGCCGTAGCCGATACATGTCGGTGTCATCTGGTGGGCGGATCTTGATCAAGCGTGGGTCCTGTGGTGCAGTAAAATGCGAGGGGTGCTCACATTGGCACGGAGAACGCCGCCGATCGCTCTACCACCCCTCCACGTCGATGCGATCCACGTCATGGAGCCAGTCCTTCGAGAAAGCGGAAGAATGCGAAAACTGTCGTCATTCACGTCCACCGCGAGGGCATCGAAGTCAGCGACCGTGTCAGAGAGGAGCACGTCTTCCCCAACGTTCTCCAAGCGCAAGCTCTCCCGGTTCGGGATCGTGCTCGGCGCCACCGTTCTGGGGGTCGTGATCCCGGCGTCGGCGGCCTACGCCGATCCGCCCCGCAACCTTCCCCAGTCGGCTGGAGAGTACGAGCTGTCGTTCTCGCCGGCCTACGACTACGACGGCGACGGCTGCTACGCCACCCCTGCCATTGGGCCGGACGGCACCCTCAACCCGGGGCTGAAGCCGACCGGTGCGGTCAACGGCAACTGCCGTGACCAGTCGGATCTGGACAACTCGCAGACCTACGCCCGGTCCAAGTGCGACAACGGCTGGTGCGCCGTCGTGTACGCCAGCTACTTCGAGAAGGACCAGGCGCTGCCCCTCATCAGCCTCGGCGGCCACCGTCACGACTGGGAGCACGTCATCTCCTGGATCAACCAGGCGTCGAACCAGGTGGAGTACGTGTCGACCACGCAGCACAGCAGCGTCGTGACCTACACGCGCTCGCAGGTGCGCTTCGACGGGTCGCACCCCAAGATCGTCTACCACAAGGACGGGCTGTCCACGCACTTCTTCCGGCTCGCCAACGGCAATGACGACCCGCCGGAGAACCACTACCACGACTGGCGCTATCCGCCGCTCGTGGACTGGAACGGCTGGCCCGGCACCTCGCTGCGCGACAGGCTGATGAACGCGGACTTCGGCGACGCGACCATCAAGATCACTGACGGGCGGTTCGCGGACCTGCTCGCGAACGCCAAGCCAAGTGGCATCCCCTTCAACCCTCGGGCCTGACGACCCCCATAGGTTCCGGCTTTCGTCAGCCTCTCCACGCACAGGCGCGCAGCCGACCCGCGAGGCCGCGACGACGTGAAACCCGTGCGCGTACCTGATGTGCCGCTCCGGCGACGAACCCGCCGGAGCGGGGAGACCACTGGGCTCAACCAGTCCCATCGGAAACGCATGTCCGGCACAGTAAAAAGGGTCGCCTGCCGAACGGCCCGCCGCGAGAGTGCGTCGAGGTCGGTCCGAATTTGGCCAGAACGGGTTGTCGTCGCCGGCTGCACACGAACGCTCGGCTGTTATGCCCTCGGCCTGGCAGAGTCGCCGCCCGGCCTGGACGGAGAGAACGGCGCAGCGTCCCGGCGGTGCGGACCGGGGGACGCGGCGCCGTACTGGTGCTTGCGGGGTTCGGTGCGGGGGGTTAGCAGGGGACGACGCGGTCGATGATGTCGTTTAGTTGTCCGCCGTTGTCGTAGCGCTTGTCGATGGCGAGGTTTGCGCGCCAGTCGTAGGAGAAGGTCCAGAAGACGAGGGTCCAGGTGCCTTCCCAGTTGTAGAAGTTGGCTCGGGTGCCGGTGGTCTGGTTGTTGGTCATCGAGGAGATGCGGTCGTTCCACTTGGGGTCGGAGGTGCCGGTGCCGACCCAGGCGCCGTCGGGGTAACGGTATCCGCCGAGGTTGTAGGAACCGCAGGCGTAGAAGGAGATGCCGTAGCCCCCGCCGTCCGAGTGTTCCCATGCGCAGAGGTACTTGTAGGTGCACGAGGCGGCGAAGGCGACGGCGTCGGACTGGGACCGCGGCAGCATGAGGATCATGCCGTCGGCGATCTTCACCTCGGTGTCGCTGATCTTCTCCGCCTGCGGGTTGAGCCGCAGGACCTCCTCCACCGTCACCTGTCTCTCGACGGACGGCGGCGCGGTGGAAGTGGCGGGGGAGGGGGTGGGTGCGGCCTGGGCCGGTGCGGTCGTGGTCGTAAGGGCGATCGTGCAGGTTGCGGTAAGCATTGCGGCGATCGCGGCGGACCTGCGGGAGAGTCGCATGAGACTGCCTTTCTGCGGAGTGACGATTCGGCCGACCCTGCGCGGAATCGTTTCTGAGGGATTGTCCGGGGCGGCGATCTTCTGGCGGCGGTTGGTGCGGCGCTGCCGGTATGCCCCGGCTTGATCGGCGATGGAGGGGGCCGGTCAGGCGGGGATGGGCTTGGGTGGGGTCAGGTCGCCGCCTGCGTGGACGGTCGGCAGCGCGGTGCATCCGTTCTCGCGGGCTGAGCGGCGGGCCAGGCCAGGGGTCGCGCCGGTGCCGGCGACGCGGCCCTCGTGTACGGCGATCCAGGGCTCGTCTCGGGGCGGGGCGGTCAGCGCGGCCGTCAGCGCGGCGTCGGGGGTGGGGCTGGGCGCGAGGGTGGGGGCGGCCGTGGCTTCGGGGGTGAAGTCGGTTGTGGCTGGTGTTTCTCGTTCCCGGCCGCCATGTTCTCGGCCGCCGCGCTCGTGGCGGCCGGTGGCGCGCCACAGCAGGTACTGCGCGACGACGACGGGTCCAAGGACGGTCAGCAACGGCAGACCTTCGGTGAGGACGCCCCAGACGAACAGCGCGGAGACTATGGCGGTGACGGTGACACCGGCCAGCGCGGCGACCACGCCCGCGGCTCGGCCGAAGGAGCGGTGCGCGACGAGGGGGAACAGCACCAGCATCATCAGGTCGCCGAGCCCCATGGCGACCGGCGTGGGCCCGTCGCTGAGGGTGAACAGGGGCGCGAACGGCAGGCCGCGTACTTCGGTGAAGAACCGGGTCATGATCGTGGTGGACACCGTGGCGATCAGGTCGTAGCCGGTGAGCAGTGCCGACAACAGCGCGACGTGACCGGCACGCATGCCGCTCTGCGCCCAGAGGCTGGTGACCGCGATGACTCCCGCCGCCAGCAGGACATCGGTGAGGACGGTCACCGCGAGGGCCACGCCGGTGAGTGCCGCCGCTCCGGTGGCCAGGCAGAGCGCCACCGACGCGGCCCACGCCGGACGGCCCCCGACGAGGGGAGCGAGGGCGAGTTGGGCCGCGAACAGCAGGACCAGCCCGAACACCCCCGCGACCACGGGGCCGGGGAGATTGAGGTAGGTCAGCGGCGCCAGCACCACGACGACGAAGATGACGACCATGTCGGGGTAGGTGTAGGTGCCGACCGGCGGGCGGGGCAGGCGGAAGCGCGCGCAGTAGGCTGCGGCGGCCGTGATCATCACGGCGACCAGGGCGACGAGGGCCGCGGAGAGGATCGGCGAGGGGCCGGTCATGGGCGCGCTCCGAGGATTGTCGGTGCTGCCGCGGCCGGGGGATGCCGGTCGGGCGCGTGCTCTTGGGCGTCGGTTCGCGGCCGTGGGGTGCCGGTCATGGGTGGGCTCCGAGGAGGGCGGCCGCGGGTGTGGGGTGGTGGTCGAAGGAGTGTTCTCGGAGGTCGGCGCGCAGGGGTGGGGTGGCGGGCATGTCGGCCAGGTCATCGTGGAGGACTATTCCGCTGAGGGGGAGGCCGCGGGTGGCGGCGGCTTCCTCCAGGCGGGCGAGTAGCCGGGGGGAGCGGTGCTCGGCTAGGACGTGCAGGACCGGGCCGGTCGGTTCGGGGGTGAGGGCGTATCTCGCGGGGAGGGCGACGTCCGGTTCGGCGTCCAGGACTTCGAGGACCTGGCGGTGTGGCACTTCCAGGGACAGCGGTCCGGCGTAGCGGCCCAGGATGTCCGAGGTCGCGGCGACGGCGGCGACGTCGGTGCTTGCGGCCGCGGCGGTGATGTCGGTGGTGGCCGGGGCGGGGGCCAGTTCGCAGGTGGGTGGTGTGGCGAGGCGGCGGACGAGGTCGCCGGTGACGTAACGCATCAAAAGCGTGCATTCGCGGTACGGCACTAACGGGGTGACGACGATCGTCCCGATCTCGCCCGGCGCCACCGGCCGGTACGTCACCGGGTCGAGGACCTCCACGTGGGCGAACTCGGTGGTGTGGTGCAGGTGGCGGGCGGAGCAGAGCCGCGCGCCGGCCGGCATCGACTCGGTCAGGACATAACCGATTTCGGGTTCGACGCCGAACACCTGTCGCGCGCGCAGGCGCAGCGCGTCGCTGAGCACCTCGCCGCCGACCTGGAGTGACCGCAGCCCGAAGTCGGCCGCACGCCAGCCGCCCCGCTCCGCCGCGGAGACGAGTGCGGCGAGGTAGGAGGTGTTCGCGGTCAGGTGGGTGATCTGGCGCGCCGGGCCGGGTAGCGTCAGCGGAGCGGCCAGCCGCTCAAGGGCGACCTCCGGGTCAAGGGTGCCGAGCTGCATGAACGTGGCGCCGACCGCCATCACCGCCGTGCTGACGCAGAGCACGGGAATGGTGCCGCGTGAGGACCCGGCGTAGGCGAGGACGTCCCCGGGGCGCAGGCGCTCACCGAGCACCGCCGAGATGGTGTTCAGCGCCACCATCATGTCCACCTCACGCCGGCTGAGCCAGACGTGCGTCGGGGTGCCGCTTGTGCCGGTCGTGAGCGCGAGCAGCGCGGGCTCGATGCCGACGGACACGAAGGCCGCGGGCATGCCGCGCAGCGCCGCCTTCGGGGTGACCGGGAGCGCGGTCCAGGAGTCCAGGGTCAGGTCCTGCGGACGCATGCCGAGGTCGGCGAACATCGTCTGGTAGTACGCGGTGCGGGTGGCGGCACGCCGTGCGGTCAGACGCAGCCCCCGGGTCAGCACGGTGCGGCGTACCTCCGGGTCGGTGGCGCCCTGCCGGCCGGGCAACAGGGCCGCATCATCGCCGGGCTCGCCGAACTGCCTGACCGTCGCCACGAGGTCGCGGGCGATGTGGGCCAGGCTCTCGACGGGCATCCGGTCGCCGCGCAGCAGCCCGGCGGCGTACCGGAGTTGGTGTACGGCGCTGGCGAACATCGGCTGAACCTCCGTTCTCGGCGCCCGGGGCCGCTCAGCGGGCGGCCCCGGGCGACTGGTGGATCACGTGCTGAAGACGAACATGGCAGCGGTGAGCGTGCTGAGCGCGTACTTGAAGTAGTGCTTGACCATTGGATTCCCTCCTTTCTGAATTGTCGGTGTCTTGTGCCACGCGTCGAGTGAGCGTGGCGGTCTCCGGCCTCCGATCGCCGTCCCCGGCTGGTCCGCTCCGGGAAAGGCAGATCTTCGGGATGTGGAATGGAACGCTCTTCGGCCTGGCGGGTGAAGTGCCATCGTCCGGGGAGGATCGGGAACCCTGTGGCGAGCTCACAAGGCTCCTTGAGTCCACGTGCGGGAATGGTTTCGGCAATCTTTGCGCAGGCCGGCCCCGGTAAGGTCGTCCATGTCGCGGGTGGTCGTGTCGCTTTCACAGTGAATCACCGCGACCGGCGGCCCGGTACACATTCGATCAGGCTCGAAAGTGATTTACAGTGCCTCATGATTACCGTTAAATTCAACGTTTCCGGTCTTGCCCGCACCAGGATCGCCCCCTCACCGGCGTTCGAGATCACCGCCTGGCTGCGCCTGGCCGCCGCCAATCGGCGCCACCCGGTCCTCGGCATGGCGGACGCCTCCGCCCGGTACGCGTTACGCGACCCCGATGTCGCGCTGATCGCGGCCGTGATGCCGCACGGTTCGCAGGGCTACGTCCTGGACATGCTGACGCCGCGGCCCGGCGTGGGCTCGTGGAAGCACGTGCTGTCCGCCCAACTGGACGCAGTCAGCCAAACCCCCGTCGAGAAGACGGAGGAACAGTTGCTAGAGGAGCGTTACCCGAACGGGGGCATGCCGGACCGCGTCCGCCGTGTCCTGGAGGACGGCAGCTTCGCCCGGCGGGCCGCCGACGGCCTTCGCCGTTTCTGGCATATCGCGCTCGCCGACCACCAGAAGGCGATCGAGGAACGGCTGGCCGCGGACGTGGCGAGACGGGCGCACCTGATGGCCACGCACGGGGTCGGCCATGTGCTGGAGACCCTGCATCCCGAGCTCGACTGGGCCCCGGAGGAGATGCGCATCGTCAAGCCGTACGACGGGGCGAGCGATCTGAGCGACAGCGAGCTGGTCCTGTCGCCGTCGGCGCTCGGATGGCCCAACCTGCAGGTGCAGGTGTGCGACCCGCTGGACGCGTTCATCGCCTACCCGGCGGGCGGGACCGCCGCCGAATCGAAGGCCGACACGGCGCTGTCGGGACTGATCGGGACCAGCCGCGCCGCGATCCTGCGCGATCTGGGCATATCTCGCTCGACCACCGAGCTGAGCCGGCGCCACCAGCTTGCCCCGTCCACGGTGTCGTACCACCTGAGCGTGCTGCTTGACGCCGATCTGGTCACCCGCACGCGGCGGGGGCCCGTAGTGCAGTACCAGCGCACCCGCGTTGGCGACGCGCTGCTCCGCGACGCCGGCTGACGTCCCGTTCGCTTGGCCGGAATGACCGCGTCGACGTCAGCGCGGGGCGGTGCGATGAGCAGCGTCGCGACGAGCACTTTCTTGCGGCCGATCCGGTCGCCGTAGTGGCCGGCGACGAACGCGCCGATCGGGCCGGCCACGAAACCGATGGCGAAGGCGGCGAAGGACACGAGGGTACCGGTAGGCTCCTCCAAGGTTCCTACGCGAGCGCGGAGCGGCATGTCGTGACCTCTTGCGCGGAAACCGACCGGAACAACCTGTCGATCTACAAATATGGAGGCATGGTCCTTTCCGGTGGCGCGGCGGGCGCATGGATTCGGCGTGGCCGGGCCCGAGTCGTTCGCACGGGCGTCATGATGACCCGCGCAGGGCAGGGTCCCGTTGGTAAGTGAGGACGAGGCTTTCGCTCACGTGGTGAAACGCTGTGAGGAAGGGCGTTTTTCGTGGGCGCGGGCGTATGCGGATCGGCTGGCGGCCGAGCGACCGGGGGATTCTTTCCCGCTGTTGCTTCAGGCGTTGATCCACGCGCACCAGAGGGACGCGGACGCCTGCCGTACGGCCCTCGCCGCCGCTGACCGAATCGACTCGGGGACGGCGCACGCCGACCTGCGGGCCGCGGTCGCCGATCTGCTCCTTCATCCCGGGAAGCCGCCGATTCATCAAGCCGGGAAGCCGCCGACCTCCGAAGGGCCCGGTGATGAGGAGAAGCTCACGGCCAAGGGTTGCCTGCTGGCGGTCGTCGCCCTCGTGGGGTTATTCGTGGTCGAGCGAGTCTGGCGCTGGCTGATCGAGCTCGGTGGTGACCGTGTGGCCTCGTTCTTCGGTATCGGCGGGCCGCGTGTGGACGGCCATTCGATCCTGGGTACGGTCGTGGTCGTCGCGGTGATGAGCCTGCTCTGGTGGGGGGTCGGCGCCGTGCGGGGAAAGCACCCGACCTGGGAGGAGCGGAGGCGGCGGCGGGCTCGGGCGCGGAGTTTCGCGGACGAGTTGGATGACGACAACGTTCGGTTGCGCGCGGCGACGGTGGCTGCCCTCCTGCCCTTCTCGATGGTGTTCGCGCTGGGGCCGACCGTTTTCGTGGGGATGAATCCCCTGGGTGGATGGCTCATCGCCGGCTGCACGCTCGTGGCCTCCTGCGCGGCCGTCTGGTCGGTCTGCCACGGGGTCGGCGTCCGCATGGTGACCAGGGCCGTTCGGCTGAGTCGTCTTCTCGTCGTTCACGCGGTGGCCGCGTACGTCTCGGTCGGGGCGTTCGCCGGGGCTTTGATCGCCGGGGTTTCCGAGGAGGAGTTGAACCGGACGGGCACCTATTGGATTCCGGCCGCTACGCTCGACCTTCTCGTGACCTGCGGATACGTGATCGCCCGGCGGCAGCGGCTGAAGGAAGCGGGCCGTCTCCGGATCTGGCGTGAGGACGGATAGACACCCCGGACAGACCTTGGTGACGATGTCGAGTCGCAGCCGGGGGACAGCGCGACCATCGCGTCCCAGACCGTCTCCCACGTGCTGGTGGCCATCGCGGAAACCACCGCCGTTCCCGCCGCCACCACGACCGGATCCACCCGCGCCCGGCTGTCGTACCGACGGGCAGCGGAGGTGTTCGAACAGCACACCACCGACCTACCGGGCGGGCCGTACACGCTGCACCAGCTGCGCCACTCCGGCCTGACGCACGCCGCCGAGGACGGCGCCTCCACACCGATGCTGATGGCGCTGTCCGGGCACACCTCGGTGCGATCACTGGCCAAGTACGCCCGGGTGCCGGCCGAGGCGCTCGGCCGGTGGCAGGCCGAACGCGACCCCGCCGGGCGCAGAGCTGGAGGCCGGCGATGACCGGGCCGGACTACGCGGTGGCTCAGTAGCGGCCCCACGCAAGGTGCTGGACCCCACTGGCCCTTCAGTAGCAGGCGCTGAAAACAACGCTTGGCTGCGTCGGCGCTGGTAGAGAGGTAGGTACTCGCGGATCTTGCGGCGCATGTGCGGCCGCTGGTCGCCGAGCGAGATGCCCAGCGTCGGGAACTGCTTGGCGATCTCCAGCGCGGTGAGAGGGCCCGGCGCTGTAGCTGTGTGACCAGGCGTTTGCGAGGGTGAAATCGAGATCCGGTCGGTGGTGCTCGAGCCCGCCGAGTACGCCGTGCTGAGTCCGGAACGCGAGGACTACCTGCGGACGCAGATCGCGCACCGATTAGGTTTCCGCGCCGCGCCCGTCTGTACGTGTGAGATCGACTCACGGGAGGCTGGCACGATGCGGAAACTGATCTTCGGTATGAACGTGACCCTGGACGGCTACATCGCCGCGACCGGTGACGACATCGGCTGGGGTGGGGCAGAGGGACCGGACTCATCGCCGAGCGCCGAGCTGTTCCAGTGGTGGCTCGACCAGGAGCGGGCGAGCGAGATGTCGCTGTACGGGCGCAAGCTGTGGGAGACGATGAGCTCCTACTGGCCGACCGGCGACCAGCAGCCCAACGCCACCCCGGCGGAGATCGAGTTCGCGCGGAACTGGCGGGACACGCCGAAGGTGGTGTTCTCATCGACGATCGACAAGGTCGACTGGAACACCCGCCTGGTCACCGGCGACGCGGTCGCCGAGATCACCCGGCTCAAGGCCGTAGACGGCGGCCCGATGGGCATCGGCGGCGCGACGCTCGCCGGGGCGGCCATGCGGGCCGGGCTGATCGACGAGTACGCGCTGGTCACCGTGCCGGTCCTGGTGGGCGGCGGCACGCCGTTCTTCACCGCGCTGGACAGCTGGGTGAACCTGAACCTGGTCGAGACGCGGACATTTCCCGGCGGCGTGGTGCTGACCCGATACGAGACGAGGCGATGAGCACGGGCCAAATGCTCGGCTCGTAAGGCCAGGTCGAAATCCTTCCTGGCGTGCTCACCGTGACCCTCGGCGATGAGGGGACCCTTCCCCGGGCCCTTCCTCGCGTTCCAAGTGAGCAGTGGAGATGAGGGCGACGGCGTCGTTGATCGTGACGATGATCTTCGGGCATGAAGATGCCCCGCCGGCAACGCCGGCGGGGCGGTGGTGTTCGCGTTGCCGCGTTGGTGTTCAGCTGGTCGGGGTGCTCATTCGGCGGTGACTTCGGTGACGGCGGCCCGTGCGCTGGACTCGTCGACGATGGGGCCTTTGTCTGATGACAGTGTCGGGGGCAGGCTCAGCCATGGTTTGTCGGTGGCGTCGAATCCGGTGAGCTCGGCGATCTTCCCGTCGACGATGTGCAGGACCGCGATGGTGAACAAACGGTATTCCGGGTCGTCGGGGGTGCGGAGGTACAGCACGGCGGCAGGCATGCGGTTGACCGTCGTGGCGATGCAGCGCCAGTCGTCGTAGCCGCGCTGGAAGAGCCCATTGGAGACCCAGCCGTCCACCGCGTCCTTGGCCGTGACGATCAAGGTGCCCGGCTCGGGCAGCATCGCGAAGCGCAGGTCGTCGCGCAGCAGGGCCATCAGCCCGTCGAGGTCGTTGCGCTCATGGGCGTCCATATACGACTTCACCAGGCCGCGCTCGTCATCCGACAGCTCGTGCGTGGCAGGGCTCCGCCAGTCGAGGCGGCGGTCGGGCAGCTGCTCGCGCATCGTCACGCGCGCCCGCTGCAGTGCGCTGGTCACCGATGCGACGGTCAGCTCGAGGGCGTTGGCGGCCTTCGACGCCGGCCAGCCGAGGACGTCGCGCAAGATGAACACCGCCCGCTGCCGCGGCGGCAGGTGCTGGACGGCGACGATGAACGCCAGCTCGATCGTCTCCCGCGCCACCACCGATTCCTGCGGGTCCTCCGGGAGCATCCGGTCCGGGTAGGGCTGCAGGTAGCGCACTTCCGAGCCCGCGCCCGGCAGCTCGGCAGGCACGGGTGTGCGGTCGTTGCGCTTCTCCAGGAAGTCGAGGCAGGCGTTCGTCGCGATCCGGTACAGCCAGGTCCGCAGCGCAGCGTGGCCCTTGAACGACTCCCGCTTGTTCCACGCCCGGAGGAACGTCTCCTGCGTCATGTCCTGGGCGTCCTCGTAGTTCGCGAGCATCCGGTAGCAGTGCACCTGCAGCTCACGCCGGTAGCGCTCCGTGATGAGCGCGAACTGTGCTGCGTCATTTGAGCGGGCCGCCGCGATGAACGGGGCCTCGTCGTCTAGCAGTCTGGCGTCGGTCATGGTCGTCAATCCTTCCGCGGGTGGCGAGGGGCTACCAGAACTGACGACGTGGCGGAGGATTTCTGAGCGGTGAAGCCGCTGACACCGGGCCGTTCGTCAGGCCGGACGGGTCGGGTCGATCCAGGGGACGTGTTCGGGTCGGGCACACCCTCGATGTCGAGGTGGGGTTCCCGTAGTACTGGGGAAAAGATCGGGCGGATATGGCTGGTCTGGCTGATCGCCCAGTGCAGCGGCCGATCCCGGCCGGCCAGCGGCAAGCCCTATGCGTCGTCTTCGGCGTCCGGGTCACGCAACGGACGGTGGCTGCCGCCGAGGTCGGGTAGGTGACGGCGATGCGCTGCAGCTCCGCCGTGAGCGTGACAACCTCGCCGACCCCCACGCCATCGCCGTGCACCTGCCCGCGGGCCAGCAGGTCGAACGCCTGCACCAGCCGTTCCACCGCCCCCGGTAGCTGCGGAGGCGGCCACCACGGGCCCACCACTTCTCGCTGCGCGTGGCCGTCGCACCCTGAAGGTGCTGCTCGCGGTGGCCGCTTCGTGAACAACGAGTCTCGAACCTGCGGGAGGTCTCCGGTCGGGGGGCTTCGCGTAGTCGGCTGGTCGAGTCCGTAGGTCCCGGGTGCGTCGGCCGGTGACGGGGAGCCTCGTCGGCTCGGCGGGTGATCGGTGGGCGGGTGTGGCGGGGAGGTGTCCGAATCTCGATTTCGGAAACACTTCGGAAACACATTGACCTGCGGAGTGACCCAGCGCACCCTATCTGCATGGTAAACCGGTTTCCTGTCACGCCACGGACGACCATCAAGGACGTCGCGTTGCTCGCCGGCGTGTCCAAGGCGACCGTGTCCAAGTTCTTGAGCGCGACCGACTACTACGTCTCGGAGAAGACGCGGGAGAAGATCGAGAGCGCGATCAAGGAGCTCAACTACTATCCCAACGCGCTGGCCCAGGGCTTGTCCAGTCGGCGATCGTACGCCATCGGCGTCGTCGTCGCCAGCATCACCAATCCGTTCTATCCGGAGCTGGTCGCCGGAGTCGAGGAAGTGATCGATCCGGCCGGCTACACCCTGCTGCTCGGCACCAGCGCGGAGAACAGCGACAAGGAGGCCGATGTCGTACGCACGATGATCCAGCGCCGCGTGGACGGGGCGATCGTCGCCTCGGCGTTCATGCGGGACGGGAGCGTGCAGAGGCTCGTCAACGCAGGGATCAACGTGATCGTCGCCAGCCGCGAGCTGGCCAGGCCGCTCGTCGACACCGTGGTGATCGACAACCGGCTGGGCGGCCGGATGGCCGCGGAGCACCTGCGGGGGCACGGGTTCGGCCGGGCGGTGTTCCTGAGCGGGCCGCTGGACGTCCTGGCGTTCCGGCAGCGGTTCGAGGGGTTCCGCAGCGTCTACCGCGAGGCCGACAGTGCCGTCCATCTCGCCAGGACCAGTGAGCTCGCCGAGGCGACCGAGGCCGCGTTCGATCTGCTGCGCGACCTGCCCCGCCCGAGCGCGGTCTGCGCGGCCAATGACACCTTGGCGCTCGGGCTCATGACGGCCGCCCACACGCTGGGCCTCCGGATCCCGGATGACATCGCCCTCATCGGCTTCGACGACATCTGGGTGGGTCGGATCCCGGGGGTATCCCTGACGACCGTGGACAGCAGGGCCCGGCAGGTCGGCGCGGTCGCGGCGGGCCTGCTCGCCGAGCGCATCGGCCGGCATCCGGGCGAGAGCCGCGGCGCCCGCAAGCCGCCGGAACGGCACGTTCTGGCTCCCCAGCTCATTGTCCGAGGCTCCTGCGGCTGTTCGTAGAGTCAAAGACACCCATAAACACGTCTCAAAGATCCAAATCACACCCCCCGGTTGCCTCAAGCGGTCCTGGCCCGTAAGAAACCGGTTTCCCCACGGCAAGTCCCAAGAAAGTGCTGAGTCATGAGAAAGCAAAAAATGATCGCGCTGGCGTCCTCGGCGCTCGCGCTGGGCCTCACCGCTTGCAGCCCCGCGAACTCCACGGACTCTCCGAACTCCACGGGCGAGTCCGCCGGCCGGACCTACACCTACACCAGCGACCAGGACGGCGTGGAGTCGCTTGACGGCGTGGAACTCGCCTCGTCCCTCGGTGAGTTCACCCCCGCCAAGAAGTACCGGGTCGCCGTGATCCTCAAGGCGCTCACCAACCAGTACTGGCAGGGCATCGAGAAGGGCGCCAAGGCCGCGGCCGCCAAGTACGGCGTGGAGGTGACCGTCCAGGCGGCGAGCAGCGAGAAGGCCCAGGCGGAGCAGCTCACGATCGCCCAGACGCTGATCGGGCAGAAGTTCGACGCCTACGTGGTGGCCCCCGAGAGCACGTCCAACCTCTCTCCGGCGCTCAACCAGATGCGCCAGCAGGCCGCGCCCATCGTCAACGTGGACGACGCCCGGGTCCCGGCGACCGTCTACGTCGGCCCCGACCACGAACTGGACGGCTCGCAGGCCGCCGACGAGCTGGCCAAGCTCTCTCCCGGCGGGGGCGAGGTCGCCCAGATCGAGGGCCAGTCCGGGTCCAGCGCCGCGATCCTGCGGATCAAGGGCTTCAAGGAGGGCGTCGCCAAGCACCCGAACCTCAAGCTGGTCGCCAGTGTGCCGGGCAACTGGGACGCGAACGTGTCGTACTCGGCCGCGCAGCAGGTCATCCAGCAGAACCCGAACCTCAAGGGGATCTACGCCAACAACGACACGATGGCGATCGGCGTGGCCAAGGCGGTCAAGGAGTCGGGCAAGAACATCGCCGTGATCGGGACGGACGGGGTGCCGGAGGCCGTTTCGGCGGTCCGCGGCGGTTCGATGGCCGCCACGGTCAGCCCGCTGCCCTATTACGAAGGCTACTGGGCGGTCGAGTCGGCCGTCGGCCTGCTGGAGGGCAAGAAGATCGCCCCGTGGGTGGTCGCGCCGGCTCAGACGATCACCAAGGACAACGTCGGCCGGTTCTACGACGAGTCCGGCCAGGTCATCACGACGCTCTACAAGTGACCGGCCCCCTCGAGAACCACACCGCTACCGAGGTGATGAGATGACCACCGACCCGCCCGTGCTGGAGATCAAGAAGTTGAGCAAGTCCTTCCCCAGCGTCAGGGCTCTGCACGAGGTCGATCTGACCGCCTACCCCGGTGAGATCCACGCCCTGCTGGGCGAGAACGGCGCCGGCAAGTCGACGCTGCTCAAGACGCTGTTCGGAGTTCAGCGGCCCGACAGCGGCGAGGTGTGGTTCGAGGGGGAACGGCGCGAGTTCGCCCAGCCGAGCGACGCGCTCGCCGCGGGGCTCGCGATGGTGCACCAGGAACTCAGCCTGGTCCCGCAGTTCACCGCCGTCCAGAACATCGTGCTCGGACGGGAGAAGTCCCGCGCCGGGTTCGTCGACCGGGGCGAGGCGCGGCTGCGCGCGGCGCGGTCCCTGGCCCGGCTCGGGTTCGACGCCCGGATCGACGTCCCCGTGCACAAGCTCAGCGTCGCGCAGCAGCAACTCGTCGAGATAGCCCGGGCGCTGGCAGTCGGCGCGCGCCTGATCATCCTGGACGAGCCGACCGCGTCCCTGACCACGCAGGAGAGCGAGCGGCTGTTCGAGCTGCTCCGGCGGCTTCGCGCCGAGGGCCGGGCGATCATCTACGTCTCGCACCGGCTCGCGGAGGTCATGGAGCTGTCCGACCGGGTCACCGTCCTGCGGGACGGCGAACTGGTCGGCACCCGCACCCGCGGGCAGATCGCCGACGAGTCCGAGCTGGTCAAGCTGATGGTCGGCCGTGACGTCGCCGCGGTCGGCGTGCGAGGCGATCCGGGCGATCCGGGCGCGGCGGGCGAGGAGGTCCTGCGGGTCGAGGGCCTCTCCAGCACCGAGGGGGTCAGCGACTGCTCGCTGTCGGTGCGGCGCGGCGAGATCGTCGGCCTCGCGGGCATGGTCGGCGCGGGACGCACCGAGCTCGTGCGGACCCTCATCGGAGCCGACCGGGCGACGGGCGGCACCGTGTGGATCCGTGGTGAGCGGATCCACATCGGTTCGCCGGCCGAGGCCGTCAGGGCGGGGATCGCCTTCCTCCCGGAGGACCGCAAGCACCAGGGGCTCGTCCTGCACATGAGCGCGGCGTCCAACGCGACGCTGATCAGGCCGCCGCGCCGTCACGGAATGCTGGACCGGCGCGAGCAGCGCGAGCAGACGCGGGCGCTGCTGAAGCGGCTCAACGCGAACATCAGCCCCGACTACCCGGTCGGCAAGCTGAGCGGCGGCACCCAGCAGAAGGTCGTCCTGGCCCGCTGGCTGAAGACCTCCAGCGACATCTTCATCTTCGACGAGCCGACGCGGGGCATCGACGTGGGCGCGAAGGGCGAGATCCACGCCCTCATGCGGGAACTGGCCGACGAGGGCAAGGCCATCGTGATGGTCTCCTCGGACCTCCTCGAAGTCCTCGGGATGAGCGACCGCGTGCTGGTGATGCGCCGCGGGCGCATCGTCGCCGAGCTCGACCGGTCAGCCATGTCGGAAGAAGCCATCGTCCACCACGCCGCGGCGACCTGAGGATCCAAGGAGAACCATGAGCAACCACGCCACTCTCGATCGGGAGTCGCTGAACGGGCCCGGTCTCGCCGCCGCGGGCCCGCGCGTCGACGTCGCCGCCGTCGCCCGTCAGGCCGGACTGGTCGGCGTCATCGTCGTCCTCGTGCTCGGCTTCGGGCTGGCCCGGCCGTTGTTCCTCGACGGCGGCAATCTGATCAACGTTCTGCTGCAGTCGTCGGTGGTCGGCGTGCTCGCCCTCGGCCAGACCTTCGTCCTGATCACCGGGGGTATCGACCTGTCCATCGGCTCGACGGTCGCGATGGCCGCGGTGGTCAGCGGGCTGCTGTCGCACGCGGTGCCCGCGCCGGTGGCGATCCTCGGAGGCATCGCCGTCGGCGCCCTGGCCGGATTGGCCAACGGGCTTCTCATCACCATGACCAAGATCACGCCGTTCATCATCACGCTCGGGACGATGAGCATCTACGCCGGGCTCGCGCTGATCATCGCGGGCGGCCAGGCGGTCTACGACATCCCGGCCGCCTTCCAGGACCTGCTCGCCGGCCGCGTCCTCGGCATTCCGATCCCGGTCCTGCTGTTCGTCCTGCTCACCGTCGTCGCCGCGGTGTGCCTGCGCCGGACGGTGTTCGGCGAGCACCTGACGGCCGTCGGCGGCAACGCCGAGGTGGCCAGGCTCGCCGGGATCAACGTGAAGCGCTTCACCGCGTCCGCCTACGTCCTGTCCGGCGCGACGGCCGGGCTGGCGGGGACCATCCTGGTCGCCCGCCTCGGCGCGGCCGACCCGACCCTCGGGGCCGACCTGCTGCTCACCGCGATCGCCGCCACCGTCATGGGCGGCACCAAGCTCGCCGGAGGGGAAGGCAGCATGTCCGGCGCGGCGTTCGGCGCGATCATCATCGCGACGCTGACCGCGGGCCTGACCACGCTCAACGTCCAGGCGTTCTACCAGCAGGTCGCGGTCGGCGCGGCGATCATCATCGCGCTGCTGGTCGACCAGCTCGCCCGGGGACGGCGCTGATGCCCGTACTCCTCGACGTCGATCGGCGTGGCAAGGCGACGCTGACCCTGGACCGGTACGCCAAACGCAACTCACTCGACCAGGCCATGCTCGAATCCTTGGGCGACGCTCTCGGCGCGGTCGAGACCGACCCCGCGGTCCGCTGTGTGGTCCTGCGCGGCGGTAACGGGTTCTTCTGCGCGGGCGCCGACATCTCCGACTGGGCCGACCCCGGTCCGGACCGCGCGGACCGGCTGTCCCGGCTCGGCACGGCCACCTTCGCGCGGCTGGCGGCGCTTCACGTTCCGACCATCGCGCTGATCGAGCGCAGCGCGCTCGGCGGCGGCCTCGAACTGGCGCTCGCCTGTGACCTCCGGGTCACCACCGAGGACGCCGCGCTCGGCTACCCCGAGGCCCGGCTGGGGAACCTGACCGCGTGGGGCGGCATCGCCCGGCTGGTGGACACCGTCGGACTGGCCCACGCGCGCAGACTGTTCCTGACCGCGACGCCGATCTCCGGGGCCGAGGCCGCACGGATCGGCCTGGTCACCGAGGCCGTCACCGGAGACCGCCTCGAGACGGCGGCCGAGGAGCTGGTCGAGGCGGTGATCGCCTGCGACCCGCTCGCCCTGCGCGTCGTGAAGGACACCCTGGCCGGATACGCGACCCGGGTGCCCGCCGAGCCGACGTTCGCCGCCTTCTTCAGCCTGTCGGACGCCTCGCGCGCACGTAAGCAGGCCTTCTTCCAGCGCAAGCCCACGACGAAGTGAGGGTCACGTGACCACCGCCGAACCCCACGAGGACCACAGGGCCCATCGCGGCCTTACCCCGTTGCTGGATCGTGCCGTCGTCTCCTCGGGAGAGGGCCCGCCCGTCCTCGGCTCGCTGATCGGCGGCGTCGCCGTCGCGCCCGAGGGCGAGGGCACGGCCCGGATCAGCCCGGCGACCGGGCGGCCCGCGTTCCGCGCGGGCGGCGACTCGACCTCGGTGGTCGACGCCGCCGTCGCGCGGGCCCGCGCCGCGTTCGACACCGGCACGTGGGGCCGGGCCTGCGGCCGTGACCGTGCCCGGGTGCTTGCCCGGACGGCGCTGCTCATCGAGGAGCACGCCGCCGAACTGGCCGACCTGCTCGTGCTGGAGACGGGCAAGCCGATCCGCGAGGCACGCGGCGAGGTCGCCGCCGCCGCGAACGCCTTCGAGTACTTCGGCGGCCTCGCCCGCGACCTCAACGGCCGGACGGTGCGCGACATCGGCGACTCGGTGTTCGCGTTCACCGTACGCGAGCCCGCCGGGGTGGCGGCCCTGATCGTGCCGTGGAACTTCCCGCTCGGCATCCTCGGGCAGAAGCTCCCGCCCGCGCTGGCCGCCGGCTGCTCGGTGGTCGTCAAGCCGAGCCCGCTGACCCCCCTCACCTCGCTCGCCACCGTCTCCCTGCTGCTGGAGGCCGGGCTGGAGCCCGGCGCGGTCTCGGTCGTCCTCGGCGAGGGCCAGGCGGGGGCCGCGCTCGTCGCCCACCGCGACGTCGACGTGGTCAGCTTCACCGGCTCCACCGCGACCGGCAGGCACATCGCCGCGCACGCCGGTTCCCAGCGGCTCAAGCGCGTCGCCCTGGAGGCGGGCGGGAAGACGCCCGTCCTGGTGACCGCGCACGCCGACCTCGACGAGGTGGTGGAGGGCCTGACCTTCGCCGCGTTCTTCAACCAGGGCCAGGTGTGCGTGGCGGGATCGCGGATCCTCGCCGACGCGGCCGTCGCCGAAGAACTGGGCGAACGGCTCGCCGGACGCGCCGCCCGGCTCGTCCTCGGCGACCCGTGGTCGGAATCCACCCAGATGGGGCCGCTGGTCTCCCAGCAGCACTTCGACGGGGTGTTCTCGGCGATCGAGACCTCCCGCGCGGAGGGTGTACGGGTGTTGTCCGGCGGCCGGAGGCCCGAACCCGGCGGCACCCGGGCGCGGCCCTTCCTCGACCCGACGGTGCTGTGGACGGACGACGACCGGTCCACCGCGGCCAGGGAGGAACTGTTCGGCCCGGTGGCCGTGGTGCAGCCGTACTCCTCGCTGGACGAAGCCGTGGCGCGCGCCAACGCCTCGGTGTACGGCCTGGCCGCCTCGGTGTGGAGCAACGATGTCCGCGAGGCGATGGACCTCACCCTCAGGCTGCGCACCGGAACCGTGTGGATCAACGGATCCACCGACGCGTTCCCCGAGATCCCGCTCGGCGGACGCCGTGACAGCGGCTACAACGCCGAGTTCGGCCGCGAGGGCATGGAGTTCTTCACCGAGACCAAGACCGTGCAGATCAACCGAGCCGGACGAAAGGACTGGTACACCGCATGAACCAGGTGTCGTCAACGACCACCACGTACCCGTCGCTGCGCGGCCGGACCGTGCTCGTGACGGGCGCGCTCGGCGGCCTGGGCACCGCGATCGTGGACGTGCTCGCGGCCTGCGGAGCCTCGGTCGTCGTCCACCATCTCGGTCAGAAGGGCGAGGCCGGCGCACGGGTGGCCCGGCTCCGCGAGGCGGGGACGGCCGCGTACGCCGTCGAGGCCGACGTCACCGACGAGGACGCGGTCGCCGCGATGGTCGACGAGATCGGCTCCGCGGTGGGGCCGGTCGACGTCCTGGTGAACAACGCCGGGTTCATGGCGCCCGGACGACTGGCCGAGCTCTCCCTCGACGAGTGGCGCAGGACCCTCGCCGTGGACCTCGACGGTGTCTTCCTGTGCTGCCGTCACGTCCTCGGCTCCATGCTCGAACGCGGCGCCGGGGCCATCGTCAACGTGTCGTCCCAGCTCGCGTTCAAGGGCGCGCGCGACTACGTCGCCTACTGCGCGGCCAAGGCGGGGGTGGCCGGGCTGACCCGGGCGCTGGCCCGCGAGGTCGGCCCCGCGATCCGGGTCAACGCGATAGCCCCCGGACCGGTGGACACCCCGTTCATCGCACCATGGGCGACCGAGGAGTGGAAGCGCGAACGCACCGGCGACCTCGTCATCGGACGGCTGGCGACGCCCGAGGAGATCGCGCCGACCGTGGCGTTCCTCGCCTCCGACGACGCCGCGCTCTACCAGGGTCAGGTGCTGCACCTCAACGGCGGGGGAGTGATGGCCTGATGGCAACCCTGACCAGGACCCGCCGTGGACGGCCGGAGTTCCTCACCGCGCGGGAGGCCGTCGCGCTGATCGACGGCGGCGACACCGTGGCGATCGGGGGTTCGGGTGGTGGCCTGCTCGAACCCGACGCTCTGCTGAAAGCCTTGGGAAACCGGTTTCGCACCGAGGAATCCCCGGCCGGGCTGACCCTCGTGCACACCACCGGCATCGGCGACCGCGAGGGCGGCGGCATGGACCACCTCGCTCACCGCGGCCTGGCCCGCCGGATCATCGCCGGCAACTGGGGCATGGCGCCGGCGACGAGCGCCATGGCCGCCGCCGGGGAGTTCGAGGCGTACAACTTCCCCCAGGGCGTGATGAGCCAACTGTTCCGCGACATCGCGGCCGGTCGCCCCGGAGTCCTCACCCATGTCGGCATCGGCACCTTCTGCGACCCCCGGCTGGAGGGCGGCAGGCTGAACGACCGCACCACCGAGGAACTCGTCCAGGTCGTGAGCCTGCACGGGCGGGAATGGCTGTTCTACCCGTCCCTGGCGATCGACGTCTGCTTCATCCGCGGCACCACGGCCGACGAGGACGGCAACATCACCTGCGAGCAGGAGGCCGCCCGCCTGGAAATGCTCGCCATCGCCCAGGCCACGCGCAACTCCGGGGGCGTGGTCATCGCCCAGGTGAAGTACGCCGCCCAGCGGGGGTCGCTCGACCCGCGCGACGTCGTCGTACCCGGACTGTGCGTGGACGTCGTGGTCGTCAACCCGGCGCAGAAGCAGGTGGTGACCCATGAGTACAACCCGGCGTTCGCCGGCGCGGCGAAGGCCGCCCTGTCGTCCCTGCCGCCCTTCCCGCTCGACCAGCGCAAGGTCGTCGCACGGCGGGCGCTGCGCGAGATCGTGGACGGCGACGTCGTCAACCTCGGTGTCGGGATCGCCGACGGGGTCGCGGCCGTCGCCGCCGAGGAGGGCTGGGTCGACCACTTCACCCTGACCATCGAACAGGGACTCGTCGGGGGCGTCCCGGCCCGGGGAGTCATCTTCGGCGTCGCCACCAACCCCGTCGCGATCCTGGAACAGCCCTCGCAGTTCGACTTCTACGACGGAGGCGGGCTGGATATCTGCTTCCTCGGATTCGCCGAGGTCGACCAGGACGGCAACGTCAACGTGTCCAAGTTCGGCGGCAGGATCATCGGCACCGGCGGTTTCGTGAACATCTCCCAGAACGCCTCCACCGTCGTGTTCTGCGGCACCTTCACCGCGGGCGGCCTTCAGGCCGTGCCCGGGGAGGGGCGGCTCGAACTCCGCGCGGAGGGCAGGCACCGCAAGTTCGTCAAGAAGGTCGAGCAGGTGACGTTCAGCGCCGCCGAGGCCCGCCGCCGGGGCCAGCGCGTCCTTTACGTCACCGAACGGGCCGTCTTCGAGCTCGGCCCGGACGGGCTGGTGCTGATCGAGGTCGCGCCGGGCGTGGATCCGCGGAAGGACGTCCTGGACCTGCTCGGCGACCGGGTGTCGGTGTCCGGCTCCCTGCGCGTCATGGACGCGGCGATCTTCGAGGACCGTCCGCTGGGCGCCGGCTGGCGCGGCCGGGACGCCGCCGTGCCGGTGGCACCGTGAACCGCCTGCGCATCGTGCTCCCGGCCGCCGGCGGCGGGACGCGCACCCACGTCCTGGCCGAACGCTCCCCGGTCCACGACCTCACCGCGGGCGCCCCCGTGACCCGCACCGCGTACGCCGCGGCCCACGTCGTGGCCGATCCGCTGGCGGACCCGCAGGGCCTCGACTGGGACGCCACCCTGGCGTTCCGGCGGCACCTGTGGTCCCTCGGGCTGGGCGTCGCCGACGCCATGGACACCGCGCAGCGCGGCGGCGGCCTCGACTGGCCCGCGGCCCGCGAACTGATCGCCCGGTCCGGCGCCGAGGCGCGCACCGCCGGCGGCGCGCTCGTGTGCGGCGCGATGACCGACCAACTCAACCCGGGCCGACTCAACCCGGGCCGTAGCTGGACGCTCCACGACCTCACCGACGCCTACATCGAGCAGGCGGGCTGGATCCGGCAGTCCGGCGGCACTCCGGTGATCATGGGAAGCCGTCAGCTCGCCGCCACCGCGCGGGACGCCGACGACTACCGCGAGGTGTACGGAGCCGTCCTGCGGCAGGTCGACGGGCCGGTGCTGCTGCACTGGCTCGGCGAGGCGTTCGACCCCGCCATGAGGGCCTACTGGGGCGATGCCGATCTCGACCGGGCCGCCGAGACCATGCTCGGCATCATCGCCGAGCACGCCGATCGGATCACGGGAATCAAGATCTCTCTGCTCGACGCGGCACGCGAGGTCGCGCTCCGGCGGCGTCTCCCGCCCGGGGTGTCCATGCTCACCGGCGACGACTTCCACTACACCGAGCTGATCCGGGGGGACGAGCACGGCCACAGCGGCGCGCTCCTCGGCGTGTTCGACGCGATAGCCGCACCGGCGCGGGCGGCGCTCGCCCGGCTCGACGCCGGGGACGAGGCCGGATACACGGCGCTGCTGGAACCCACCGTGCCGCTCGCCCGGCACCTGTTCGCCGCCCCGACGTCGGCGTACAAGACCGGCGTGGTGTTCCTGGCCTGGCTGAACGGCCACCAGGACCACTTCCACATGGTCGGTGGCGCCCAGACGTTCCGGTCGGTTCCCCACCTGAGCACGCTGTTCGCCCTCGCCGACCGGGCGGGCGCGCTGGCCGACCCGCCGCTCGCGGTGCGCCGGATGCGCTCCTTCCTCGCGGTCGCCGGGTTCGAGTCCTGAGAGGACCACGCACCATGTCACGCACCACCTACACCTATGTCATCGTGGGAGCAGGCGCGGCCGGCTGTGTCCTGGCCAACCGGCTCAGCGCCGACCCGAGCGCGCGTGTCCTCCTGCTGGAGGCCGGAGGCGGTGACCGGTCGCCTCTCCTGCGCATCCCCGCGGGCTTCTCCAAGCTGATGGGGACGAAGGTCAACTGGATGTTCGACACCGTTCCGCAGAGGCACCTCGACAACAGGCGGATCTTCCTGCCGCAGGGCCGGGTCCTGGGCGGCAGCACCTCGATCAACGCGATGCTGTACGTCCGGGGCAACCGGGCGGACTACGACGCGTGGCGCGACCTCGGCAACAAGGGCTGGGGGTACGACGACGTCCTGCCGTATTTCCGGGCGCACGAGGACAACGAGCGGCTCGCCGACGCCTACCACGGAACCGGCGGCGAACTGCACGTCAGCGATCAGGTCCAGCACAACCCCATGTCCGCGGCGTTCCTGCGGGCGGCCCAGGAGACCGGCATCCTCTACACCGCCGACCCCAACGGGGAACGCCAGGACGGGGTGTTCTACCACCAGGTGACCCAGCGTAGGGCGCGGCGGGAGAGCGCGTCGTCGGCGTTCCTGCGCCCCGTCCTGGACCGGCCGAACCTCACCGTCCTCACCCACGCCCAGGTCGGCCACCTGATCGTCGAGAACGGCCGTGCCATCGGGGTGACCTACGAGCGCAAAGGCCGGCGGGAGACGGTGTACGCCGACGCCGAGGTCGTCCTGAGCGCCGGCGCGATCAACTCGCCGTGGCTGCTGCTGCGGTCGGGCATCGGCCCGGCCGACGAACTGCGCACCGTCGGCGTCGACGTCGTCCACGATCTTCCCGGGGTCGGCAAGAACCTGCACGACCAGCTTGAGGTGTACATCACCCGCGAGTGCGCCCAGCCGGTCAGCTACAGCGGCCAGGACCGCTGGGACCGGGCGCTGCGGCACGTGATCCAGTACGGCCTGTACCGGACCGGCCCGGCCACCGCGACGATCACCGAGGTGGGCGCCTTCGTCAGCAGCGCCGACGTGGTCTCCCCGGACATCCAACTGCACTTCCTGCCCGCCTACGTCGTCTGGAAGGACGGCTCGCACTCGGCGGAACGGATTCCGGGCCACGGTGTGACCCTGCTGGCCTGCAACGTCCGCCCCCGCAGCCGGGGCTCGGTCACCCTCGTGTCCAAGGACCCCTCGGTCCTCCCGGCCGTCGACCCGAACTACCTCGCCGACCCGTACGACCGGGACGTGGCCGTGGAAGGCTTCCACCGGATGCGCGAGGTCTTCGCCGCTCCGGCCTTCGACGGCCTCCTCAAGGACGAGAAGCTCCCCGGCTCGTCCGTCGAGACCGACGAGGAGATCCGGGCCTACATCCGCAGGTGGGCCAAGACCGACTACCACCCGGTGGGGACGTGCAAGATGGGCGTCGACGACCTCGCCGTCGTGGACCCCGAACTCCGCGTCCACGGCCTCGCCGGTCTCCGCGTCGTCGATTCCTCGATCATGCCGAACATCATCAGCGGCAACACGCAGGCCCCCTCCATGATGATCGGCGAGAGGGGAGCGGCCCTCATCCTCGGCGCTCCCTTGGCCTGACCTCGGCCCAAAGGCGGTACGGGTGACCGCGGGCCGGTGCCGCTGACGAGCGGCACCCGCCCCCGGCCCGGCACCCAAAGGACGCCACCCCCCAGAA
>NZ_JBFBCI010000078.1:0-34803 GCF_040683095.1 Sphaerisporangium sp. NPDC051017
ACCCCAGCACGACGAGTACGCGATAAAACAGAACTCAGACCAGGACCCGCTCAATTACGTGAGCGTCCCCCTGCTCAATTACGAGATCGTTCACATGGTTCCGAGCGATGGTGAGTTCTCACCATCGAGCGCTGTGCCCCAAAGGCCCGCTGTCATAGGCGTTCTCGCTGCCCCGGACACCGCGCCCCCGCCAGTAGCTGCCGTGGAGAGTTTCACCACCCCTGTTGCGGTGCCGCGCACGGTCTGATCAGTGCGAAGGCTCAAAAGTGACAGGGAGGCAGTATGCGGCGGCAACTCGTCGAAGACGTAGCGAGGAAGCTGAGTGCGGCAGTTGCGGCGTCAATTCTGGTTGGCGTCAGTTCGCCAGCCAGTGCGTTGGCTAACGCAGAGCCTTACTGTCCGCAGGTGGGCCAAGCGCCGCGTCAGGTGTACGACATCGAGAAGTTCTGCGCGTTGGTGTATGGCGACCTGGTGGAAGGCCGGGCGCTGGATCTCCCGGAGTTGCTGGAACGGTCGCAGCGCAATCCGGTGCATGCCTCGCTCTCTCCTAAGCCGCAGAAGGTGTCGAGGCCACGCGAGGTGGTTTCTGCGGTGAAACAGCCTGAAGCTGAGCCAGCCAAATTTCGTAGGAGGGATGCCGAACCGCGCATGCCGCGTGAAAGCGGCCGGGAAGCTGGCCGGGCTCCGGGTCGAGTTCCCAACCGAGATCGTCAGGTAGGGGCCGACCGTCAGCAGCGCCCACGAAGGAACGGTAGGGAGCCATCGTCCACGATGGTTCTCACACCAACAGCTCCATCGGAAACGCCGTCGGCATCGGCCCCCGCGCCTTCCTCTGTGCCTGTACCGGGCGATGCGGTGAGGCCGAGGTCGGAGAATCTGCCTGAGGCGAGGGGTCCGCTGGGTGTCGCGCTGGCGTTCGGGCTCATGCTCATGGCCCTGAGCGCTGCGCTTATCGGTCGTCTACGGTCCTGGCCGGTGCAGGCGAGCGCGGGCTCCTCTGCCGTGGGCCTGTCTGGCGGTATCGATGGTCGCAACGGTGAGGAGGCTCAGGAAGCTGAAGTACCTCCGGCGGTTGTCCTGGCATCCGCTGGGGCGCGGGCGCCTGCGGTCGACTGCGTGACGGCGGAGTCGGTTGCCGAGCCTGACCGTAGCGAGCATCTGGCGGTGACTACGTCTCAGCTTGACCAGCCCAGCTCCCAGCCGGCGGGTGCAGAAGCGGGTATGGAGGCTGAGGCGCCCTTTGTGCCAGGCGGTTCAGCTGGGCTGGGGTCGGGGTTCGTAGCGGCGGCGGGGAAGGCGAAGGTCGAGGTGCTGGGGGTACCGCGGCTGTCGTATGGCAGGGCAGAGGTCTCCTTCGGCCGTGCCGAGGCGCGGGAGTTGTTTGCGTTGCTTTCGGTGTCGCGGGACGGAGTTTCGGCGGAGGGTATCGCCGAGATGCTGTGGCCGGGGGAGGTTGGCGGGCGCCGGTTGGAGTCGGCGGTGCGGGAGATCAACCGGGCTATGCGGCAGGCGGTGGGGTGTGCGGCCGGCGTGCGGTTCGTGCTGAAGTCCGGGGAGCGGCGACTGCTGCCGGCGGCATCGTTCGATGTGGACCTTTGGCGGTTCGAGGACGCGTGCAAGCTGGCCTCGATCGCGGCCGAGGACGCCATGCGGGTGGCGGCGTTGCATGAGGTGCTGGCCTTGTATCGGGGGGCGCTGCTGGCTGGGTGTGATGATCTGTGGGTGCTCCCGTTGCGGCAGGCCGCTCAGCGGCAGGCGGCGGATGCCGCTGAGCGGCTGGCCGAGCTGGTGCGGGCCGATGATCCAGGCCGGGCGGTGGACGTGCTGCGGTTGGCGGTCGAGCGCATCGATCCGTGCAGCGAGACGTTGTGGTGCCTGCTGATGTCGGTTCAAGGCGAACTTGGGCGCCTGCCTGCGGTACGGCGTTCGTTCCAGCTGTTGAGGGAGCGGTTGGCGGAGATCGACGCGGTGCCGAGTGCGCAGGCGCGGCAGGTGTATGAGCGGTTCATTCGTTAACCAGGACCTTCGAAGAGCGGCGGATAGTAGAGACCTCAGGGTGAGCCCCGGTCGGGGCTCATCCTTCTTCGTGAAGAATGCGCTGGTCGTGACCTGCGTAGGTGGCCAACATCTCGGCGGTGAGCAGATGGGCAGGGCTGGTCTCGTAGATGCGGGCCAGCAGGCAGAGCGTGGAGACGGAGGGTCGCCGGCCTGCTTGCGGCCAGTTCTCGTAGTCGTAGAGGCGAGACTCGCGCAATCCGGCACCGATGGTGCCGGCGAGCTGGTGAAAGACCTCGATCGTCTGCGCCGCGGTGAGCCCGGTGGCATGCCGGTAGAGGCGGAGCGGGGTGGCGGGGTGGTCGAGCGTGAGGATGACGGCGATCTGGTCCACGGTGAACCCGTGCTGGCGTAGGTATCGGCTGCGGCGGCGGCAGTCGAGAAGCGTCTGGTATCCGGTACCTGACATGCGTTGACGTCCCCTTTCCTGCCCACGCGCGGTGGGCGCGTCGGTGCCCCGCATTCGGGGCTGGGGGACGGTAGGCGGCCTTTGGGGAGGGGCTCCAGTCTCCGCGTGGGGTGATCGCCGGGGTCGGTCTCGGGTGCCCGCGGTCGTGGGAATGGTGTTGCCGCAGGCCGGGGCGGGTGGGCGCGTGGGGACGCGTTGGGGGTGTGATTCGGGCGGCGAGGTGAGTGATCGTGCAGGCCGCTCCCCGGATGTGCCGGGGGCGTGACAGAAGGGACATCCGCATGGACACACGCACACAGCACGCCAGTTCGGCCGAGCCGAACCCTCTCCTCGTTTCGTCGACGTGCCAGCGGCCGTCAGCGGTGGAAGAGTTCCCGGATCTGGCGCCGGGGCTGGTGATGTCGACGCTGCGCGCCTCGCAGGTGTGGAGCGGGATGGCCTGGCGGCGGGCCTTTCCCGGGCGGGGAGATCAGTCGGCTCCCGCGCGCCGCATGGTGGGCCAGCTTCTGGCCGACACCGGCCGGGTGGACGACGCCCGGTGGGTGACGGCCGAGCTGGTCAGCAACGCGCTGCGGCACTCGCGTTCGGGCCGGGAGCGGGGATTCTTCGTGGTCGAGGTGCTACGCGGCACAGACGTGGCCCGGATCGTGGTCTATGACCTGGGCGGCGGCCCATCCCCGGACTTCTCCCGCGCGCCTAGCTCAGTGCCCGAGGCGGCCGAGCACGGGTGGGGCCTGGCCGGGGTGGCTGAGCTGGCGGCCCGGACAGGGATCGCGGGTAATGCGATCACAGGCCACGCGGTCTGGGCTGATCTCGCGCTCGATCCAATCCCTGCTGAGCCGAGTGAACCGGTGAACATCGGCCAGGTCGCCTGCCCCCACCGTGCGTTCGTGGGGCAGCAGGGAGCACCGGGCGACGTACCGGACCGTCGGCTGGGCGCCTTGCCGGAGGGCGTAACGGTTTCGGCGAGTACACCGGGGCCGGTCGGCGAGCAAGGAGCTGCTGACCTGGACCCTTCCGCAGGCTTGCGGGAGGCGAGCTGAGGCCGCACGCGGACCAGGTGTCCGCATTCGGGCAGGAGCCGTGGGCGCAACAGGCGCTGGCAAGGCTGCGCCGGGATTGGCCCGACTGGGCCTTCCTGGTGGTGCGGTACCGGTGGCTCGCGATGCGCGGCAAGCAGGTCATGATCAGCGGGACCGGCCCGGAGGAACTGCGGCAGGCTTTGCCGCCGATTCCGGTTAACCCCATCCCGACAGAGCTGGCTTCGGCCGTGCCCGTCTCGTCTGCGTCTGGGGCGATCGAGCGCGGTGCGTTGGAGATCGGGCTGTTGCCGCCGACCTTGGCCGGGCTGCTGGCGACGGAGCTGGATGGGGGCCGTACGAGGCCGAGCGCGTCTCCACCGGCCTCGGCGTTAGGGGCGGGCGCCGGTGGGGCACGTGGGGTGGCGGGGTTGAGCGGCACGCTGACGGCCGTTGCGTCGCCGTTGGGGGTGTTGGCCGCCGAACGGTTGGGGACGGGCACGTGGGCGGTTGCTGGCGCTGACCGGGCTCGGGTGATGTGGTGGCCGCAGGGGTGGGCGCTGTGGACGTGGGGCAAGCGGCGGGACCACTCGTGGCCGGACTCGCGATTCGGAGAAGGCGGCCGTTCAATGGGTCGGGACCGGCCTTCGGGTCGGGATGAGCCTCGACATCGCCGGGCCCGGTTGAAGCCCGCTGCAGTGGACGCCGTTGCCGCGTGAGGCCGACACGGCCCCCGCGTGATGTCGGAGGCGGGCTTGACACCTGGGGTGTAGGTGGGCGTCGATACCCATCCGCCTGCCTGGCGTGGAGGAACGTCGGACGGGCGGACAGGCCAGGGTGGATTCGCTTCTGGTAGGGGAGGGGCGAACCCGCCGTCTAAGGCTGGAGATCGCTTGCAGCTGAGTCCGCTCGGGGTGTGGCGTTCGCTGTTGCGGGTTCACGCGCAGGGCGTTGTTCGGTGTTGTCTTCGGTGTCGCGTTTTGTTGTCGCATTTGGTGTTGCCGCTGAGAGCGCCTCACCCCTTGGCGTGCCGTTTCCTCAGGTCGTGCGGGTTTCGTGTGTTGCGATGCCCGCCCCGAATCGCCTTAAGGCGATCCCCTGAATATGTGTGCAGGCGTGTTCCCGCGTGGCTGTCAATTCTGCTGCATCTGGTTGTGGTTGATCATGGCGAGCTACTTGCCCTCCTTCTCTGCTGACTCTTCTGCTCCGAACGTGCCGGCCTGTCGGCCGGCTCGTCCCTGAGCATGCGAGCAGAACCTCGCGTGCCAAGCCCGGGCCGCCCCATACCGGTCGCCCGGGTACGGATTCGCCGACATTGTCTGGCCTGCCCAGATAAGACGGTCCCGGCCATCTGCCCGTCATGGGGCCGGGGACGTTCACGTGATCGCCCGAGTTACCCGTGTCGGGCACGGCCGATGTCCGGCGGGTGTGTTGGCCCGGGATTGGGCATGAGTGGGCCCCGGTCCGCCGTGTGGGGCGGTGCCGGGGCCCGGTCACGGGCGGTGGGGCGGGTTAGGCGGTGGCGGGGCTGTCAGCGGCTGTGAGGTCGGCGGCAGTGGATGGGCGGTTGGTGATGTGGGCGGTGATCAGAGCGGCCACGTCGGCGGGCGCGGTGTCGGCGGGTAGTTCGGTGGTGGGGATGGTGGCCGTTGGGTTACCGGACCTGAGGTAGGACCACTCGATGGTCAGGGGGGTTGCGGGGGTGAGGGGGACTTTGATCTTGATGAGGTGGCCGTCGGGCGCGTGGTAGGACTGATCGAACGTGGTGCCGTGGAGGGTGCCCTGAAAGAGCCAGTGGAAGCCGTGTCCGGTGAGGGCACGGGTGTAGGGGACAGTCGCGCCCATGTGGTCGGCGATGTCATCTCGGGCCGGGTGAAAGTCGCCGAGGATGTCGGTCATGTCGTCGGCGATGGCCTCGTAGTCGGGGGTGTCGTCGAGACCGCAGGCGCTGCAATCGTCGCATTCGTCGTGTTGGCCCCTCAGGTTGAACATGCCCTCGTAGGTGCAGATTTCGAGCAGGGAGCCGTCGTCGCCGCGTTCGTGGCGGACGATGACGGGTTGGGCGTGACGGTCGTTCCACATGATCGCCCATCCGGGGCCGTGCGCGGCGAGGGCGCGAGCGTGGGCCGGTTCTACTTCGATGTAGCGGGGGGTGTCGGGGAAGCCGGTGTCGTGGGGGTGGCGGTAGCCGGTGGCGGTGTGCGGGGGGAGTCCGGCGGCGGCGGCGATCAGGGCGGCGACGGCGGCGGGCGGGGTACGGCGGGGCACGGTTACCGTGTACGCGGGCTCGTCGCCGCTACGGGGTTGGGGGCCGGTCATGATGATCGTGATGGGTGCGGTCGAGTCGGCGAAGTACGGCATGCTGACCGACGCGGTCACGCCGGTAGGGGCGATCCAGTAGTCGGTGATGATGTGCCCGTCGTCGGTGGCGGGGCGGCTGTCCCGGTGGCGGCAGATGCCGTGGGGGCGTAGGGCGGCGGTGTAGGGGCCGGTGGCGGCCATCATCTTGAGGGTTCGCCGCCATTGGCTGAGGCGGGTACGGGCCTGACCGGTGACCTCGGCGGCGATGGTGGCGGGGTCCGCCGGTTGGCCGCGCCGGACGTGTGCCTCCTCCATAGCGGCGAGGTCGTCGCAGTCGATGATCTCGAAGACGGCCCCGTGGTCGGCTATGTCGGCGTGGGCGGCGAACACGTCCCGCCCGTCCCACATCAGCGCCCATCCGGGGCCGTGGGCGGTGAGCCCGCGTAGGTGGGCGGCGTCCACCGTGAGCTCGTGGGCGGCGGTGATCGTGCGTGCCATGCGATTTCCCTTTCGTTTCCCCGGCACGTTATTCCGGGTGCGGTTTTCGGCGGCGGTTCATCGCCTAATTCCATGGACGCTCGATCGCGTATGAATGTCAACCCGGCCGCGTGTTTACCTGCGAGATTCCACCCATCGAGAATCGGGCAAAGTGGCGTCGTTTGCCGTCGTTCGGTGGAATGCGGGAAGAGCTGGGCCGGCTGTAAATATCAAGCCGCTTCGGTAAGCTTCTTGTGAGATGTTTCAGCAGATCGGCGGTTAGTTTGTTTGGTTAGCCTCTCCAGCCGTTGGGGTGACAAAAAATATGACCCGGTCGACTTGCCATCCGCGTTATATGCGAGGGATGGTCGTCACGCAAACGAAAAACACCGGGCCCGAACGGGCCGGGAAATGCGACCGGAAAGGGCGTCACGCAATGGCTATCAACACCCCGGAAATGACCGCCGCAGACAACATCGCCGCTGACGCGGAATCCGCCGTCATCGTCCCCGCCGACGCCGCGTCCCTGACCGGCCCTGAGGGCCCCGACACCGCCGCCCCGGACGCCGACCCCACGTCGGGCGGGGACGCACGTGTGGAGGCGGTGTGGGCGGCGCTGAACGCCGAGCCGGGCACATCCGCCACGACGATCGGGGCGGCGGCCGGGTTGAGCCGGATGGTGGCGGGCAAGATCCTCAACCAGCTCGAAACCGACGGGCGCGCCCGCCGCGAGCCGGGCACGAACGACGGTCAGACCCGGGGCCGCGCCGCTGACCGGTGGTACCCGATCACCACCAACACCGGCGACATCACCGACCCGGACAGTGAAACGTCGGGCACCGAGGCCGGACCTGCCAACGATGCGGGCGCGCCCGCAGCGCAGGAGGAGACGCTTCCCGCCAGCACCGAAACGGCCGATGTCACCCCAAAGGAAGCACCCGAGGCGGTGACCGGGGACGAGCCGAGCGACGAGGACCCGACCGGGGAGACGCACGGTCAGCCGGATGCCCTGACGGATGACGAGGGGCCCGCCGATGCCCACGCCGACGAGCCCGCTGTTGAGGCGGCGGATGACCCGGCATGGGCGCGCGTGCGTGCCGAGCTAGCGGAACTGACGGACCTGTTCGGCGGGGTCGCCCTGGCAAAAGACGACGGTAACGCCGTGATGGCGTTGGGGTGCCTGGAGATGGCGATGGCCAGGGTCACCTCGGTGCACCGTAACGCGCGGGCGGCGCTGACCGGTACCGCCGCCCCGGATCGTCCCGCGTCCGCTGCCCGCCCGGGCACCGCCAGCAGCGGCGGCGTGGGGAGCGGGGTACGCCCGGGGGCGTTGCGGGATCGGGTGCACGCGCATCTGATCGAGTTCCCGGACAAGGACTTCACCCCGTACGAGATCGGGAAGGTGCTGGACGCCTCGTCTGGTGCGGTGGCCAACGCGTTGGACCGCCTCGTCAACCTCGGGGATGCGGTGCTGACCTGTGAGCGGCCCCGCCGGTTCGCCCTCGCCCCCACCGCCAACCCCACACAGGTCCCGACCGAGCCCGGCACGCCCGCCGAGGCGGCGGACACCTCCACCGGCTGAGCCCGGGGTCTGGGCGGGCCGCCCCACACCGGCCCGCCCGGACCCGTAGCCCAGTCGGTCACCCCACCGACGCCCCCACCACCCACGGCCCCTGGCTCTCCCGCCGGGCGGCAACACCGCCCGGCCCGCCCTGACCACCACCGATCACCGGTCCACCGGCCCCGACGCTGAGAGGCCAGACCGGACGCCCCCATCCGCCACCACGTCTGTTTCGCATGCCCACACATCAGAAAGGCACTGTCATGGCTCACGAGATCGAGATCTTCGCCAATGGTTCGGCCGGGTTCGCCGCCGCAGGTAAGCCGGGCTGGCACGGGCTCGGTTACACCGCGCCCGGCCCGATGACCGCCGAGGAGCTGCTGTCCCACGCCCAGCTCGCCGGGTGGAACGTGCGCAAGGTGCCGGTCGGCCAGGTCACCGACCCGGTCACCGGCCTGCCGGTCGTCACGGACGAGGACTTCCTCGTGGTGCGCACCAACCCGGTCACCGGCCAGCCCGAACGCCTCGGCCGGGTCGGCCGGGACTACCAGGTCCTGCAGAACGAAGACGTCACCGGGTTCCTGCAGACGTTGGTGGACGAGTCCGGGGCGATCTTCGACACGGGCGGCTCGCTGAACGGCGGACGCCGGGTGTTCGTCACGATGCGCCTGCCCGAGCCGCTCATGGTCGGCGGGTTCGATCAGCTCGACCTGTACCTGGCGGCGTTCTCCCGGCATGACGGGTGGGGGTCGTTCGTCACGGTCGCTACCCCGGTCCGGGTGGTGTGCGCGAACACCGAACGGGCCGCGCTCGCGAACCACGCCTCGAAGTTCACCGTCCGGCATACCGGCAACGTGGCCGGGCGTATCGCTGAGGCGCGTGAGGCGCTGAAACTGACGTGGAAGCACGGCGAAGCGTTCGTCGCTGAGGCCGAGAAGCTGCTCGCCATGCCGATGGATGTGAAGGAGTTCCGGCAGTTCGCTGCCCGTCTGCATCCCCTTCCGGCCGACGCGAAAGAGCTGGCGAAGCGTAATCACGATCTGACGATGCGGGATCTGGAGTACCTGTTTGCGCAGGCTCCGACTCAGGAGCCGATCCGTAACACGCGCTGGGCGGCGTACAACGCGGTGACCGAGCGGCTGGACCACAAGAGCCCGGTGTTCGGCAGCCGCGACGTGGCGACCGTACGGGCGGAGCGGGCCCTGCTGGATGACCACGACAACGCCAAGCTCAAGGCTCGCGCGTTCCGGCTCCTGGCCACCGCCTGAGCGGCCTGTCGGGTACGGCCCCGCCCGGGGCCGTACCCGACACCACGGCCTTGCGCGGGGGCGCTACGGACACCACACGCCACGCGGGCCCTACGGAAACGCACGCCTACGGACCCGTCCGCAAAGGTGGCCCGCGTCGGTAGAACCCACAGCCCCGCGCTTCCTGCCGCACCCGGCCACCAGACCGGCCCCGCCCGCGCCGGGCACAGGGCACCCACCCCTCACAACCCCGTTACCGCGAGCAAAGGAGATCATCATGGGGCGACTCGAAGACCTGGCGGTCCACTACGCCAACGCCGCCCGCTGGGAACTCGGCGAGGCACTCACCCGCATCGCTTCCCTCGACGATGAAGGGAGGTTGCACGACAAGGACCTGGCCCGTATCGCCTACGCCTACCAACGGATGTCGTGGTGGCAGCAGGTCACCGACCTCACTCACGGCCGCGAAGAGACGGTCGACGGCGCGACCGCGCTGATGACCGTGCGGCAACAGGCACGAGAGTCGCTGATCAACGCCCGCCCGGTCAACAACGGCGGCTTGTTCGCCCAAGCGATGGCCGAGTCCCGCAGAGGCGGTGCGCGTGCCTTCCTAGACGCGACCGCGAAGCTCGCCGAGGCGCTCGCCCTCCCCTCCGATCAGAACACTCGTCCGGGCGACATGGGCGTGCCAGCCGCCTCCGCGATCGAGCGGTCCTCGGTCGAGGGCTACCGTCCGTGACGCCGTGCGCGGGCGGTTCCCGGTTCGAGCTGATCGGCTGGGAATGGGACCTCGCGATCGCGAGGTCCACGGCCGCCACCAAGCAGCCTGCCCGCCTCGCCGTCGCCCAGTGGGCGGGGTTGGCCTCCCTCAGCCCCACCCCGAGCGGACGAGAAGCCCACAGCCGAGCCGATAGCGCAGGCGGCGCGGCTGACCGACGTCTCACGGGCGCGGGCTCACACAAGGTGGCGTGGCCGTTGATCGCAGTTCCCATCCCTGACGCGGCCTATCCGGTCATCGACAGTTGGCCCCACCTACAGACCGCCCTCGCCCACGGCACGCCCACCGTGCCAGTCGTCGTCCTGCCGGAGGCCGACGAGCGCGCGTGCCGTATCAGGGGCGGCCATCACCCGCCGCCCACCTTCCGCCCCTGTCCGCTTCGCCCGTCCCACCCCGGCGACGGATGAGACCACAGCGGCTGGTCGAGTGGCCACCCTCATGACCCTCACCCCTCACCGATCCGCGTCACCCGACGAAAGGAATGCACAGATGGATGACCTCAGTCAGTCCGCCCCCCTCCACCCGCCCGGGAAGCCGAGCAGCATCATCCCCGCCCCAAACGTCAGCGCGAACCAGGCCGAGCAGGCGCGGCACTCGTTCAATCAGCTGACCGCCGACAAGATCACTGCAGTCCGCCACGCGTTCTACGCAGCGTCAGCCGAGGCGATCTTCGCCTTGCAAAACGGGCAACGGCTCTCCGGCGAGCAGTCGTTCGCCGCCGCCCACGCCCAGGCATCACGCGCCTGGTGGGATCTGGTGGACGAGGAGATTACCGGTAAGAAGCTGAGCGCCGATCACGCGCTACGGCGGGTGCGCTCCTGGGCCCGCCACTACCTGACCGGGGAGCCTCCGGCCGCCCGGCCGGGCACGTTGTTCGATCACGCCCTCGCTCACGCCGCGCGCATCGCCGCCCGTGACTTCCTCAACGACAGCGGCCACCTTCTCACCCAGCACCTCATCGACCAGGCAGGCAACCCTTCCACGGCCGCGCCCGTGGAACATGACCATCCCCGAGCGGCCAGCCCCGACCCGCGACCCTCCACGGTGGCGGGGCCATGACCGGTCAACCGACCGCGCTAGCCCATCCCGGCGCTGGCGACATCCCCTGAAGAAAGGATCCAACGTCATGAACAACTCCCCGCAGCATCCCGCCACCGGCGCACCGCCCGAAGCGGTTTCGGCTTCGCTGGAGGCGATCATCGACCAGGCCCGACACACCCGCCAGCATCACCTCGACGACATCGTCCGTCGCCTCGGCCGAGGCGAGCGGCCGAGGGCCGAGCAGATCTACGATGCCCTGTGCGCGCAGACCCTGTGCACGTGGTGGCTGCTGGTGGCCCGGCACATCGAGCACGCCGAAGGCGGACGCTTGCGACCGGCGCATGCCGTCGCCAGGTTCGTCTCCTGGATCACCCCCTACCTCGGCGACCCCACCCCATTCGACTCTGGGATCGCCCAACGGGCCCTCGGCTTGAGCAGCGAGCACGAGCTCGCCCTGGCCCACCTCGACCGCAGCCTCGCCCTCATCCGTCAAGGCGCCGCCCGTATCTTCCTCACCCAAGCCGAGACACTCGCGCCGGCCCGCTCCGCAGAGCAGTCTTCGAGCGCCTCGACCGGGCAGGAGGCCACGGCATGACCCACCACACCGCCACCGGCGAACCCGAGGCAGTCTCCCCAGGCTCATCGCCCTCGAACCGGCCGGGATCAGAGCAGGCGGACAGTTCGCGTGTGGAGGTCTTCCAGATGCTCGGCTGGCGCTGGGACATCACCGCCGCCAAGAAGCTCACCCAGGGCCGGGCTCCGGACGGGCGGATCGTGACCGAGTGGTGGGCGGCCATGCTCCAGCTCATCGCCATCAACCCCGAGCACGCGGCCCAGGTGGATCTGTCCGAGCCGTTGATCGTGGCCACGGTCCCGAACGGCGGTGTGCTGATCATCGACGGCTGGCACCGCCTCTGCAAGGCCGTGACCATCGGCCTTCCGGAGTTGTCCGCCGTGGTGCTCACGGCCGAGGAGGAACGCGCCTGCCGGATCTTCGGCGGAGAAGAGGCGGTCGAGGAGGATGTGCCTGGTAGCGCCTGAGCCGGTGGCGTAGGTGGCATGCCCCGCCCAGCACAGAGCAAGTGTGCTGGGCGGGGCATACCTCCTGTACCACCGGATCAGGCCCGTCTGCCCGGATCCTTGCCCATCACCCGAGGGTGTTTGCCCGCCATGATGAGTGCGATCTTCTCCCGCACCGCTTCGGGTGTGGGGTTTCGAAGTAGGTACGGATTGGGTCCTAGACCGAGTGGACTTACGTAGGGTGCGGGCTTGTCCGGCTTGGGCTCGGGTTTGATCATTTTGATGAGGGGGCCGCCGCCGTCGGGGGCGTCGGCTGGAGGCGGGTAGAGGGTGTGACCGATGAGGCGCAGCACGGACTCGATGGGCAGGAGATAGTCGATGAGGCTGGTCTCGTCATCGTCGGACAGGGTGGGGTCCTGGGGCCGGTTGCGGTTGTGAAGGTGGACTTGTCCGGCCTTGGAGAGGTGGTCGTAGAGGCGTCCTTCCAGCCACCCGGCTTCGCTGCTGTTGAGCGTCTCGTCCTCATTGGATTCGTAGCGGATGAGCAGCGCCCGATACCAGTGGTCACGGTCCTTGAGTTGCTGGAGGACGCGGTGGCGTAGCCCGGGGGTGGTGGCTTTGCCGACGTAGGCTCCCCACCGGCCCTCGGCGTTCGGCCTGTCGAGCAGGAGGTAGGCGCCGGGGACGTTCCAGCCTTGCTCGAGGCGGTTGGCGTGGTCGCGGTCGAGCAGGAGCATGCCGGCGACCTTGTGCTTGGCTCGGATCTTCATCGGGTTGTTGAGGTCGTAGGAGAGGCTGACGACGAGCTGGGACGGGGCGAACCGCATCGCACACACGTGGCGTCTCCTTCACGGTGCCGCCGGAGATTCTCCCGAACAGTATCGGACACATTGCTCTGCGTAACCACGAGTTTTGGGAAGAACGTGCAGTTCACCTCGCCGGGTAGGAGTCTGTCTGGTGTCGTGCGGCACTATGCCGGATGCTGTTCCGGCCCCGGTTGGGGCGTCATCCCGCGCGGTCGCCGTGGTTGTGGCCCGGGGTGCGGTGGGCCCGTCCACGGCCCGTGGTAGCCGTACGGCGGCCGGGAGGGCGTGCCCGTTCGGTGCCGTAGCGCGGCCACGCTGCCGCTGCGACCTACGGTCAGCGTGGGTCGGGCTGGCCGATGGCGGGGTGGGCAGATGGGCGAGTAAAGCCGAGCAGGTCACGGCGATGGTAGGTGTCGATTTTGACGACGGTGCGCCGGTTGGGGGCGTGGATCATCTGTCCGTTGCTGATGACGAGGCCGACATGTCCGGGGCCGTCAGCTTCCATGCGGAAGAAGGCGAGATCGCCAGGTAGCTCCTGACCGAGCGGAACGGAAAGCCCGTGCCGCCATTGGTCGGCTGCTACTCGTGGGATGGTGATTCCGGCTGCTTGGTAGGCGCGCATGGTCAGCCCGGAGCAGTCAAAGGCGGTAGGTCCTTCGGCACCCCATACGTACGGTTTGCCGAGTTGGGCGTGGGCGTACGCGAGCACGGCGGCGACCTGCTCGCCCGGGATGAGCGGGACGCAGGTTCCAGCGAGAGCGTCAACAAGGCGTTGGGCGAGCGGCTCCCACTGAGCGTAGGCGTCGGGGCGTCCTGAGCGCTGGACGGCCTGGGCGGCCCTGGTGAGTGAGAGCTGTTCCCAGTGCGTCATCTTGACCAGGTGGTCGTAGAAGGTACTGGTGGCGAAGCGGGGGTCGAGGATCTGTGCGGGTGTTCCCCAACCTTGCGAGGGGCGCTGCTGAAACAGGCCGAGGCTGTCGAGATGCCCGTAGCGCAGGTTACGGAGCTGGGATTCTTGCAGGGCGGTGGCGATCGCGATGACGGCTGCCCGTGTGGGCAGGCCGTGCTCCATCGCGAGCTGGACGATGAGCGCGGCGTTGCTCTGCTGCTCGGCGTCCAAGCCCGGCATCGGCACCGTGGGTGTTGAAGCGGGAGCCGCGACCGGGCTGCCTGCCATGCTGCTCGCTGTGCTGGGCGGGATCGCGCAGGCGACGCTACCGGGTGTTCCGGAGCTGGTCAGGATGCTGGTGGCGGCTGCGACGAACGCCGAGACGAGGAGCAGCAGGAAGGCGGCGCCGGCTGCGGCGGCCTTCACTTGCTCTCGTCCTGTGGGAACAGGCTGTCGAGGTAGTGGTCGCAGGAGTCGCTGACGGCCGTGGCGGTGGTGGGCTGTTCGGGGCTGCGGCCGAGGGTGAGGTGGGGCCAGGCGTTCAGGAGTTCGGCAAGCCTCATGCGCAGCTGGCTGAGCTGGCGGTGGAGGGGGAGCCAGCACGGTCCGGCCGGGCCGTCGTCGAGGTCTGTCTGGACGGCGGTCGCAATGGGCAGTTCGGTGGTGGTGATGACCGCGCGGAGGTTGGTTTCGCGTTTCCGGCTGGGCAGCCAGAACAGCACCGGGGTGGTGATCTGGGTGGCCTCGGCAAGGTCGGCGTAAGTGGCGAGCTTGTCGGCGACCTTGGTCAGGGTCATGCTGCCGGTGTCGTGTTCCAGGAAGAAGTCGATCTGGCGGCCGTTCTCGGACCAGCAGCCGAAGGCGTCGGGACGGGCCAGGCCGCCCCAGCTCGTGGCGCACTGCTTTTCCGACAACCACGCGCGCAGGTGGCTTCCAGGAGTGTGGCGGGCAAGATGACACAGGTGGACGAAGAAGTCGTTGACGCCGATCTGGTGGCCGCTCTTGGCCGAGACGGAGATCGACATGGCCAGGTCGGGGTGGTAGCCCAACTCTTTGACCGTGGTGTGGCTGCGCAAGGCGAGCAGTTCGGCACCGGCCCGGCCGAGCACCCAGTGGCAGGGCGCGGAGCCGCCGTAGGGAGTCCAGGGCCGGTAGCGGGTGATGGTGTGGAGCTTGTGCAGGATGCCCAGGCGGCGGCGGGTGGGCTGCGGCTTGGTGAAGAACAGCCGCTCAAGCTGGTGCGTGGTCAGCACGCGGTGGTGAAGCAGATGCTCCAAGATGTGGTAGTCGCGGGGCGTGAGCCGGGCGGCCGCCTGGGCCATGGCGTCAGCATCGAAACGCGGCAGGCCGAGCGGAATACGAACTGCGGGCATAGCGGAATCTCCTGATGGCATAGGGCGTCGGTGGTGGACCGGTCGGTGGACTAGCGGGTGGCTCAGGCGGGCTCCTCGTCGTGGCCGGGAGGCCCGTTACGAAGGTCGGTACGTAGGTCGGGGCCGAGGGCGTTCTGACCGCGTGGCCTGCGGGCGGGCCGCTGGCCCAGGCCGTCCGGCTGGGTGAACTGCTCGCGTGATGCCTGCCGGATCTCCTCCCCGCGGCCCTCGATCAGGGCGGGGAGGGGGCGGGTGCGCAGGGTGAACGCGGAGGTTTGCTGCCCGTCGATGACGAGACGGGAGGCAGCCTGGTAGGCGCCCAGGTGGGTCAGGTCGTGCGGGCTGATCAGCGGCGCGGTGTGGTGCTTCAACTCGCCGGCGTCTTTGGGCGAAGCGTTGAAGTAGATCTTGTTACGGGCGTCGGCCGAGAGCGCTTCACGCAGATCGTTAGGGAGCTGGTCGAGGTGCTGGTGGGCCAGGACGAGGGAGAGGCGGTAGCCGCGCGCTTCGGCGAGAACGTCGTTGATGTGGCCGGGCAAGTTCAAGAAGTTGTGACACTCATCTATGACCAGCGACGCGTCGGGCCGGTCGGCCTCGGCGACGTTGGTGCGGCGGGTGGTGGCTTGCCAGGTGTGGGCGAGCAGGATGGAGCCGAACAGCCGGGCGGCGTCGTCGCCGAGGACGCCCTTGGGTAGGCGGGCCAGGATCAGGCCGCCTCGGTTGAGGAGTCGGCCGATGGGGGCGGTGGTGTCCGGGCTGGCCAGCGCTTGCCGTACGAACGGGCGGAGCAGGACGGCACGGAGTTTGTTCATCACGGGGCCGATGACGGTTGCTTGCCCGGCTGGGGTGAGGGCTTCGTAGGCGTCCCAGAATCCGCTCAGAAGGCTGTCGTCCAGCCGGGCGGTGATCTTGGCCCGGTAAGCCTGGTCGGTGAGGAGCCGGGGTACGTCGGCGAGGGTCGCTTTGCGGCCGAGAACGCTGGTCAGGGTAAGGCAGGTGGAGCGGAGCAGGTCATCCACGCGTGGTCCCCAGGCTGTGGAGAAGCAGCGATGGAAGATGGTGACGACGGAGTCGACGGCGAAGGTGGGGTCATGCCCGGCGAGGATGTTGATCGACGGTGGCGGGGCTGCGTCTTGCGGGTCGAACACCACGGTTTTGCCGATCGCCCGCTTGGGCAGCCGGTTGAGGATGTCGGTGATCAAGTCTCCCTTCGGGTCGATGACCAGAGCGCCCCTGCCTGCTGCGGCGTCGGCCAGGACCAGGTTGGCGAGCAGGGTGGATTTGCCGACGCCGGTGCCGCCGAGCACGTGAGTGTGGTGGCGGCCGTCGGCCACAGGCAATGCCACGGGCCGGTGTGGGCCGCTGTCGGCGTCGCCCAGGATGCGGGCGGTTCCGCCCGCCGCTGTGCGGGGCACGGCCGGTGACGGGGCGACGGGGCGGGCTCCGGCGCGGGTGATGCCGGGGGCGTCGATGTCCCAGGGCAGGTGGGCGAGCGCGGCCAGCTCGGTGACGGACAGCAGGTAGCCGCCGTCGAGGCGGCGTGAACCGATCGTGCGGCTGGGGTGCCAGAGGCGGGCCCGGCGCAGGTACTGGTGGCTGCCGGTGAAGAGGGCGAAGACGCTGGCCAGGGTGTGGGCTTGGCCTCGCAGCCACCCGCGAACCAGAGCAGAGGAGCCCATGCCGTCTTGGCTGACGGTCACCGGGGTGCCTGCGGAGATGGAGTCGCGGCTGGTGGCGACGGCGTAGCGGATGGCGACTGTATAGCGTGGCTGACCGGCCTTGGCCAGGATGGTGCGGACTTGTTCGGCGCGTTCGGGGAAGTCGCGGGCAAGCTCGCCGTTGTGGCGGCGGCCGTGGCTGGCACCGGGCAGAGGGAGGATCTCGTCGACGACGCGGCCGAGGCTGTGGCGGCTGCCTCCTCCACGTAGGTGGGCGGCTGCTCGGTAGGCGTGCCGCAGGCGCCTGCCCGTGGTGGGACGGGCCAGGATCTGCACGACGGCATGTTCGCCTTCGCGCAGCCCGCTCATGGCTTCCAGAAGGGAGCGGACGGGGTCGTGGTCGTGGTCCGTCTTGAGCGGAAAGTGCTCGGGGGCAGCCAGCACCAGCCGCCCACCGGCAACCTCGGCATCGTCCGGGAGCGGTGAGGCGGCCGAGCTTGTGGTGGTGGTCGCGCCCGGCCACGCGGCTTGGACAGCCTTCTCCACGATTCCTGCCGGGATGGTGCCCGGCACCCACAGGCGGACGCGGACTCCGGCGTCGCTGCCGTGGTACTCCCACACCAGATGCGGCTGCCCGGTGAAGGAGCGTTTCCACGCGGGCCGCAGTAGCCCGATGAGTTGCCGCCACAGCACCACCGCGCCCTCTGGATCACTGCGCGGCGGGGATGAAACGTCGATGAGGTGGGCTTGGGGAATCATGTCGGCGTGACGAAGCCAGCCGAGCAGATAACGCACCACGGCAGCCACAGCCCATATCACCCCCACGGCTGCAGCGAGACGGGGTCCGTGGGCGAGGGCGAGTTCAGGTAGGCGGGCGGGTAGCTCGGCCAGGAAGTCCAGGGCTTCCTGAACATCACGGTCGTCGATGCCGCACAGCAGGCACGGCCCGTTGGGGTTAGCAGAGATCCGGTTCATAGTGGGTCGCCCTCCTCGTCCTCGTGGTGGCTGGTGGTGATCTCGGTGAAGCTCGGCGAGGCAGGCAGATGCCCTGTCTGCGTGGTGGACGAGGTTTGTGGTGACTCGTACTGGTCGAGTTGGGCGAGGTGGGCGGGGTCTGTGGTGATCAACTCGACCTCGCGGGGTGAGGCGATGATGTGGAAGGCGGCTCGGCTGGCGGGGCCGGCGACCAGGAGCGCCTCGCCGCGTTCGGCGGTGAGCAGGAACTGGCGCTCGCCGTCGGTCAGGTCGAAGGCGTCCCCGACCGCGCCGATGGCCTGCGGCGCTTGGCGCAGGAGAATCTGGTTGGTCGCGTTGGCCACGATGGCCTGCCCGAGTTCCGAACCGAGCAGATCCGCAGCGTCCTGGGTGACGACAGCGAGCCCAGCCCAGTGCTTGCGCGCGGCCTTGGCCATCCGAAAGAGAAAACGAGCGCCCTCGGGTTCCTTCATCAGCAGCCAGGCTTCGTCCACGACGACGAGGCGCTTCTTGCGGTCGCGAGGGTTGGCCACCCGCCGCCAGATAGCGTCCAGCGCCAGCAGGGTGCCGACCGCTTTCATCTCCTCGGGCAGATCCCGCAGCGAGAACACGGTCAGATGGCCGGATGGACGGGTGGTGGTGGGCCCGTCGAACAGTTCGCGGTAGGAGCCGGAGACGTACGGGGCGAGCTGGGCGGCCAGCTCCGCGCCCGCAGAATCGGCTGCTTGTCCACTTTCGGTAAGGGCGGTGACCAGATCGGCGAGCAGCGGGGCGGGCCGAGTCCAAGTGGCGGGGTCACGGGTGATCCCGACAGCTTGGTAGGTGGCGATGATCGCTGTATCCAGGACGGCTCTGGTCTGTGGGACGAGCCGGCCGCCGAGCATGGTCGCAATCAAGGTTTGCAGGAACATCGCCCGCCGTGACAACACGTCGTCGTGGGGGCCGTGGCTGACGGGCAGGTCGAAGGGATTCCACCGGACCCCGGCTGCGCCGAGGTGCAGGCAGGTGCCACCGACCGCTCGCGCGAGGCGTGCGTATTCGTCTTCGGGATCGACGACGGCGACCTCCACGCCTTGGTAGAGCAGGCGCAGGGTTTCGAGTTTGGTGAAGAAGCTCTTGCCCGCGCCGCTTCGGGCCAGGACGACGGAGTTGTGGTTGTCCTGGGCGTAGCGGTCCCACAAGACGGCGCCCGAGCTGGTTGCGCTCAGCCCATAAAGCACCCCGGTCTCGCCGACCTCCGCGGCGAGGTCGGGTGAGGTGAAGGGGAAGGCCGCCGCCAGCGCGGTCGTGTCGAACGTCCGAGTCGTGCCGAGCGAGTCAACCCCCAAAGGCAGGGTCGTGGTCCACCCCTGCAAGGCACGGAACGTCGCCGGTTGTGCGTCGAGAAGCAGCGAGGAGGCGAGGGCTCGGACGCGTTCCACCTCGGCCGCCAGATCTGGCTCGGTGGGGGCGTGGATGGTGAGGTAGAGGCCGACTTTGAAGAGACGGCCGTGGCCTCGGGCGAGGCTATCGGCCAGATCGGTGGCGTCGTCGGCGGCGGCCTCGGCGGCGAAGTCGGCGAGTCTGCCGTGCTGGGCGTCGGAGCGGCTGGCCGATTCCAGGCGAGCGAGCTGGCGACGCAGCCGCATGGCCGCGACCTGCTGCGGGATTGGTTCGACATGCAGGGACACGTCGAGGTGCCCCGGGTAGGTGAGCAGCGGCTCCAGCCAGCCCGCGCCGACCTCGCGCGGGTAACCTGTCACCGCGAACGACGCGCAGACAGCGTTAGGCAAGGTGACGGTTCGGACGCCGAGGTGGACAGCAGCTGGATGGGTCAGCGTTCCGGGTCCGTGGTCGCGGATACGGCGGCGTAGTTTCACTTGGTGCTCCTGGTCGAGGTGATCAGTTCGTCGGGGAGGGCCTGGCCGAGTGGGTGCCGGCCGCCGGGATCGAGACACTCGGCCAGCGCCTGGCTGGCGGCCTCGGCGTCGAGCACGCGGGTGGCGATGCCGAGCGCGGCCAGGCTGCGCTCGGCTCCTGCGGCGCGCCGCAGGACGACGGCGGCGCAGGCGTCCCGCCGTATCGGGCGCCGTCCCTTGGTGGTGGTGGGGCGGTCGCGGAGCACGATGAGGACCTGCCGCGTCAGCAGCTCGCGCGAGTTGTTCAGCTCGGCCAGGTAGTCGGCGTGCTGGCGGGCTGCGGTGGCCAGCGCTTCGTGCGGCAGCGCGTCTGCCTGCTGCTCGACGGTCTCGATCAGGTCGGACAGGTCGGCGGGGCAGGCGCGGGCGAGGATCTGCACGGGTGTATCCAGTGAGTTCAGCCACCGGCCGAATGCCCCGACCAGGGCGGCCTGCTCGCTTGTGGTGCGCAGGTGGAAGGACAGGGTGCCGGTTTCGAGGAGGACGGCGACGCCTCCGTCTGCGAGTTCGAGGGCGCCGTCGGTGCGGATCGCCCGTACTGGCAGGCGCAGCGGGGCGGGCAGCGTGCCCCGCAACCGGCACCACGGGGGCGGTTCGGCAACCCCCTCGGGCGCGGACACGAGTTTCTTGTGGGCGCGGGTGTGGAGTAGGGCGGCCAGGGCGAAGCGGTCCAGGGTGAGTCCGTCACGGCGGCCGAGCGCGATGGACAGGCCGAGGGCCAGGAGCGGAAGAAGGATGGCGGCCAGGATGACGATGGGCAGGAGGTGCTGGAACAGGTAGTAGAGGGCGGCGGCGATGCCGCCGGTCAGGGTGATGATGAGAATTTGCCGGAGGTTCAGCCCGTAGGCGAGCTTGTCCGGGGTGTTGATGTCGGCGGGAATGTTGGTGATCAAGGGTTCGGGCTCGTTCATTGGCCGTCCTTCCTGCGTGTTCGGCGGGGCGGTAGGTCAAGGCGGAGGTGCAGTTGCCGGGGCCGGGTGGGCATGCCGGGCAGCATGGGCTGGGTCCAGGGTGGTTTCGGGCGGATCCATCGGCCGGTCGGCGGTGTCGGGGTGGGTGGTGTGGGTGGGCGTGGCACGCGGGTGACCGGGAACGGCAGCGCCAGTTGGCGTCCCCGTTGGGCTGCTGATCCCGTGCGTCGTGAGCCTGGCGGTGATGCCGCGGGTGGGAGGTTGAGCGGAAGCTGAAGCTGCTGGTGGCCGCGCGGTCCGGCCGGGGTAGCGGTGGTCACCGGTGGTGTTCCTCCCGTGGTCGTGGGGTTGCCGGTTGGTTGTGCTCTTGGCGGTCTGCCGTGCGGCCGGGGTCCTGTGGGGCTCCGCCGAGTCCCGCCGGGTGGGCGGCGGCGTTGCTGTGCGGCCGAGGCGTTCCGGGCGGTGCGGGCGGCCCGGCCGCCTCTGGTCAGGGCGGTCTTGGCCAGGCCGAGGGTCTTGTAGATGATCAGGGTTTTGATCAGGCGGTTCAGCAGCTGGGGCTGGGAGGGTTGCCAGACGGAGCGGGCGACCCAGCCGGGGATTTTGATCAGGATGAACAGCAGGCCGATCAGGACCAGGGTGTCGATGGCGCGCGTGACGATGGGCTTCACGGCGGCCAGGGCGGGGTCGCTGGCCGGGGTGGCGAAGGCGTCGGTTGAGTCGGTGAAGTAGACCTTGAACGCCAGAATGAGTACGAGAGCCTGCAGGACTTGCATGATCAGGACGCCGGTGAAGGCGCGCCACCATAGCCGGGCGATGTGCTCGGTTTGCGGCAGCGCGTGACACAGCAGCGCGAGCGGCGCGGCGATCATCAGGAACAGCAGTAGCGCGACCCGGATGATCGCGATGAAGGCCAGGATCAGGCCCATCACCACGGCGAGGCCGATCATCCAGATGAGGAACATCTGCGGGCCCTGCAGCTGGCCGACCGGGTTGGCGAGCTTGTTGGCGATCAGGTCGCCGGCCCGCCGCCCGTCCACCCCCTCCTCGAGCAGCGCGCCGACCAGGCCGTTGGCCAGCTCGATCGCGTACTGGCAGAGGGTGAGCGAAAAGTTGAGCGTGATCGCGGCCACCACCACACGCGGGGCGACCTCGGTGGCGGTGGTGGAGGTCTGCACGCTGCCGTAGGCCATCACGATCACACCCCCGGCTAGCACGAACAGGCCGAGTAGTGCGTTGGCCACCAGCCGCACGTGCGCGGACAGTTCCTGCACCCGGGCCACCATGTCCGGCGGCGGCGCGGACAGAAGGAGCGTGCCGACCGTCTGGAAGGTAGGCTGGATAGCTTCGGTGACGACCAGGCCGAACCAGCCGTTCAATGCCCGGTTGATCTTGCAGCCGAAGTCCAGCCACCCGCACTCCTCCCCGCTTGCCGAGTCCGGTTCCGACGTCGGGGTCGGGATTGAATCCGGCGGTGATACAGGAGCCGTGGGTTGGGTGCTGGGGATTGGATGGACCGGCGGCGTGAGCACCGGCCCGGTCGGTACCGTCGGCGTCGTGGCCGGTGCGGGCATGGCGGGTGGAGTGGGTTGCGGGTTGGCCGTCGGCGACGGTGCTGCCGGTGGCGGCTCCGGTTCGGCGGCGGCAGGAGCGGCCGCGACGGTGAACGCGATGGCGATGATCGTGAGGATCTGCGCCGTGCAAAGCCTGGTGGCGGTGAGCAGCGTGCTCGCCGTGCGCAGATCGGGTGGCGGATGGGTCACGTCAGGCCCCGACAATGCCCTTGAGAACGCTGACCAGCAGCGGCGCCAGGACGGCGATGCCGTAGCCGAGGGCGGCGTAGCGCAGGGTCTTCTTGGCCGATTCGACCTCGCCGGGGTCGCCGCCGGCCAGGATGTAGCGCACCCCGCCGACGGTCAGGAACAGGGTGGCCAGGGCGACCAGCAGGCCGACGATGACGTTGCGCAGGTTGTCGATGACCTGGTTGAGCGAGCTCGCGCCCTTCCCGCCGCCCGAGCCTTCTTCCGCGGCGAGGGCCGTGACGGTGGCGGTGGCCGCGGTGGTGGTCGTGGTGGTGGCTTGGGCGAAGTGCGCCAGGGCGAGTTCCAGGAACGTGCCGAAGGTGACGGCGGCGAGGATGACGGCGGTGATGAGCAGGGCCTTGCGGGTGGTGGAGCGGGTGCGTGGGATCACGGCTGCCTCCCGGGCAGGATGTCGATGGTGCGTAGGAGAACTGGGTGTGGTGGTTGGCTGGGTAAGAGGCGGCGCGGAGGTGCCGGGTCCGGTCGCGGGGCCGGTGGGCGTCCTCCTTCAGCGGGCGATGCTTGGTGGGCTGGGCCGGGTGACAGGGACCGGTGACCAGGTACGGGCCCTCGCTGCCGGATCCGGGCGTCCTCCGCGCTGCCTTCTCAGTGGTTAAAAGACCTGGGTGAAAGGCCGAGTTAGGACATGAGGGCCAGCGGATTTTGCGCAGTCTTTGCTGGCTGCTCGCCGCTGACCGCCGGTGCGATCGCTACAGGTCGCCGTGCTGGAGGGCCTGGTACAGAGCGGTTTCGGCGCGCTGGCGGCGCTTGAGCGCGGTGCAGTAGAGCAGGCCGCGGCGGCGGCAGTAGGCGCTGAGCGATACCCCGTCGAGCCGGGTGGCGGCGATCAGCTCTGCCTCCAATTTGGTGATGACGCCTTGGGCGACGGCTTGGGCCAGGAGCACGTCAGGATGACCGGTTGGGTAGGTGAGCGGCTGCTGGCCGCTGTCGGTGCGGTCGGACAGGTCGGGGTCGGCCACCGGGCCGGGCCGGTCGGTGGCGTGGGCGCGAAGGACGGCGATGTGGGTGAGCCGGGAGAGCCGGAGCAGCGGGTGGGACCAGGCCAGGTTCACCCGGCACAGGGCCTCCATGTAGGCCGTGAGCACGTCGGCTTCCAGGTCCTCGCGGTCGATCCGCTCGGCCACGGTCTTGTCAGCAAGGGTCGTGATGAGGCGGCGCAGCATCGGGATGGCCAGGGCGACAGTGGCGACCATCCACGCGCCCCGGTGGGTGCGTGCCTGGCTGATGAGGTGCCGCCACACATGGTCGCGGGTGGTGCGGGAGCAGGACGGGTGCAGCAGCATCGCCTGCAGCTCGTGCAGCGGGATGGGCCGCGCCGCAAGCCCGTGCCCGAGCAATGCGCCGTCGATGGAGAGCGGGGCGGGGCCGCGCATGAGCAGGGTGAAGGCGTGCTCGGCCACATCCAGCGGCAGCCGGCCGCCCCGGCCGCATGGGCTGCCGCCGGGACTGTCGGACGCCTCGCTGGGCTGCGCGGTGTCCGCATCGAGGCCGATGGCGGGCAACACTTCGACCGGTCGGGTCGTGGGTGCGCCGTTCAGGTCGGCGCGGTTGGCGGCCGGGCTGGTCAGGATCGGGCCGGTGGCGGCCGGGTTGGTGGTGGTGTCCGTGGAGAGGTGGGCCGAAGGGTGAGGCATGGCGAGGCTCCCGATGAGGCGTGGTCGGTTCGGACGTCGCCATGTCGCCAGAGAGGCCGGACAGGAATCGGGCAGGAAATGATCAGACATCGGGCGCGGCAAAAATCACGCCAGTTTTGGGTCGCGCTCCGGAACCACGGATGACCTGTGGAAGCGCCGGAATGTCGGGCTCGTGCGCGTCGGGTTGCCAGCAGAGGTGGTCCATGACGTCGCGCCCGGAAAGCGGCGTTGACCTGCGGTAACGGGACACGGCCGAAAGTCTCGGGTCAAGGTTGCGTCAACCGGGTGGACCGAAGCGCGGACCCGTGCGGGTTGTGGATCGCCTCTGCCGGGTTCGGGCTGCAGCGCGGCCGGTCAGAGGCCCTGGTCTGGGTCGCGTGGACGGCTGCGGAGAGTGCTGGTCGCGCTGGTGCGGCGCATGCGGGCCTCGGCCTGGGCGTTGGCGATGACGGCCGAGACGGCCTCGGCGGACCGGCGGGCCGCCAGGTCCCGGATCTCCTGGGGCGGGTCGCGGTCATCGATGATGAACAGCGTTCCGTCGTCGGTGGCGTGGGTGCGAACCTTCCAGCCGAGCTGGTGTCCCGCCGCCCGCGCGGCTCGCCGGGCCTCGGCCACCTCGCCCAGTTCGGCTACTGCTTTGCGGGTGAGGACGAGCTGGCCGTAGAAGCCGCGGTACTCCGGCTTGAGGCCGGCGGACATCATCGTCTTGACCTGGTCGACGAGCTTGGCGAAGCGGCGTTCGGCCAGTTCATCCTTCTGGCTCGGCATGCAGATCGGCTCCCGCTGACACGTCTCGGTGCGTCCTGCTCCCAGAGTAGGTGGCATCGTTCGACGACGGCCGTGACCTTTCGCAGCGAAGGTTGAGCGTTTTCAGCGAACGTTGAGTGAGGGGACGCCGCAGGTGAGAGGGCTGCGCGGCGCCTTCAAGAAGTGGCGGCACGGCCGCGCATGTGCCTGGGGCCGCAGCGGTTCCCTCGTCCTGACGTCCGACGCAGCGCTCTGACCTGCACGCTTAACCATCGGCGAGAAACCTGGCGGTCGCCAACCTTCGATGACAATGCTCAAACTTCGCTGCAAAAGAACAGGCCGGTCGTGGTGGAGCCGGTGACGAGCGTTGCCCGGAAAGTGTCCGAGAGCGCTGTGACCTGCGAAAACAGGCTTCATAGTGTGCGCGGGAGGGAGGAGACGCGGGAGTGTGGACGCAGGCCCGGAGGGGGCGGTACGCCGGGCTGGCACACTCGTTGTACAGGCTGGCCCCCCTGCAGACATCCGACCCGCACGCCGCACCATTATCGTCGTGACCGCTTGAATGCGGAGGGTGAATGGCGCAGGTGAGGCGCGGCCGTACGTGGTTCCGGGCGAGACAGCCGGTGATCTGGCCAGGGAGTGACCGGCACGCTTATCCACAGGTTGTGGATGCGAAGCCGAGGCGTCCTGGCCCGTAGCGTCCGGCGGGGGTGCGAGACCGCACACCGCTGATCTTGCCGAATCTTTACGTGATGGGCTGTCCGAATTCGGGTCTCGCGGCAGGTATTTGGACTAGTGACAGGGATCGGTGGCCCGGCACTTTTGGGCCACACCCACATGACCGAACCGATCATCACCTCAACCGCATCCACGTCCACCCGTTCCTCTGCCGCTCCCGGGTCTGCCCCGGCTGGCCCCTTGTCCATCGCGTCCGGACAGGACACGCAGCTCTCCGAGCCCGGCCTTCGGCTGTTCCGTGAGGGTCAGGAGGCGGGTCGGGGGCATCTGCCGCTGTCGGTGTGGCTGGCAGCAGCCGACACCGAATCGGCCGCGACCTGTCCGGCGGGGTGCTGCTATCCGGTCAGCGGCCCGCTGGCCCGTCACCTGGTCGCGGCGTGTACGCGGCTGGGCGAGACGGTGGTCCATCTCGGCGCGAGCGATCATCAACTCGTCTCGGCCGCGCTAACGGCGGGTTGCCTGCCAGTGGCCGTCTTCGCCGACGTCGCCCGCGCAGGCGTGTCCTGGAGTTGCCTCGCGCGCACCCGCCCCGACTACGACCTGGAGATCACCGACCTGCGCGTCACCGATCCTGGCGATGAAGCCTCGGTGCTGGCTGATCTCGCGGGCAGCGCGGGGCTGGTCGTGGCCGAACAGACCTGCCAGCAGCCCGCGGGCCGGTCCACCGGCCGGCCGGACTCCCAGGCCGAACCCGAGACCGAACCCGAGGTCTTCGGTGTCGCTCGTGCGGCGGGGCTGGTCAAGCCGGGCGGGTATCTGGTGGTGGTCACCGGCCTGCACCGTGACGACGGTGTGGTCGACCCGGTACCCGAGATCATCGCCCGTGCCCGGCAGGCGGGGCTGGTGTATCTGCAGCACATCATCGCCCTGCGGCATCCCGCATGCGGCGAACGCATCGACCCGGATCTCTCTCGCCGAGCCTTGAACGCGATCCAGGAGCTGCCGGAGTGCGCGGGGTTGCCAGCGAGTGCACGGATGCACGCGGACGTGTTGCTGTTCACCACGCTGGGCGCCACCGAGTCCACCGAGCCCACCGGGTGCACCGTGCGGGTCGGGGGTGAGGGTTGATGGTGGAGGTGACGACGTCGGTGTGGGCGACGGGGCAGCGGCCGTCGCGAGTTCAGCGTCGGGGCCGGTATGTGCCGGAGTCGATGCGGCATCCGGGCAAGATGCTGCCCTCGATCGCCGCGAAAGTGATCGAGACCTACACCGCCTCCGGTGAGTTGGTGGTCGATCCGATGTGCGGGATCGGCACCACCCTTGTTGAGGCCGTTCACCTCGGCAGGCATACCGCAGGCGTGGAGTTCGAGGAGCGGTGGGCGCGTCTGGCGGTCGCCAATCTCGGTCACGCTAAGAAGAACGGGGCGCCCGGCTTCGGGCGGGTGGTGGCCGGGGACTCCCGGCACATCGCCCGGCTGCTGCCCGACCTGGTCGGCCGGGCGGCACTGGTGCTGACCTCGCCGCCGTACGGGGCGGCTACGCACGGGCACATCCGCTCCACCCGTGATACCGGTGAGCCGGGCGTGCGCAAGTGGAACCAGCGCTACTCGAACGACCGCGCCAACCTGGCCCACCAGCAGCTCCCGCAGCTTCTCGACGGGTTCGGGCGCATCCTGGCCGGCTGTGTGGAGCTGCTGCGGCCGGGAGGGGTCGCGGCGATCACGGTGCGGCCCTACCGGCTGCGCGGCGAGCTCGTCGACCTGCCCGGCCACGTGCACCGGCTGGCGGAGGAGGCCGGGCTGGTGTTCGTGGACCGGATCGTGTGCCTGCTGTGCGGGCTCGGCGACGGCCACCTCCTCAACCGGGCGTCGTTCTTCCAGCTCCACGAGGCGCGCAAAGCATGGGCGCGCGGGGTGCCGATCCACGCCGTCGCGCATGAGGACCTTCTTGTGCTCCGACGGCCGCAGCTGCTGGCTGAGGCTGATCCTGGCTCTTCTCTCGCAACAGTCCGCGAGCTGGAGTAGCCCCGCATAGCCCACTGGTTCCTGGCCCGCATTCGGGCCGGGTGCTGGGGCGCGGGCGTGGACCTGCGGATTTCGCTTGACGTGGGGCGTGGAGGTGGGCGTCGATAGCGCCGCCACTCACCCGCCCCGCCCCGGCCCCCGACGCCGGGGCTGTGACCGCCCGTTCCTGAACGGGCGGTCACAGCCCAAAGGCCGGGCCGGGGCCGGGTTGGTGGCGTGAGCGCCCACCACAGCCCGCCATGGCCGTACGGGCCACGCATCCTGCGCGTCCCAGCGGCTCTGCCCATCAACGTCACGGAGGTGATGCATGACCAGCACAACCCCAACCCATCGCGCGACACAGCAGGAGCCGGAGGTGATCAGCCTGCTCACGGCCGGCCGGCTGCTCGGCATGGGCCGCACCAAGGCCTATCGCCTCGCCCGAGCGGGCGAGTTCCCGTGCCGGGTGCTGCGCATCGGCGGCCGGTACGCGGTGCCGGTGCGCGGGCTGCGGGCGCTACTCGACCACACCTGCGCGGACGGCACCCGGAGCCGCCCGGCACCCGAGGAAGGATGATCACGATGGCGAAAGCCCTCGATACGAACAGCAAAGAGCTGAGCACGGTGGCCAAGGGGACCACCTTCAAAACGTGTGCTTGCAAGGAGCCGGCCACCGGCAAGCGGCTTGGCAAGACGTGTCCCAGACTGCGTCGCCCGCATGGTGACGGCGGGCAGCGGTGGAGTACGACGCACGGCTCCTGGGGCTATCAGCTCGAACTGCCCGCACACGCCGATGGCAAGCGGCGCAGCCCGCTGCGGCGCAGCGGCTTTGCGACGTTGGAGGATGCCGAAGCCGAGCTGGATCACGCCCGCGGTCTGCTCGCCCTCGACAACGATCCCGCTGTGCGGCGGCAGATCATCAAGCTGATGCTGTCGGTCCTCAAGGACATCAAGAGGCTGCCGGACACCGAGGAGGTGCGGCGCAAGGTCCGTACCCGCCAGGACCTGAACCGGCACATCACCGTGGCCGAGTGGTTGGAGGAGTTCCTCGGGCGCAAGCGCGCTATCGAGGCGACCACGAAACGCTCCTATGAATCGCACGTCCGGCTCTACCTCACCCCCTACCTCGGTGACATTCGGCTGGACCGCCTCCGAGTGTCCGACATCGCGAGCATGTTCGATGCGATCGAGGAGTTCAACGACATCATCGCCACCGAACGCGCCAGCGGCGACCCCGCTCGCGTAGCAGCGGTCAAGTATCGGCGCCCGGTCGGCACCACCAGCATGCATCGCATCCGCGCCACCCTGCGGCACGCGCTGAACATCGCGATCCGCCAGGACCGACTACTGGACTTCAACCCCGCCGCCGTCGTCGAGCTCACACCGATTGACAGGCCCAGGCCGGTTGTCTGGACCGAGGAGAAAGTGACGCAATGGCGCAAGAACTACGCCGAACACCTGGATCGCCTTACGCGCGCACACGCATACAAGCGGATCGATCCGATCGCCGCCTACGTCAGCACGTCCCGACCCTCGCCCGTCATGGTATGGACTCCCGAACAGACGGCAGCCTTCCTGGGCTACGCCCGCCAAGACCGCCTATTCGCCCTGTATCGGCTGATCGCCGTACGTGGCCTGCGGCGTGGCGAAGGAGTCGGCCTCCGGTGGCCGGACGTCATCTTCGCGACATCAAGAATCGGCATTCACTGGCAGATCACCCAACTCGGCTGGACCCCGATCCAGGGCACCCCGAAGACCGACGCCAGCGACCGCGAGATCGCGGTGGACGCCGAGACGATGGCCATCCTGAAGGAGCACAGGAAGCGGCAGGCCAGGGAGCAACTGGCCGCAGGCGAGGACTGGGTGGACTCAGGGTTCGTCTTCACCGATGAGATGGGTCGGCCGCTGCACCCACAGCACGTGACCGACCGCTTCTACTCGCTGTGCAAGCAGGCAGAATTGCCGCCGATCCGGCTGCATGATCTACGCCACGGAGCCGCAACCGCCATGCTCGCAGCCGGAGTCGATATCAAGATCGTTCAGGAGACACTCGGGCACACGTCCTCAGCTTTCACCCGCGATACCTACACCAGCGTCTATCCCGAAGCAGCCGCCGCGGCAGCTGAAGCCACCGCCGCCCTGCTCACGGCGCAGCCCCTCTCCGCACCGTCATCGGTTCCGTCTCGACGCGGCACGGCTCATCGCGGAGCAGGAGGTCAGGCCGCCACCACAGAAGCGGACGGGGCCGTGATCCACCTGCCCACCAGATAGCTGTCCGGAAGAAACTAAGCAGGAGGTAGGCCTGCCGCATTGACCGCTGCTGGCCTATCTCCCCGGGAGGGGATGGACGATTTCGGGGAGATATCGTTCCTGAGGGGCAACCCAGAGCTCATGCACGGTCTGCTCGACGGCATTCCCGAACGCGTGGGACGGCATCGCCTCGATCTCCGAAACCACCAGTAGCTACCACTCGGCCGATCCGTCACGATGCGGGAACTGGTACACCATGCCCGTTGCTGGCTTCATCCTGGTACACGGTCATGGACTCCAGGCAGACGGCCACGAAAGATCCCGGCAGCCGGACTCGTCTCCCGAGGGCCGCCTTCCGTACCGGGATGGGTCCGATGCGCTCGTCGGTTTCCCTGGTGCCGTAGCCGGTGGCCCACAGGCCGCCGCCCGGCACAGCGCCGAGCTGCTTGATCCGGTAGTCGTCGAGCAGCGGCGGTTTCGGCGCCTGCTGCCAGGCAGTGCCGTTCCAGCGCAGCAGCAAACCGACGCTGCGCGCGGTGGCGTCGTCCTGCCCGCTGCCTCCGGCCCACACCTCGGTGTCGTTCCAGGCCAGGGAGGTGATGGAGGATCCGTACCAGCCGGTGGTCGCCGGGGTCGGTGTCACCGTCCACTCGCTACCGTTTTAACGCATGGCGAACGCCTCGCGCTTCTTGACCGAAAAAAGACAGCCCGGTGCGGCACGGTCCGGGCGGTACGTACTAACGCGACGCGCCTGCGCGTTCCAACAGCTCGGTGGTCGCCTCCCACAGGCGCCGCTCCCGGTCGCGGTCGTGGGCGACCGGCTGCACCTCGGTCAGCTTGGTCTTCACCACGAACGCGCCCTCGCGCAAGTGCGCCCACTTGTCGTCCAGGGCCATCGCAGCCAGCAGTGGCCCCGAGCGTTGCGGCGTCGACACGCCGGGTACGCGGCCCAAGGCCCGGCTCATCGCCTGAACCGCCTCGGGGGCGCCACGGCCCAGCGCGGTGCCGGGCATCCAGCCCGGTTCGAACACCGACACGTTGATCCCGGCGCCGGCGCGACGCTGCAGCTCATGGGCGTAGTACAGGATCGCCAACTTGGCCTTGGAGTAGGCGACGCCGGACGCGGCCATACCCGGGGCCTGCTCACCGGTGGCCGGGCGGGCGAGCTCGACGGGATCGGCCCACTCGGCCTCCGGCACGCCCAGCAGCCTGCGCCAGAAATTGGCGTGATAGGTGTTCGAGCCGAGCAGCACGACCCGCGCCGGGGCGGTGAACGAACCAAGCAGGTCGCCGATGAGCTGGGCATGGGCGAGATAGTTGACGGCGAAAGTCAGCTCGTAGCCATCGGGCGAGGCCCGCCGGGTGTCGGCCGACATGGTGCCCGCGTTGGCGACCAGCGCGCGCAGCGGCCGTACGTCGCCGGCGGCGAGCAGGGCGCGCACGGTGGCCGCGGCGGCACGGACGTCGGCCAGGCGCGACAGGTCGCAGCCGATCTCGCGGACGCCGGCGCCGCGCGCGCGGGTCTCCTCGGCGACCGCCGTCAGGTCCCGCCCGGCGCGGCCGACCAGCAGCAGGTCGGGGCGCTGCCCGTCCGGGCGGTCGGCCATGGCCAGCACGGCGTGACGGCCCAGGTTGCGGGTCGGGCCGGTGATCAGAACGGTTCCGGGGTCGGTCATGACCCCAGCCTGCGGGACCGGTCTGGCCACACCCAGTCGTCCGGTTTTCGTAGGACTGCCAGGGCCAGGACAACCCGTGCGGCTATGCGCAGAATGGAGCGCGTGGAAGCGTGGGAGTTCGGCCGGACGGTGCGCCGCTGGCGCGACCGGGTGGCACCCGAGGCCGTTGGTGTGCAGGCGGGCCGCCGACGCCGGGCCAGCGGGTTGCGCCGCGAGGAGCTGGCCGCGCTCGCCGGCATCTCGGCCGACTATCTGACCCGCCTCGAGCAGGGGCGCGCGACCGCGCCGTCGGCGCAGGTCGTGGAGTCGCTGGCCCGAGCGCTGCGCTTGTCCGACACCGAACGCGACCTGCTCTACCGGCTGGCCGGGCACGCCGCGCCCGGCCCGGGCATCGTGCCGTCGCGGGTCACCCCGAGCGTGCAACGTCTGCTCGACCGGCTGTCGCACACCCCGGTCGTCGTGTACGACGCCAGCTGGACACTCGTGCTGGCCAACGCGCCCTACGACGCGCTCATGGGCGAGACGGCCACCTGGCGCGGCCTGGAACGCAATGCCGTCTGGCGCAACGTCGCCCGCCTGCCCTCGCGGGTCGTGCACACCCCGCAGGAGCAGGCCGAGCACGAAGCCCGGCTCGTGGCCGACCTGCGCCTGACGGCCTCGCGCTACCCCGCCGACTGCACCCTGCGACGCTTGATCACCGACCTGGCCTCCGGCAGCCCGCGCTTCGCCGAACTCTGGGACGCCGACACACCACCGCCCCTAACCGACACGTCCCGACAAAAGACAATCAACCACCCGGCGGTCGGCCCGATCACCCTCGACTGCGACACGCTGTTCGTCGCCCTGGACGACCTGCGCATCACCGTCTACACCGCCGAGCCCGGCACCGAGGACGCCGACCGCCTGGCCCTCGCCATCGTCCTGGGCACTCAGTCGCTACAGCTCTGACCACGAATGTTTGGGGTGTTGGGTGACACGCCATCGGGCGTGCCAGCTTTGCGTCTGCCGACAATTCCATCCGGCCAGGTCATGGCCTTGCGAAGCCCAGGGTGGCATAGGCGGTCTCACCCGCTCGGGGTGGAAGCTGTGTGCGGCATGATGATCGTTCGTGCTTCTTCGTCTGGCCTATCTGACGGTCACGAACGCTTTCGCCGCGCTACGGCTGTTACCGATGAGCGATCGTGACAAGGACGCCGAGATTCTCGCTCTACGCCACCAGGTCATGGTCTTGGAACGGCAGCTCGGCGCCAATGTACGGGTGAGGTTCGCCCCCGAAGACCGCCTCTTCCTGGCGGCGCTCCTCACCTCACTGCCTCGAGCCGCTCTGCGTCGGCTGCGGCTAGTCGTCCGCCCGGACACCATCCTGCGCTGGCACCGCGAGTATGTGAAGCAGCAGCATGCCCGTATCTGCCGGCCGAAGCGGCGAGGGCGTCCACCCACAGTCCGCTCAATCCGCAACCTCATCCTGCGCCTGGTCCGAGAGAACCCATCCTGGGGCTATCGGCGCGTACACGGGGAGCTCACTACACTTGGCCTCAAGGTCGCACCGTCCACGGTCTGGGAGATCCTCCAAAAGGAAGGCCTTGATCCGGCACCCGAGCGGGCCTCCACTACCTGGGCCGACTTCCTACGGTCACAAGCCGACGCACTTCTGGCTTGCGACTTCATCGAAACCGTCACCCTCAACGGACAGCGCCACTACATCCTGGCTGTCATCGAGCACGCCACCAGGCGATCCGTGTGCTCGGCACCAGCGCCCGCCCGACTGCAGCCTGGGTGACCCAGGCGATCAGGCATCTCGTCATGGACCTGGAGGACGCGGGCTGTCGGGCGCGGTTCCTGATCCGAGACCGGGACGGCAAGTTTCCCTCTCTCATGGACGAGATCCTCGCCGACGTCGGTATCCAGACCGTACTCACCGGCATCCGGATGCCGCGCATGAACTCCATCATGGAACGGTGGGTGCAGACCTGCCGCCGCGAACTGCTGGACCGCTGCCTGCTCTGGAATGAACGCCATCTACGCCATGCACTGGGCGAGTACGAACGCTTCTACAACGAGCATCGCGCTCATCAAGCCCTCGACCAGGCGGCTCCACTCCGCGCCACCCCCGACCCGCTCACCGAACCGGCGCGTATCCTCGCCCTGAACATTCGCCGACACGACCGGCTCGGAGGAATCCTCCACGAATACTCACACGCCGCTTGAACTGCACAGACGTAATTTTCGGCTGACGCACAGCTCGCCGAGTTCGCCGCCGAGAACGCCGACTGGCTGCGTATCGTCCAGTTAACCCGCGTACGCGCCCGAGTTGAACCCCGTCGAGGGCGTCTGGTCCCTGCTGCGCCGGGCCCTGGCCAACTTCGCCGTCGCCGACCTGCCTGGACTCGTCCGGATCGTCAAACGCAAGCTGAAGAAGATCCAGTACCGGCCTCATCTGCTCACCGGCTGCCTGACCCAGACCGGACTCACCCTCGATACCCCGGCAAAGACATGACCGACCCTACGAATTCAACCTGTGTATATTGAATGCTTTTCATCCTCACGTTGCGTGCGCAACTTGGTGATTCTGAAGGACGGCGATGGCCTTGCAGAGGTGGCCGGCCTTGCTGGGGCTACAGCGGAGCTTGCGGAGGATGCGCCAGCTCTTGAGCTGGGCGTTCGCGCGTTCGCCGGGTCCGCGAAGGCGGGCGTGTGAGCGATTGGCCAGCTTCTGAGACTCGGGCTTGTTCTTGCCCTTGTACGGGGTGCGGACCGGGCCTTCGGCTCCCTGATAGCCCTTGTCGGCCAAGACGATGATCCCGGCCTGTTCGAGCTTACGCAGGATGCCCCAGATGCGGGCGGCGCTCAGGTCGTGCGTCTTACCCGGCAGCGCGCCCGAGGTCCACAGGATCGTCCCGTTCGGCGAGGCGATGACCTGGACGTTCATCCCGTGCACGCGATGCTTGCCGGAGAAGTACGGCCGATCGGCGGCGATCCGATCGGTGCGGATCAGCGTGCCGTCCAGCACCAGGTAGTGCAGCCCGTCCCGCTTTGCCTTGCGCAGCGCCTGCCCGAGCTTCGGTGAGCGGGCCGACAACAGTGCGACGGTCTCCTCCACATACCGCCACGCGGTCGCTGTCGACACCCCGAACCCTGCCCCGAGCTCGCTGAATGTCTCGCCCTTACGCAGGTAGACCAGCACCAGCAGCGCCTGCTGCCCCGGGTTGAGCAGCCGCCAGGCCGACCCAATCGCCTTGCGGTGCCGGCGGATCACTCCGGCGACGTAGTTCAGCGTTGAACGCGACAAATCGACGGCAGCACGATAGAAAAGCATTCGAGGCCCCTGGTTGTGACGAATCTGGTTGTGATGATCAATCCATCTACCAGGGGTTTCTTACGTCGTCAGGCGAACACCAGGCTCGCGATCACGCTGTTACCAGCAACCCGCAGCCAGGGGATGCAAAAGGCTCATTGAACGAGTTTCTGACGACACAGAAGAGGGGCGGGGCCAACTGCCTCACCCCGGCCAACCAGTACAACGTGGACTACTCGCTGCTCGGCGGCGCCCGGGTCGAGCCGCTGCTGCGCCGCA
>NZ_JBFBCI010000079.1:0-32927 GCF_040683095.1 Sphaerisporangium sp. NPDC051017
GACGCTGGAGGGCCAAGAATCCTCCATCTCTTACGCAGCACCACATCAAGAAACTGCGCCTACACCAGCAGCTCCTTTCGGCGTTCGTGACACACACAGGGTTTGACGATAGGTAGGGTCCGATCCTCCGTCCGGAAGGGGCCCTCGGTGGCGAACCTGGTCTACAAACGGATTTCGACCGACCAGCAGTCGACCGCCCGGCAGAGCCTCGTCCTGGACGAGGCCGGGATCGAGGCCCCGGTCGTCTTCGAGGAGGACCCGGGCACCTCCAGCCGTCTCCACCCCCTCCAGCGGCCGAAGTTCCGTGCGCTCCTCGACTACGCGGCCCGGGGACATCGTCCACATCTCCGAGATGTTCCGCCTCGTGCGCAGCACCGGGCACATCCTCGACGTGCCCGACGTCCTCCACCGTGACCGCCTCGCCTTGCGCATCCACGACGGCGCGTTCTCCGCCATGGACCTCACCGCCCGCCACCCGCGCACCGGCGAGCTGCTGTCCACCGTGAAGTTCATGGTGCAGACCCTCGCCGCCGCCGAGCTCCAGCGCGAGCTGACCTACGACGGACTGCGCGCCGCCGAGGCCAAGGGCAGCAAGGGCGGACGCCGCCCCGCCGTGACGGCCGACAAGACCGGTCGAGCTCACTGAAGGCGGATCGCATTTGATTCATCTTCAATATTAATATTCTTTGAGGCTGCCGCGTGTCGGCGCAATATCCTTCTGGCTAGTGGCAACCGAAACCTCGAACATGTTCAAAACTCCGGTTGGTGTGGCTGCGTCCGAGCCTTCCCGCGGCCCCTCACTCCACGAGCGGAACGACGCGAGGCTGCATAGGACTCACCGATGCCACGGGCGCCGGACACGTCTGCTATGAGGAGTGGGCCGGCGGATGCCTCGTCAGTGGCCGATCTTGTCCAGCGCGGCAAGGTCCTCGTCGGAGAGCGAGAGTCCCGCGCCGGCGATGTTCTCGCGCAGGTGCGCCGTAGACGAGGTGCCGGGGATGAGCAGGATGTTCGGCGACCGCTGCAGTAGCCAGGCCAGGGCGATGGACATCGGCGTCGCGTCCAACCGGGCGGCTACGCTCGAGAGCGCCGAGGACTGCAGTGGGCTGAAGCCGCCGAGCGGGAAGTAGGGTACGTAGGCGATGCCCTGTTCGGCGAGCATGTCGATCAGCTCGTCGTCGTGGCGGTGGGCGAGGTTGTACATGTTCTGCACGCACACGATCGGCGCGATCGCCTGTGCCTCGGCGACCTGTTCCGCCGTCGCGGTGCTCACTCCTAGGTGCCGGATCAGGCCCTGCTGCTGGAGTTCGACGAGGGTCTCGAACGGCTCAGCGAGCGAGCCGGGTTGGGGTCCCTCGGCGTTGCCGAGCCGGAGGTTGACCAGGTCGAGCACCTCGAGGCCGAGGTTCTCAAGGTTCTCGTGGACGGCCCGGCGCAGGTTTTCCGGCTCTCGGGCCGGAGGCCAGCCGCCCTGCTGATCGCGGGTCGCGCCGACCTTGGTCACGATGTGCAGCGATTCGGGGTATGGGTGCAGCGCTTCACGGATCAGATGGTTGGTGATGTGCGGCCCGTAGGCGTCGCTGGTGTCGATGTGGGTGATGCCGAGGCCGACGACCTCGCTGAGGACGGCGAGTGCGCCGTCGTGGTCCGCAGGCGGCCCCATGACCCAGGCGCCGGCGAGCTGCATGGCGCCGTAGCCGAAGCGGGTGACGGTCAGGTCGCCCAGCGTCCAGGTGCCGCCGGGAAGGGAAGTGGGGAGCATGCTCATACCTCTGGTTTTCCTGTTGAGCTAGGCGGTGCTGGTGCCTAACGGATACCTGCATCACTATGGTGAGGTAACTTCCTGACGGGAAGTAGGCACTTCCGAGTGCGTAACGCACCCATGGTTGAAGGAGCGGTTGGTGGCAACGATGACGGCGGCTCAGAAGAGGGCACAGACCAAGGCGGAATATGACGCTTTCCTGGCGGTATGTCCTAGCCACAAGCTGCTCGACCGCATCTCCGACAAGTGGGTCACGTTGGTCCTGGCCGCGCTGGGCAGCGATGGCTCGCATCAGTTCGGCGCCGACTGCGCCGGTGAGCCCCGGTCGATGCGCTACTCGGAGTTGTCCCGCCTGCTGGCCGGCGTCAGTCAGAAGATGCTCACTCAGACGCTGCGCTCCTTGGAGCGTGACGGTCTGATCACCCGCACTGCGACGCCGACCGTGCCTGTCACGGTCTCCTACGAGCTGACCGACCTCGGTCTCTCACTGCACCAGATGATGCGCGGCCTCAAGACTTGGGCCGAGATGCACATGGACGATGTGCTCGCCAACCGTGCGACGTACGACACCCGCGCCACCTGAACCGGGGAGCGAAGGCGTCACATCAGCCTCTTTCCGATCCTTCACCCGACCAGGCCATCGGCAATTGTGCACCCAGAGGGGCGAAACCAACCGCTACAGGCGAAAGTGCGCAATTTAAAAGAAGCCCGCGCGGGCCACATCAGGTGGACGGGGCGAGGTCAGGCGGTGCGGTCGTGGTCGTTGGCGGGTCTTTCCGTGGGCGGGGCCGGTTCGGCGGGTTCGATCTCGGTGGCGAGGCGGGCCTCGGAGGAGGCGACGGAGCCGGTGGCGGCCTCCAGGGTGTCGCCGACGCCGATCATGAGTGAGGTGAGCTGGGCTTCGAAGACGCGGTCGGCGTCGCACGGCTCGATCAGGTAGTCGCCCAGTTCGAGGGTGACCAGGCCGTGGATGGCCGTCCAGAGCTGGTGGGCGACCAGCTCGGCGTCGCCGGTGCGGAACCGGCCGGCCTCGATGCAGCGCGTCGCGCACTCGACGACCGTGCTCAGCGTGAAGCGGCCGTACTGGCGGTCCTCCGCGGACAGCGAGAAGCCGCCGAGGGACGCGCCGCCGAACATGACCGCGTACAGGTGAGGGTTGGTGAGGGCGTTGTGACGGTAGGCCCGGCCGAACAGCGCCATGTCCGCCACCGGGTCTTCGGTGGGGGTGACGTGCGAGAAGTAGTTCTCCATGCGGGCGAAGCCTTCGTACACCATCTCGCGGACCAGGCCGCTCATGCCGCCGAAGTTGGTGTACACCGCCATCGTCGAACTGCCGGCCTCGGACGCGATGCGCCGGGCGGACAGGGCCTCGGGCCCCTCGTCGGCGAGCAGCCGCGCGGCGATGTCGACCAGGGCCGCGCGGGTCTTGGGTTTCGATCGTCGTGGGCGCACCTTGACAGTATGGCATAACGGCGTTATTTTTTTTCATAACAGCGTTATGACGGTGTTATGCCTACAGGTTCAGGCCAAGCGAGGAGGTGCCCGATCATGACCGTGACGGAGCACGCTGTACCGACCGTCCCCGCCGCGGCGCCCGCCCGGCTCCCGCACGACGAGCCGCTGCGCATCGACGGCGTCATCCCCGCCGAGCTGGACGGCGCCTTCGTGCAGGCCTCCCCGCACCCGGTCGGCGGCGACGCCATACTGTCGGGGGTCCGGTTCTCCGGCGGCACCGCCCGGCGGCTGCGCACCTCCAGCGAGGACATGCCTCCCCTGCCGCCCGCGCCCGCCATGCTGATCTCCACGGCCGAGAAAGGGTGGAAGGGGACGGGACGATCGAGCGTCGCCCCGCCCGTCGAGGACCGCGTCTCGGGCGAATGGCACACGGTGGCCACCTACCCCGGCTACGACCACGCCGTCCACCTCGTCCTCGGCCCCGAGGGCGAGGTCCGCGCCGCGCGCCCGCTCGCGCTGGAGGGGGCGCCGCTGATGAGCGCGGTGGCGCTGACCGAGCGGTACGTCGTGGTGTTCGACCTGCCGGTCGTCCACGACCGCGCCACCGCCCTGGTGGGCTCCCGGTTCCCCTACCGGTGGCGGCCGGACCGCCCGGCGCGTCTCGGCCTGCTGCCCCGGCGGCCGGGCGGGGCACCGCTGTGGTTCGCGATCGACGCCTGCCACGTCTCACGGGTGGTGAACGCCTACGACGACGGCGGCCGCGTGGTCGTCGAGGGCGTGCGCCACGACCGGGCGTACGCCGGCGGCACGGACGGCATGAACGGCGCGAGCGCGGACGAGGCGCACGTGGCGGTGCACCGCTGGACGCTCGACCCGGCCACCGGGCGGGCGTCCGAGCGGCCCCTGGTCGACGGGCTCTCGGCGGCCACGGTGGACGCGCGCAGGGCCGGCCGGCGGCACCATTTGCTGTTCGGCGTCACCGCGGGGGGCCGGGCCCTCGCCGCGCACGACCTCGCGGCCGACAGCGCCCAGGTGAGGGAGCCGGCGCCGGGCTGGACGGCCGACCGGCCCGTCTTCGTGGCCCGGGGGCTCGGCGAGGGCAACGGCTGGATCATGGCCGTCACCCGGAACGCCGCCCTCGGACGCGCCGCGCTGCTGGTGCTGGACGCGCTGAACCTCAGCGGCGCCCCCCAGGCGGTGATCCACCTGCCGTCCATGCCGCCCGGCGCGCAGGTGAGCTGGGCCGCCGCGCCGCGCTCCGCGCACACCGCGATCCTGCGGGATGTGAGCACGCCGATCGGCTGAATCGGGGTCATACTTGCTCAGTGCTGCTGTCGACCTCCAGGCTGATCCTGCGACATTTCCGCCCCGATGACGCCGAGATCCTCTCCGCCTACCGCTCCGATCCGGACGTGGCCCGCTACCAGTCCTGGGACGCGCCCGTGCCGCTCGATCGGGCCCGGTCGCTGATCGCCATCTACGCCGCGGGCGACCCCCGGGTGCCCGGCTGGTTCCAGTACGCGGTCGAACGCGACGGCGTGCTGATCGGCGACGTCGGCGTCAAGCTGCACGACACCCGGATGCAGGCGGACATCGGCTACACCCTCGCCGCCGCCCACCAGGGACAGGGCTACGCCACCGAGGCCGTGCGGCGCGTCATCGAGGATCTGTTCGAGCACGGCGTGCGCCGCGTGTCGGCCGAATGCGACGCCCGCAACCTGCGCTCGGCGCGGCTGCTGGAGCGGCTCGGCTTCCGGCGCGAAGGGTTGCGCCGCGCGAAAATGTGGTTCAAGGGCGAGTGGACCGACGACCTGGTCTACGGCCTCCTCCGCGAGGAATGGCGTCCCACCCCGCAGGCCGCCGAACCGGGCTGACCCGGGCCGCCATGGTGGCAGAGTCAACCCCACGCCGGCGCTGACCGGGCGCGGTCAGGCGCCCCCGTCCGGCTCCATGAAGACCATCGGCACGTTGTTGTGGCGCACCAGCAGGCCGAGCAGCTCCGCGAGGGCGGTGCGCTGGGCGGGGGTCATGCCCTGCATGAGCGCGTCGACCCGCCGGCAGGCGGCGGTGTAGAACGCCTCGGCCAGCTCGCCGCCCTGCTTGGTGAGCACCACGCGGATCGCGCGGCCGTCCCGAGGGTCCGGCTCCCGGCGCACCAGGCCGCGCATGGTGGTGCGGTCGACGAGTTCGGTGAGGCTGGACTTGGCCAGGCGCAGCGTCGTGCTCAGCTCCCCCATGCCGTACGGCTGCGCCATCAGCACGCACAGCAACTGCCCCTGCTGCGGGGTCAGCTTGTACTCGCGGGCCGCCTCGGCGTACACGGAGCTCACCAGGAAGGAGGAGCGCACCAGCGCGGTGACGGCCCCCATCTGCCCACCCATCGCCTCGGCCATGCGCCAGACCTCCCGCCGGACGGATCTCGGTGGAACGGAGCGTACATCGGCCGCGAGGCCGTCCGATCCCGCGATGACGTAGGGGCGTCACCCGAACAGGTGATCCACTACAAGTGATCCAAATCGGGAATTCTGTTAGGTTCTCCCCGTGGACTCACGCGTGCTGGGACGAGCCCGCGTGGCCGTCGCACTGACCTTCGCCATCCACGGAGCGGTCAGCGGTGCCTTCGCCACCCGAATCCCCTGGATCCAGGAGCACGTCCACGCCGGTCCGGGCCAGCTCGGGCTCGCCCTGCTGGCCCCGGCGGTCGGGTCCCTCATCGCGATGCCGATGGCCGGCCGGATGAGCCACCGGTTCGGCAACCGCCCTACCACTCGCTGGCTGCTCGCGCTGTGGTGCCTGGTCCTGGCGTTCCCGGCGCTCGCCCCCAACCTGGCCGCGCTGTGGGTGACGCTGCTGCTGTTCGGGGCGGTGGCGGGCATGTGCGACGTCGGGATGAACGCGCAGGGCATCGTGGCCGAGCAGCGGCTGGGACGCTCGATCATGTCGGGGCTGCACGGCATGTGGAGCGTCGGCGGCCTGGTGGGCGGAGGGCTCGGGGCGCTGGCCGCGCACTTCGAGGTCGACGCGCGGCTCCACCTGGCCGCCATGGCCGCCTTGCTGCTAGTCGTGGGCGTCGTGGTCGGCCGCGACCTGCTGGACATCCGCCCGGAGGAGGACGAGGAGGCGCCCGCGCACTTCGTCCTGCCGCCCCGGCGGATCCTCGTCTTCGGCCTCATCGGCTTCTGCGCCATCTTCGGCGAGTCGGCCAGCGCGGACTGGTGCGCCGTCTACCTCAAGCAGGTGACGGGTGCCTCCCCTGGCCTGGCGGCGGCGAGCTACACGGCGTTCGCGTTCACCATGGCGGCCGGGCGGCTGTGCGGCGACATGGTGGTCCGCCGCCTGGGCCCCGTTCTCACCGTGCGGATCAGCGGGCTGCTGGCGACGGTGGGAGGCGTGCTCGTGGTGGTCGCCCGCACGCCGCTGCCGGCCATCACCGGTTTCATGATGCTCGGGGTGGGCGTGGCGGTGGTCGTGCCGCTGGCGTTCACCGCGGCGGGGAACGCCGCGCGGACGCCGAGCGAGGGCGTGGCCGGGGTGGCGACGATCAGCTACACCTCAGGGTTCGTCGCGCCGAGCGCGATCGGCGGCATCGCCGCCCAGACCAGCCTGCCGGTGTCGTTCGGCGTGGTGACGACGCTCATGGTGGCGGTGCTGCTGCTGGCCGGCGCGCTCGCCCGGCGCCCGGCGCCCCTGACGCCCGCCTCCGATGCCGCCACCCGTCCTTAGGGCGTCTCATCTCCGTTATCGGTCGTCGCGACTGCTAGATTTCCTCACGTGCCAGGGCCGCGGACGGCCCGGCGGAGGGAGGCGGCGGTGACGTCGGAGGGAGGACCCCGGGCCCGCTACCGCGAGCAGACCCGCGGCGAGATCAAGCAGATCGCCCTGCGGCAGCTCGCCGAGGGGGGCGTGGACGCCGTCGCGTTCACGCGCATCGCCAAGGAGCTCGGCCTCTCCGGCCCCGCCCTGTACCGCTACTTCGCCGGCAGGGACGACCTGCTGAGCGCGCTGATCCGCGACGCCTACGACGACGCGGCCACGACGCTCGCGCGGACCGCGGAGGACTCGGCGCATCTTTCCCCGCGCGAGCGGCTGCACGCGCTGGCGCGCGCCTACCGCGCCTGGGCCGTCGCCGAGCCGCGCCGCTACATGATGATCATGGGCTCGCCGCTGCCGGGGTACGCGGCGCCGCCGGACACGCTGCTGCGGGCGCGCGACGCACTCGGGCCGTTCGTGGACGTCTTCCGGGACGCGCGGCCATCGGAGGCGGTGCTGCCGGTCGTCCGGCAGATGGAGACCTGGGCGGGCGGCGACCCGGGGGTCGCGGGGTGGGTGGAGCGGTACACCGCCGGAGCGGGCGCGGGCGTCCCGGCGGGGGCGGCGCTGGCCGGCGCGGTGCTGGCGTGGACGCGCGTGCACGGGGTGGTGAGCCTGGAGGTCGTCGGGCAGTTCGCCACCATGGGCCACGACCCGGGCACGCTGCTGGAGTCCGAGACCACCACCCTCGCCGACACCTTCGGCCTGACCTGACCGCGCCGGAGCCGGACGGCTGGCCTCGGCCGGCGCCTGACCCGCCCGGCGTAGACGGCTCTCGGCCGCCGCCCGCCCGCCCGCCGTCAGGTGCGGCGGAGCAGGGCGTGGGCGATGGCGGTCTGGACGGGGTGCAGGGCGGTCTCGCCGTCCTCGACGTCCCACAGGGAGTTCTGCAGGACGCGGGCCAGGGACCAGGCGGCGGCGCGGGGGCGGTCGAGGGCGAGGAGCTCGGTCATCCGGTCGAAGCGGCGCAGAACGGCGCGGGCGGCGTCGCCGGTGGCCACGACGTCGTCCCACCTGTTGTCCAGGGCGGGCAGCAGGTCGAACCCCGGGTTCCCGGCCAGGGGCTTGGGGTTGATGGCCAGCCACGGCTCGCGCCCGTCGAGGGGCGCGAGGACGTTGTCGTAGTGCAGGTCCCAGTGCAGCAGCCGGTCGCCGGGCTCGCCGAGCACCTCGCGGGTGGCGTCCGCGCAGGCGCGCAGCAGCGCCCGGTCTCCGGGGTCGTCCAGCTTCGGCAGGGCGGCGGGGACCTCGGCCAGCATGCCGGCGGCGATGCCGGCGAGGGTGCGCAGGCCGTCCGGCGCGGGGGTGGCGACGAGCCGGGCCAGCAGCTCGGCGAGGATCGCCAGCGCCTCCATGTCGTCGGCGACGGCGGAGAGGTGCCGGGTGTGGTCGAGGCGCTCCAGGAGCATCGTCCCGGTGCCCGGGTCGTCGTCGAGCAGCCGTACCGCGCCCCGTCCCGCCCACAGGCGCAGCGCGACCGGCTCGCCCGCGTTCGGCCCGCGTTCTCCTCGTTCGCGGGCTGGAGCTTCAGGGCGGCCGGTGTGCCGTCCTCGCGCAGGACGGGCAGGACGAGCGCGGCCATCCCGTGCATCGGGGGGCCGTCGGGGCGCAGGCTCCAGCGGTCCAGGAAGCGGGTGGCGAGCTCTGGCAGGCCGGCGATCCAGGCGCGGCCGGTCTCACCGGAGTGCCGGTGGAACGCCGCGGCGAGTTCCTCCGGGACGGTGATCACGGGTGGCCTCCCTCGGTGACGGGCGTCGCCTCACCCTCGCACACACGCGCCCGTGAGCGTCACGGGTGGTTCCTTCTGGGGTGTGGGCCCGGGGCTCAGGAGCCGAGGGCCGGTTTCCGTGGGTCAGGAGCCGAGGAGCGACGGGCGGCGCATGGCGAGGATCGTGCCGCGCACGATGCCCTCCTTGAAGAGGGCCGCCACGCGGCCGGTGAGCACCGCCTCGCGGGGCCGGTCGTCGCCGTGCACGAACTGGACGAGCCCGTCGTGGCGGCCGAGGCTGATGCACTGGCTGAGGTAGCGGAAGCGCAGCCGCCGGGGCTCGCGGCCGGCGAGCCGGTCGACGATCGCCCGGGCGGCGCGGTGCCCGGCGGGGATCCCGGTCGCGCACGCCATGCGCAGCTCCTGACCGCCGGGCATGCGCGCCGCCGCCGCGTCCCCGACCGCGTACACCTCCGGGTGCGACTCCGAGCGCAGGGTGCCGTCGACGATCACGCGGCCGTGGCGGTCCACGGCGAACCCGGCCTCGCGGGCCAGGGCGGGGACGCGGAACCCGGTCGTCCAGACGACGGTGTCGGCGGCGACGTGCTCACCGTCCGCCAGCACCAGGCCGTCCTCGCGGACCTCGCTCACCCGCGCGTTCTCGCGGACGTCGACGCCGAGCCGCGTGAACACCCGCGACAGGTACCGCCGGCCGCGCTCGGACAGGCTCTCTCCGAGGGCGCCTCCCGTCACCAGCCGCACCTTCACCCCGGGGTGCGCCTCGGCGAGCTCGGCGGCGGCCTCGATTCCGGTCAGCCCGCCGCCGACCACGGCGGCGACCCGGGCTTCGGCCACGCGGCCCCTGAGGCGTTCCGCCTGGTCGGGGCCGCTGACGGCGTGGGCGTGCTCGGCGGCGCCGGGCACCGTGTCCAGGTCGGTGCGGCTGCCGAGGGCGTAGACCAGCACGTCGTACCGGATGCCGGGGGCCCCGCCGTCGAGTCGCACGGCGCGGTCTCCGGCGTCGATGCCGGTCACGCGGCCGACGACGAGGTCCACGGCGGTGCCGGCGAGCAGGTCCCTCAGGGGCAGGTCGCGCAGGTTCCCGCCCGCGGCGAGCTGGTGCAGCCGAACGCGTTCGGTGAACCGGTCCCGCGCGTTCACCAGGGTGACCCTGGCGCCGTGCCCGGCGACGAGCTTCGCGGCGACCAGCCCGGAGTAGCCCGCGCCCAGGACCACGATGTGAGGTGACATTTCCTCTCTCCCTTCGTCGCCCTTTGAACCGGCGAGAGGGAGGATCCGTGACAACGAGGCGTTGTGAGCCGCGTCACACCAGCCGCGCCGCCAGGAGGGCGAGCTTGTCGGGATTGGTGATCGTGCGAAGCGCGGTCACCCGGGCGCCGTCGAACTCCGGCACGGTGAGGGCGATCAGCGTCCCGTGCTGCCGGACGATCATCGCCGGGCCGCCGTTGACCATGCCGATCACCAGCTCGACGCCGTCCCTCAGGAAGCGCGCGGCCAGGCCGCCGAAGAAGCGTGCCACGCGCGTGTGGCCGGTGACCGGGCGGGAAGCCGCGGGGGCCCTGCCGCCGCCGTCGGCCCAGGAGACGACGTCCTCGGCGAGCAGCCGCTCCAGACCGGCGATGTCGCCCTCGGAGGCGGCGGCCACGAAGCGTTCGAGGATCTTCGTGGCCTCCTCGGGCGACGCGGTGAAGCGCCTGCGCGGGTCGCCGACGTGCTCGCGGGCCCTGCGGTAGTGCTGGCGGGCGTGGGCCTCCTCTACGTCGAGGATCTCGGCGATCTCGCGGTGGCCGTACCCGAACGCCTCGCGCAGGACGAAGGCGGCTCGCTCCGGCGGGGTGAGCCGTTCCAGCAGCAGGAGCATGCCCAACGCGAGGGACTCGCGTTGTTCCACGGTCTCCAGCGGGCCGAGGGCGCCGCCGTCGGTGAGTACCGGCTCGGGCAGCCACGTGCCGACGTAGCGCTCGCGCCGGGCGCGGGCGGAGGTGAGCCGGTTCAGGCACAGGTTGGTGACGACCTTGGTCAGCCACGCCTCCGGCACGTCGACCTCGACGCTGTCGCGCCAGCGCAGGTAGGCGTCCTGCACGACGTCCTCGGCCTCGGTCGCCTCGCCGAGCATGCGGTAGGCCAGCCCTAGCAACCGGGGACGGCTGGCCGCGAACTGGTCGAGCTTGGTCATGGCGGCCAGTCTCTCAGTGCGGGTGGACGGTCTCGCGCTCCCCCGACCCCCAGGCTTGGACGTTCTGATGTCAGCCGGTGATGACGCGCGCGAGGGTGAGGCCGGCGTAGGCGGCGCCGAGGCCGGCGAGCAGGCTCGCGGCGACGTTGAGCGCGGCGTAGAGGCGGGAGCCGTCCCAGGCCAGGCGCAGGGTCTCGTAGCCGAACGTCGAGTAGGTCGTCAGCGCGCCGCAGAAGCCGGTCAGGGCCAGCGCGGTCACGGCCTGGCCGGTGGGGAGGCCCGCCAGCAGGCCCGCGAGGAACGACCCGGCCACGTTGACGGTCAGCGTGCCCCAGGGGAGCACCGAGTCATGACGCGCCTGGACGAACCGGTCGACCAGGTAGCGCAGCGGCGCCCCGACGGCCGCCCCCAGCGCGACGAGCAGGACGGTCACCGCGCCTCCCCGGCGTCGTCCCCCGGGTAGCGGATCGCCAGGACGGGGTCGAGAACGACCAGGCCCTCGCCGACGATCTCGTCGAGCTCCGGGAGGAAGGCGCGGATCTTCTCCTCGTCGTCCACGATGACGATCACCACCGGCAGGTCCTCCGAGAGCGACAGGATGCGGGTGGTGTGGATGCGGCTGTGCGCCCCGTACCCCTCGATGCCGCGGGTCACGGTGGCGCCGGCCAGCCCCGCCGTGTGGGCGCGGTGGACGATCTCGTGGTAGAGGGGACGGTGGCGCCACTGGTCGCTTTCGCCGACGATGACGGTCAGGCGCAGCGCGGGCGTCTCGCGCCTCATGGCCGCCTCCCCCGCGTCCTGAGCAGGCGGGCGGTGAGCGCCGAACCCGCCCACACCCCGGCCAGCGCGCCGGTCACCGTGGCTCCCAGGTAGGCCAGCGCCGTCCCGGGCGCGCCGGCGGCGACCGCCTGGTGGACGTCCACGACCGAGGTCGAGAAGGTGGTGTAGCCGCCGAGCACGCCGACGCCGAGAAAGGGCCTCAGCAGGCGGCGCCCGGCCCACACCTCCCCGGCCAGCACCATGAGCACGCCGATCAGCAGGCATCCCGACACGTTGGTCAGGAAGGTCGCCCACGGGAAGGCGCCGCGGGCGTGCGGGAGCGCGAGCGACAGGCCGTACCGGGCGAGCGCGCCGAGCACGCCTCCGGCGGAGACGGCGAGCGGCACCGGCAGCGCGAAGGGCCGGGGTCTCGGGGGGCGGACCGCCGGCGCGCCGGCCTCGGTGCCCGTGATGATCCGGGGCTCGATCATGAGTCCTCCTACCAGCATGGTGATGACACATCTGGTAGGGACCGTTGGCGGCTGAACCGCGGTTCGCCTCCGTGGAGGGCGGCGAGCCCCACCGCCGCGGCCCCGGCCGGGGCCTCGACCTCATCATATCGGCCCGCGCCCTCAGTCCCGGGCCGCTTACCCCGCCGTACGTCAAGAAAAGCTGGGGGTTTGTACAGTTCTGTTATGACTACCACGCGCGCCGAGGTGCACCACAGCCACCGGGACGTGACCGGCGGGTGGCTCCGTCCCGCCGTGTTCGGCGTGATGGACGGCCTGGTGTCGAACGCCTCGCTGATCGCGGGCGTGGTGGGCGGAGGCGCGAGCACCGCCGCCGTCACCATCACGGGGCTCGCGGGCCTGGCCGCCGGCGCCTTCTCGATGGCCACGGGCGAGTACACCTCGGTGCGCTCGCAGTCGGAGATGACCATGGCCGAGATCAACGTCGAGCGCCTCGAGATCGCCCGCAATCCGCAGGCCGAGGAGAACGAGCTGGCGCAACTCTACGAGACGCGCGGGCTCACTCCCGAGCTGGCCCGCGAGGTCGCCCGCCAGCTCCACCGCCACACGGACGTCGCCTGGCGGGTGCACGCGCGCGAGGAGCTCGGCGTCGACCCCGACGACCTGCCCTCGCCGTGGGTGGCCGCCGGGTCGTCGTTCCTGGCCTTCGCGATCGGCGCGCTCGTCCCCCTGCTGCCGTTCCTGCTCGGCTTCGGCTCGGTGCTCGCGGCCGTGCTGCTCACCGCCGCGGGCCTCGCGGGGACCGGCGCCATGGTGGCCCGGCTGACCGGCCGTTCACCGCTGTACGGCGGGGCCAGGCAGCTCCTGCTGGGAGCGGCCGCGGCCGCCGTCACGTACGGGATCGGCGTCGCGGTCGGCACGGCCGTCGGCTGAGCCCCGGCAACTCCCGGCGTCCCCCACTCGTTCGCCCGCCGCCTCGCCGCGGCCCCGGGCGGGCGCCGCGTCCCGGGTACCGGGTTTCGTCCTGATTCCGGGGTGCGGCGGGCCGACGTCAGGGGTGCGATCAAGCCTCTGACCGGCCACGTCTTCCCCCAGCACGGGTGAATGTTGTCTATTGTTTGGCCGTGCCGATGAATACGAACGACCCTCAGATCGACGGCCCCGATGTCCTGCCACGCCCCCAGCCGGATCGCTCCGTGCTCGTTGTGGCGCCGCCCGAGGAGGCGCAAGGCCACTGGGCCGGCGCGCCGAGCGCCGTCCTCAGCGACGGCGCCTACTACCTCGCCTACCGCCTCAGGCGCCCCATCGGCCAGGGACGCGGCTACGCCGTCGTCGTCGCGCGATCCCTGGACGGCGAGCGCTTCGAGACGATCTACACCCTCGGCCGCGAGGAGGTCGACACCGAGTCCCTGGAACGGCCCGCCCTAGTCCGGACGCCGGAGGGTACGTGGCGGCTGTACATCAGCTGCGCCACCTACGACTCCAAGCACTGGCGGGTCGAGCTGATCGAGGCGGACGACCCGGCGCGGTTCGACGCCTCCACGCGGCACGTCGTCCTGCCCGGCGACCCCAAGACCGGGGTGAAGGACCCGGTGATCGTCCGCCACGACGGCGTGTGGCACCTGTGGGCCTCCTGCCATCCGCTCACCGACCTGGGCGAGGAGGACCAGATGGTCAGCGACTACGCCACCAGCCCCGACGGGCTGGACTGGACGTGGCAGGGCACCGCGCTGAGCGGCCGTCCCGGCTGCTGGGACTCCCGGGGCGCCCGGGTGACCGCGGTCGTCCGCCACGAGGGGACGCTGCACGTCGCCTACGACGGGCGGGCGACGGCCGAGGAGAACTACGAGGAGCGCACGGGCCTGGCCACGGGAACCGACCCCGCGACGCTCACGCCCGTCGGCGAGAAGCCGCTGGCCGAGTCACCGTACGGCGGGCTTCGCTATCTGGACGTCCTGGAGCTCCCGGACGGCGGCAAGCGGTTGTACTACGAGCTGACCCGCGAGGACGGCGCGCACGAACTGCGCACCGAACTGCGCTGACAGTACTGCGCTGACAGTGAGCACCCCCGGGCCTTCCCGCCGGCACCTGTGAACCCGGCACCCGGTGACACGGGCCGCTCCTTCCGGTGAGGGGCGGCCTCCGGTCAGGAGATGCGGGGGCGGCCGTTGCGGGCCTGGCGCTGGCCGGGCGGACGGTCGCCCATCAGCCCTCCCGTCCGATCGCGCGGCCCGAGCCAGTCACCGAAGTCCTCGCCCGTCACCTGACGCAGCAGGGCGACGTCCCGTTCGAACCGGGGGATCAGCGCCTGCCGTTCGTCCCAGCTCAGGGGGCGGCGCGGGCGGCCGTTGTCCTGGAGGGCGCCCTCCAGCGTCTCGGTGAGGCGGCCCGCCAGCGCGCCCGGCAGGTGACGCCCCACGGCCGCGCCCACACGCATCACGCGCGACAGCGCCTGGTGCCGCAGGGTGTGCTCGGGGTGGGCGGTGACGTTCTCCCGGGGCACCTCGGCGATCAGCCCGGTCTCCACGCCGAGGAACTCGCAGATGCGGTCGAGGGTCGCGAGCGGCGCGTCCACGAGGTCCCGGTAACGGAACACCAGGACGTCGGCCGGGGAGAACAGCTTGAACAGGTCCCGGAGCTGCTCGCCGTACCGGCCGAGCCCGACGTAGTGCCAGAAGGCCGACCAGCCCGCGGCGATGCGGCGTTCCTCCTCGGCGCAGGCGCGCACCACGTCGCCGATCGGCTCCAGCCCCGCCGACCACAGGTGCGTCCAGTTCGAGTGCGCCCGCTCGACCGGGTCGCGTAGGACGACGATCAGTTTCGCGCCGGGGACCATGGCGTGGATCCGGCGCTGTGCCTTGCGGTCGTACAGGTAGAACGGGGTGGACTCGCCTCGCAGCGTTCCCGGCGGCGCCTGGTCGAACAGGGCCTCGTATTCCTCGCGGCGCCAGACGTGCTCCCGGAAGGTCTGCGCGTCGCCCGGCCCGCCCCGCGTCGGCGGCGGCCCGTCCGTGAGGAAGAACTTCGGCTCCTTGACCGCGGACATGAACAGCGCGGGGTGTCGTGCGAGCGCGGCGTGCAGGGCGGTGGTCCCCGCCTTCGGCGCTCCGATCACCAGGAAGTCCGGTAGGGCCATCCGATCCCCTCGGTGAAGAACGGCAACATCCGTCAGCATACCCACTCAATACGTAGGAAAAGGGGATTTTGGCCGACCATGGCCAGGACTTTGGGGTCTCACAACCGCTGTCCGCACAGGTGAGGCACGGCGCCCCGGGGGGAGGGCTCTTCCCCGCCGCATTGCCAACATGCCGCGCCCACGAACGATCAGCGACGAGGAGATCCTCGCGGCCGCCGACCACCGGCGTTGCGGACGGCCGAAGCCGGGGCGGCAGCCGTGCCGGAACGGCCTTCCGGGCGCGTTCGCCCTGTTCGCCGGCCATGGTCCTGACTTCTCGCCGGTAGGACACATGACGGCCCGCGACGGCCGTGATCACCTGGGGGCGCGATCCTCCCGTCTGCCCCCTGCTCGGCAGTTCAGGGCCCTGTTTCGTCGAACCGTGAGGAGCATCCATGATGCGCAGAATCGCCTGCCTGGCGGCCGTGACCGTGATGGCGCTGGGGACGGTGGTGGTGTCCGCGGGCGGCGCCTCCGCGGCGGTCACCCCGATCTCCGAGGCCTGCACCGCGACCGGAACCGTGGACGTGGCGGTCACCGTCCCCGCCCCGCCCGGCCCGCCCCGCGTCATCGGCACGAACCGCTTCAGCTACGTCGGGTCGCAGGCGGTCGGTCTCACCGCCTACCGCTACTGGCACGTGTCCTACAAGAACGTCGGCGATCTGTCGTGGTCGTACCTGGGCGCGCACGCGGTCAGGTGCTCGGGCGCCACGATCACCGGCACCTACGACCTGACCAGGACGAACTACACCGTCACCGACGCACGCCAGTGCACCCTGTCCGAGAACTTCGAGAGGGTCGAGAACTTCGGCTTCCCGAACATGAGGACCCTCTACTTCGGCTACGTGGGAAGCAGGACCGACAGCGCGGACACCTTCCGCTACTGGGGAGTGAGGACCGACACCGGCTCCACCCTGACCTTCGCCCCGGCCGCGGCCCGCTGCGACTGATTCCCACCCCGCCGCTTCAGGCCGTGTGGTGGTAGGCGGGGTAGGTGAGGTAGCCGGCGTCGCCGCCCTGATACCAGGTGGACTCGTCGTGCGGGGCGATCGGTAGCCCTTGGCGGAGCCGTTCCACCAGGTCGGGATTGGCGATGTAGGCGCGGCCGAAGCTGATCAGGTCCGCGCCGAGGCCCAGCCAGTGGTCGGCTGCTGCCTTGTCCGCCTGCCGGGGGCCCATCGGGAAGGACGGGTTGACGATGAGCGCGGCGGGCCAGGCCTTGCGCAGCCCGATGACCACGTCCTCGCCGGTGGTGACCTCGAGGTGGACGTACGCCAGGCCCAGGGGTGCCAGCTCGGCGAGCAGCGCGCCGTACAGGGCGGGCACGTCGGTGTCCTCGGCGCCCCAGATGCCCGCGCCGGGCGAGAGCCGGATGCCGGTCCGGTCTCCTCCCACCGCCTCGACGGTCGCGGACACCGCCTCCACGGCGAACCGGATCCGGTTGGGGATCGACCCGCCGTAGACGTCGGTGCGCAGGTTGGCGGTGCTGGAGAGGAACTGGGAGATGAGGTAGCCGTTCGCGCCATGCAGTTCCACGCCGTCGAAGCCCGCGTCGAGCGCCCGGCGGGCGGCCTCGGCGTAGGACCGCGCGTGCTCGGGGACCTCGGCGGTGTCCAGCGCCCGCGGCACCGGGGCCGGCCTGCGTCCTGCCGGGGTGAACACCTCGCCGGCGGCGGGGACGGCCGAAGGGCCCACCGGCCGCATCCCCGTGGTGTCGGGGTGGGAGACGCGGCCTCCGTGCATGATCTGGGCGAAGATACGCCCGCCATTGGCGTGGACGGCGTCGGTGACCGGCCGCCAGGCCGCGACCTGCGCGTCGGTGTACAGGCCCGGGGTGCCGGGGTTGGACTGCCCGACGAGGCTCGGTTGCACGCCTTCGGTCACGATGAGCCCGGCGGTGGCGCGCTGGGCGTAGTAGGTCACCATCGATGGGGTCGCCAGGCCGCCCGCATCCGCGCGGACCCGCGTCATCGGGGCCATCACCACGCGGTTCGGCAAGGTGAGCGCGCCGAGCTGGTAGCGGTCGAAGAGGGTCGTCATTCCTGCGTGCCTTTCGGGATGTCTGCGGTGTCGCGCCCGCCACGGGGGCGCGACGACTACGCTAAGACCTGACACTGACGTCAGATGCAAGCGTCAGCCGAGGTTTCCGACGGGAGATGCGCGATGCGGATCGGGGAGTTGGCGGCGCGGGCCGGGGTGAGCGTCCGTTCGCTGCGCTACTACGAGGAGCAGGGCCTGCTCACCAGCACGCGCAGCCTCAGCGGCCAGCGCCACTACACCGACGACGAGGTCGAGCGGGTCAGGCTCATCCAGCGCCTGTACGCCGCCGGGCTCTCCAGCCGCACGATCGCCGAGCTGCTGCCGTGCGTCGACTCGCCCAGCGAGCAGAACTCCGACGAGGCGTTCGAACGGCTGGTACAGGAGCGGGACCGGATCAGCCGGCACATCGAAGAGCTCTCCCAGGCCCGCGACGCCCTCGACCGCCTCGTCGACGCCAACCGCGCGCACCGCGCCCGGCTGACGACTCCCTGACCTCACGCCTTCCCGGCCGGCTCCCCTGAGCCCCTCCCCGACCTGGCCGAGCACCTCCGCGCCGTCTCCTCCTTCGCGTTCCTTCCTGCCATATGGCGTTTCTATGGCGTCGCTCCGTAGCGTCCGAAGGGTGCGTACAGCACATTCCTGCATGGGAGGCAACGTGGACGAGCCCGTTCAGACGGTCGAGGCCCAGCCCCGCAAGCTCAAGCTGGAGCTGCGCAGGCTGGAGAAGATCGAGACCACCCTCGAACGCGACGAAGGTTGATGACGGATCGACCAAGGAGCCGGCCGGGTCTTCCCGGCCGGCTCCCCTTCTCCCCCACAGCACCAGGAAGGGTTTCCCTCCATGCGGTCTCCTCGTGTCAAGCTCGTTCACCGGCCCTACGCCCTGCCGGGCAACAGGATCACGATCGGCCTGATGCAGTACGGCATGGCGGCCGAGATCCAGGACGACGAGGACGCGGCCATCGAGCGGCTCATCCAGCTCATGGACGGCACCCGCACGATCGAGCGGATCTGCGCCGAGTTCGCCGAGACCCACCAGGCGGTGGCCGAGGAGAGCGTCCGTGAGGTCGTCGACGGCCTGGTCGCCGCGGGCTACATCGAGGACGCGAGCGCGCCGCTGCCGGACAACCTCACCCCGAGGGAGGCGGCCCGGTACGAACCGGCCCGCCACTTCTTCGCCTGGATCGACCCCACGCCGCGCGGCTCACCGTACGAGATCCAGTCCAAGATCAAGGACGCCCGCGTCACCCTCCAGGAGTGCCCGTACCTGCTCCTCGTCTCTTACGTCGTCGAGGAGCAGCAGCACGGCACGGTCCGCGGGTCTCGACCGGTACAGCGCCGCGCGCTCCTCCCACGACTCGGGAATCGCCGCCCCGCGCACGTGCAGGGCACGCAACAGCTCCGCCAGCAGGTCGCCCCGCGTACGGGGGGCCGGCGAGGACCCCGCGAGCCGCACGTAGAGCTGCCCGTCGGGAAAGCGCGGCCGGAGCCGATGCGCGAGGTGAACGGCCAGCGTACTCTTCCCCACCCCTGGCGCGCCGTGGACGGCCGCGATGACCGGCGCGCCCGCATGACCCGCGAGTATCGTCCCGGCCAGCGAGTCCAGCTCCTCGCCCCTGCCGACGAAGTCACCGATGTCCGGCGGAAGCTGACGGATCACCGGCCACGACACGACCTCTTCCCGTTCCGGCCTGGCGCGCGAGACGGGCAGCGGATCGCCCCGCAGAATCGAGGCGTGCAGGCCGGTCAGCTCGGGACCGGGATCTATCCCCATCTCCGAGGCGAGCACCGAGCGTGCCCGGTGATAGGCGTCCAGGGCCTCGGTCCGCCGTCCGGCCCGGTAGAGGGCGAGCATGTACCAGATCCAGGCGCGTTCCCACGTGGGGTGGGCGTGCACGATCTCCAGCAGCTCACCGACCAGATCATCGTGCCGGCCGAGGTCGAGGCGCACGTCGATCCAGTCGGCCCTGGCATGCGCCAGCCGCTCCTCGACGCCGCTGATCCGGGGCGTCATGCCACTGCCGAACCACACGTCCTCGAACGGCCGGCCGCGGCACAGCGAGAACGCGCGCCGGAACTCGCGGTCGGCCGCAATCAGGTCACCGCGAGCGGCCTCGTGACGCCCCCGCCCTACGGCGTCATCGAAGATCGACAAGTCGAGCTGGTCGCGCTCCAGAGGCAGCAGATACCTCGACCCCTGCGTCCGCAGCGTGGCGACCCCCGCCAGGGAGCGCCGCAACTGCGAGACGTACGTCTGCAGATTGGCGACCGCGGACGCGGGCGGCCTGTCCCACATCGCGGCTACCAGCTGATCTCGGGAGACCGAGGTGTTGAAGTGGAGGAGGAACGTGCCGAGAAGCGCGCGGAGCTTCCCGCCGAGTCTTACCGGCCCGTTGTCACCGTGGACCTGGACCGGGCCGAGCACGAGCAAACCTGGCCGGGGGATCTCGTCCACCGCAGACGCTCCTATGTGACGGGGAGACAGCCGGAGACCATGACGTCACGAGACCGGAGCTACCCCCGAGCGCACATGACCGACAACACCCCCTATACCCACTCAACCGACCGATCCGTACGCACGCTCCCCCGCACGAATTCACCTCACCACCACAGCCGGCGAAGCGATCCCGCACCCGCACGAACGCCGACACTGATGCGGCTCATGCGCCCCTCCGTCCGGCGGGTGATCATGCGGATCGACTTCGGACCCTCCGCGGCCGAGGGCGCGGGCTGACGTCCCGGTCGCGCTCAGGGGCGCGTGGTCGCACGGCGCCGCGCCGAGCGGCGGGTCTCGTCGAGCGGCCCGGAGCTCCCGGGGCGGCGGGGGCTCGGAACGCGGTGGTCGAGGAGGGCGGCGTGGTGGTCGGCGGCATGAGGGCCGCCGGGGTCGGCGTGGACGGTGGCCGCGCGCAGGCGGGGCACGCGGTGGATGAGCCGGTGCTCGGCCTCCACGGCCACGGCGTGCGCCTCGACCAGCGACACGCGGTGGTCCACGGTGATCTCGACCTCGGCGTGCAGGGCGTGGCCGATCCAGCGCACGCGGACGGACCCGACGCCCCGGACGCCCGGGGTGGCGGCGAGGACCTGCTCGGCCGTGTCGAGCAGGGCGGGGTCCACGGCGTCCATCAGCCGGTGGTAGATCTGCCGCGCGGCGTCCCGGAGCACCACGCATATCGCGACGGTGATCAGCAGGCCCACCAACGGGTCGGCCGCGCGGAACCCGAGCGCGGAACCGCCCGCGCCCAGCAGCACCGCCAAGGACGTCAGGCCGTCGGCGCGCGCGTGCAGGCCGTCGGCGACCAGCGCCGCCGAGCCGATCTCGCGGCCCACCCGGATGCGGTAGCGGGCCACCCACTCGTTGCCGAGGAACCCGGCCACGCCCGCGACGGCGACCCAGCCGAGCGCGTGGACGTCCTCGGGTGCGAGCAGCCGCCGCACGGCCTCGTAACCGGCCATCACGGCCGAGGCGATGATCACGGCGACGATCGCCAGGCCCGCCAGGTCCTCGGCCCTGCCGTACCCGTAGGTGAAGCGGCGGGTCGCCGCGCGCCGTCCCAACGAGAAGGCGATGGCCAGCGGGACGGAGGTCAGCGCGTCGGCGAAGTTGTGCAGGGTGTCGCCGAGCAGCGCCACCGAGCCGGAGTAGGCCACGATCACCGCCTGGACCAGGGCGGTCGCGACCAGGACGGCGAACGACAGGACGAGGACGCGCATGCCGCGGCGGCTCGACTCCATGGCGGCGTCGGTCCTGGCGGCGCTGTCGTGACTGTGCGGCGCGAAGACGTGCAGCACGGCGTGCAGGGCCGTCGCCGCCTTCGTCCTCAGCCCGCGCACCCCTTTCGCAGCTTCTCCCTCGCCGCGTCCATGCCCGTGTGCATGCCCGTGTCCGTGTCCGTGCCCGTGTCCGTGTCCGTGCCCATGACCGTGTTCATGGCCGTGGCCGTGCTCATGTCCGTCTCCGGGCCCGGCCGCGTGATCGTGGATCGGGGGCGGAGGGCCGTCGGTGGGTGGAGACCCGTGCCTGAGCCGGTCGGACATGGTCACCCCTTCCGCGGCCGTTTGCGGGGATCGGCCCTCGCGCGCATTATATGTAGCCATGTACGCACGCGACAACGAATCAGGTGCGCATCTGTTGCAGGAGCAACCCAGTGCCGCCCAGGTCGAGACCGCCGTCGACGCTTTCCGCATGCTCGGCGACGCCGCCCGGCTGCGGCTGATGTGGCTGCTCGCCTCGGGCGAGTACGACGTGACCTCACTGGCCGAGGCCATCGGCACCGCCAGGCCCTCGGTCTCCCAGCATCTCGCCAAGCTCCGGCTGGCCGGGCTGGTCGAGACCCGCAGGCAGGGCCGCCGCGTCCTGTACCGCGCCCGCGACGCGCACGTCCGCCGTCTGATCGCCGAAGCCCTCTTCCACGCCGACCACGAGGTGTCGGGAATCCCCCGCCACGACACCTGACCGGCCTCCACACCAGGGGGACCCTGACCGGCGGTGGCTCGGGGCTCTGCGGCGGCGGACGCCCATCGACCGGGCCGGCGTCGCCGGAGGGCTGACGGTGGTCGGCGAAGGGGGGACGGGCGCGGAGGCCGTCGAGGTGGCCCGCCGGGAGCGGCCGGACGTCGTGGTCATGGACGTGCGGATGCCGGAGATGGACGGCATCGAGGCGACCCGCCGCATCTGCGGCTCCCCCGAGACGACCGGGGTCCGGGTGCTGATCCTCACCACCTTCGACCTCGACGCCTACGTCTACGCGGCGCTGCGGGCGGGCGCCGCCGGTTTCCTGCTCAAGGACACCCGTCCGGCCGACCTGCTGGCCGCCATCGGGATCGTCGCGTCCGGCGAGGCGCTGCTCGCGCCGACCGTGACCCGGCGGCTGGTCGCCGAGTTCACGCGCCGTCCCGAGCCGGACCGCGCGCTGCCGCGCGAGCTGGACGGCGTCACCGGACGCGAGCGCGAGGTGCTGCTCCACATCGCGCGCGGGCTGTCCAACGGGGAGATCGCCGAGCGTCTGCACCTCAGCCTGGCCACGGTGAAGAGCCACGTCGGCCGGCTGCTGGCCAAGCTGAACGCCCGCGACCGCGCCCAGCTCGTCGTCGTGGCGTACGAGAGCGGGCTGGTGACGGCCCCGCCCCGCCCCGCCCCTGAGCCTGCGCGCTCGCCACGGGGACGCCGCCCGCCGCCGCCGTCGGAGTCGGAGTCGGACGAGGCGGCCGCCCGGACGACCAGCCTCCCCCAGCAGCGCTACCTCCACGCCCGGGCCGATCGCCTCACCTGAAGGTGACGAAAGCGGGACTCCGCGGCCCGTCCGGGAGGTCGCGGATCCAGGGAGATCCTGCACGCGGCGGGATGATGAGCCCGCCGGAACTGACCGAACGCGCGCGAATGCACTCCGTACAACGTCCGGAGTTATTGCAGGTGAGAAGATATGCGCGTGCCACCCACGATCCACCGGAGTGGAGCCGGTGACCCGGCTCGCACCCTGGAATTGCTCTGGAGGGAGCCGGGCGCCCGTCCCTCGCAGCGCGGGCCCCGCCAGGGCCTGACCCTCGACGAGGTGGTCGCGGCCGCCATCGCCCTCGCCGACTCCGAGGGGCTGGAGGCCCTGACCATGCGCCGCGTCGCCCAGGCGCTCGGCGTCGGGGCGATGTCCCTCTACACCTACGTCCCCGGCAAGGCCGAGTTGCTCGACCTCATGGTCGACACCGTCCTCGGGCGCGTGGCGCGCCCGGAGTTGTCCCATCTCCCCTGGCGTGCCCGGCTGGAGACGGTGGCGCGTCACAACCGGGACCTGTACGAACGACATCCGTGGATGCTCGCCGTGTCCACCGGCCGCCCGCCGCTCGGGCCTGGGGTGCTGGCCAAGTACGAGCACGAGCTGCGCGCGTTCGAGGGCCTCGGCCTGGACGACGTCGAGATGGACGACGCCCTGACCTACCTGCTGGGCTTCGTCCATACCTCGGCCCGCGCCGCGGCCGACCTGCGCGCCGCCCAGCGCGAGAGCGTGCTCACCGATGAGCAGTGGTGGGAGGTCAGCGGGCCGTTGCTGGCCCGCGTGTTCGACGGCGCCCGCTACCCCACCGCCACCCGAGTGGGCGCGGCGGCGGGCGCGACGCACAACGTCCCCGCCAGCCCCGACCACGGCTACGAGTTCGGGCTGCTCCGCGTCCTTGACGGGCTCGGCGTCCTCATCGACCAGCGCGCCTCCGGGCGCGAGGGCCGTTAGGTCGATCACGCCGGAGGTAAGCGGGCGCGTACCACTGCCCCGGTCAGCGGCTAAGGCGCTGGTAGCGCCGCACCGACAGCGGGAAGAAGATCACCAGGATGAGCAGCGGCCAGACGAGCGCCATCAGCGACGCGTGCTGCGCGGCCCAGGAGTCGCCGCCCCAGCCCGGGTTGCCGAACAGGTGGCGGGTCGCCGCGACCGTGGCCGACAGGGGGTTCCACTCGGCGATCGCGCCCAGCCAGCCGGGCATGGTGGCGGGCGAGGCGAAGGTGTTGGACAGGAAGCCGAGCGGCCACACCAGGATCTGCACCGCCATCACCGCCTCGGGGCTCCTGATGACCAGCCCGAGGTAGATGCCGATCCACAGCAGGGCGAAGCGCAGCAGCAACAGCAGGCCGACGGCAGCCAGCGCCGCGCCCGGCCCGTCGTGCCAGCGCCAGCCGATCGCCAGCCCGCAGGCGATCATGACGGCCAGCCCGGCGACGGAGTTCAGCATGTCGGCGGCGCTGCGCCCGGCCACCACCGCCGAGGGGGCCATGGGCAGCGACCGGAACCGGTCGGTGACGCCTCTGCTCACGTCGGTGCTGACGGCCGTGAACGTGGCCTCGATGCCGAAGACCATGGTCATGGCGAACATGCCGGGCATCAGGAACTCGCGGTAGTCCCCGCCGCCGGGGATCACCATGCCGCCGCCGAACAGGTAGGCGAACATCAGCACCATCATCACCGGGAACAGCAGCCCGACGACGAGCTGGGCGGGCTGACGGGCCCAGTGGGACAGGTCACGGTGGGTGATCACCCAGGCGTCGGACAGGGCCCACCGCAGCCGGCCCGGCCCGCCGCGCGGGGCGAGATCGGCCGCCGCCGAGGAGGCGATCGTCACGCGGCCACCTCCTGCCGCCCGGCGCGCTCCTCGGCGGGGTGCCCGGTCAGCCGCAGGAACACCTCGTCGAGGGACGGGCGGCGCAGCGTGATGTCCTCGGCCACGATGCCCGCCTCGTCCAGGGCCCGCACGACCTCGGTCAGGGCGGCCACCCGCTCGCGGACCGGCGCGCCGACCCGGCGCGTGTCCCGGTCGGACTCCGGCTCGCCGCCGGTGACCCGCCCGACGATCGCCATCGCGGCGGGGATCTCGTCGTCGGCGCGCAGCACGACGTCGAGGCGGTCGCCGCCGATCGCGCTCTTCAGCTCGCCGGGAGTGCCCTCGGCGATCACGCGCCCGGAGTCGACCACGCAGATCTTGGCGGCGAGCCGGTCGGCCTCCTCCAGGTACTGCGTGGTGAGCAGCACCGTGGTGCCGGCGGCGACGAGCGAGCCGACCGCCTCCCAGACCTCGTTGCGCCCGCGCGGGTCCAGCCCGGTGGTCGGCTCGTCCAGGAACAGCACGGAGGGGGCGAGGATCAGCCCGGCCGCGAGGTCCAGCCTGCGGCGCATGCCGCCGGAGTACTGCTTGACGGGCTTGGCGCCGGTGTCTGCCAGCCCGAACCGCTCCAGCAACTCGTCGGCCCGGCGGCGGGCCCGCGCCAGGCCCAGGTGGTAGAGCCGGCCGAACATGACGAGGTTCTGCCGGCCGCTCAGCACCTCGTCCAGCGCGGCGTGCTGGCCGACCAGCCCGACACGGTGTCGCGCCTTCGCGGCCTGGCGCACGATGTCGACCCCGGCGACCTCTGCCCGGCCGGCGTCGGGCCGCAGCAGCGTGGTCAGCACCCGGACGGCCGTCGTCTTGCCGGCGCCGTTGGGTCCGAGCAGCCCGCAGACGATGCCCTCGGGCACGGCGAGGTCGAACCCCGCCAGGGCCTCCGTGTCGCCGTACCGCTTGCACAGCCCCTCGGCGACGATCGCGTGTCGCGTGGAATCCACTGGCGTCCTCCTCGGCTCGATTCTCCGTACGTCGTACCGTACAGCATACGGGAGTGCGTACGGTACACCCTGCGGGAGGACGGCGAGCGGCACGGGGATAAGATTCGAGCCACGATGACCACCGAGTACACCGGCGCGGGCGACCCCGCGCGCAGCCTGGCCCTGCTGTGGCGCACCCGCGAGAAGTCCGGCAGGAAGGGACGGCCGGATCTCGGCGTCGACCGCATCGTCGGCGCGGCGATCGAGCTCGCCGACGCCGACGGCCTGGCCGCCCTGACCATGCGCCGCGTCGCCGAACGGCTCGGGGTCGGCACCATGTCGCTGTACACCTACGTGCCCGGCAAGGCCGAGCTCCTCGACCTCATGCTGGACACGGTGATCGGCGAGGGCGCCCGGCCCGTCGGCGTCGAGGGCGGCTGGCGCGCCAGGCTGGAGCTGATCGCGCGCGAGAAGTGGGCCCTCTACCAGCGCCACCCCTGGCTGCTGTACGTCGCCACCTCCCGGCCGCCGCTCGGCCCCAACGTGACCGCCGCCTACGAGTACGAGCTGTCCGCCGTGGACGGCGTCGGCCTGACCGACCTGGAGATGGACTCGGTCGTCGCCCTCATCGGCGGGTACGTCCACGGCGCCGCGCGCGGCGCGGTCGAGGCGGCCCAGGTCGAGCAGCGCACCGGCATCTCCGACGAGCAGTGGTGGTACGCCCGCGCGCCCTACCTGGGCACGGTCATGGACGCCGGTCGTTATCCGCTGTCCGCGCGCGTGGGCGCGGCCGCCGGCGAGGCGTACGGCGCCGCGTCCGACCCGGCCCACGCCTTCGAGTTCGGCCTCCAGCGCGTCCTCGACGGCATCGCGCACCTGATCGACCAGCGCGGCGCGCCGGAGTCGTAGCGGTCAGGCGGGTTTGCGGGCGTCGATGAGGAAGCGGGTCGAGTGCGCGACGAAGGGGCCGTCGGCCGCGATCCTTTCGTGCAGCGCCCGCAGGCGGGTGAGGTGCTCCTCGGCCGTGAAGCCGGGGACGATCCAGATGACCTTCCGCAGGAAGTAGACCACGGCCCCGACGTCGTGGAACACCATCCGCAGGCGCTGGAACCGCAGGTCCGCCACCCTGAGGCCCGCCGCCTCGGCCGACGCCTGCGCGGCCTCGGGGTCACGGGTGTGCGGGCCGGGCCGCGGCCCGAGGAACCACTCGGTCAGCTCCCCCGCCGACGCCGGCCCGACCTGCTGCGAGAAGTAGGCGCCACCCGGGCGCAGGACCCGCGCGATCTCCTCCCACCAGGTGGACACCGGGTGGCGGCTGGTCACCAGGTCGAAGACCCCGTCGGCGAACGGCAGCCGCTCGCCGTGGGCGTCCACGACCGCGACCCCGCGCGGGCGCAGGCTCTCGGTCGCGCGGGCCAGGTTCGGCGGCCAGGACTCGGTGGCCACGGTCAGCGGCGGCAGCAGCGGGACCCCCGCGAGCACCTCGCCTCCACCGGTGTCCAGATCGAGCGCCGCGGACGCGCGCGCCATCCGCTCCGCCAGCAGCCGCGCGTACCCCCACGACGGCCGCTCCTCGGTCGCCCGCCCGTCCAGCCAGGAGAAATCCCACCCGTCGACCGAAACCGCCGCGGCCTCGGCCACCATGTCGTCGAACGCGCGATCGCCGCCCATGCCCCCAGCCTGACCTCCGAGCCCCCGTTGATCAAGTCGAGTCCACGGTGAAAGAGTTCGGACGGCTGGAGCGCCCGGGCCCGGCCCGCCTCGAGCACGAACTCCCGGCCGGTCTCCCGATCGGCGTCGCGGCCCGGGTCACTCTTCGCCGGAGAACCGCTCCCAGGCGGACTGCCGGGTCATGTCGAGGGCCGCGCCGATGCGGGCCCAGGTGACGCCCCTGTCGCGCAGACGCTGCACCCAGACCCGCAGGTTGGCCTCCACCTGGGCGCTCACGGCGGCGACGCGGGGCAGCAGTTCGAGGATCTGCTCGTCGGTCATGAGGTCCGGCCAGGGCATCTCCGGCTTCTCCACCGCCAGTTCCTCGGCCAGGATCTGGCTGCACAGGCCGACGCAGCCGTCGCAGATGTGGACACCGGCCCCGGCGATCAGCTTGCGCACCTCGGTCTTGGGCTTGCCACAGAACGAGCACCGCAGGTCCTGGTCGGCGAGGGATGGAGCGGACATGGGTCCTCCACACGTCTCTTGTCAGGCTGGTCCTGACAGGGGCGATCCGACCCTACGTCCGTCAGGCAGCTCCTGACAACTCCGCACGGCCCGACCCGGCCGGAGTGCCGTCTTCGGCCGCTTCACCCGTTTGGAGGAGGCCCTGCGCCGCGACCCCTCCGGCAGCGGCCTCGGCCTCGGCATCTCCCGCGAGATCGCCGAGTCGCACGACGGCACCCTCGTCATCGAGGACTCCCCGCGCGGCGCCCGGTTCGTCCTGAGACTTCCCCTCGTGGAGGACGAGATCCTCCCACCTGCGACGCCTTCCGGCGGCGTGTCTTCGGCTCGCTCGCACGGGTTTGATGCATAATCGCAGCACTTCTAACGAGGTCCGAGAACCGGAGGCGCCGTGGATGATCACGTCCCCCTGGTGCTGATGCGGCTGCCGGAGGCCGCGGCCGAGTTCCTGTCGTCCCTTCGGGCCAAGAAGCTCTCGCCGCACACCCTCGCCGGGTACGAACGCGATCTGCGCCTGGTGGCGGGGGCCGCCGCGGACGTGGCGGGCGTGCCGGTGGAGGACCTGGAGGTGCGCGCGCTGGGCGGGCGCCTGGTGCGGGCGGCGTTCGCCGAGTTCGCCGAACCGCGCTCCGCGGCGAGCGTCAACCGGGCGTGGAGTGCCTGGAACCAGTTCCTGACGTTCTGCGTGGCCGAGGGGATGCTGGAGGGCAACCCGATGGCGGCGGTGCCCCGGCCCAAGCAGCCCGCCAAGGCGCCCAAGCCGCTGCTGGGCGACGGCTCGGCGTCGGCGACGCTCCTGGAGCGGATCGCGGCCGGCGCCCGCGAGTCCCGCGACCCGTGGGTGGAACGCGATCTGGTCGTGCTGGCCCTGGCGCTGGTGACCGGCATGCGCTCGGCCGAGCTGCTGAGCCTCACGCTGGGGTCGATCGGCGGGGCCGAGGGCGACCGGCGGATCCAGGTGGTCGGCAAGGGAGGCAAGACCCGCTCGCTTCCGATCGAACCGCCCATCGAGCACCTCATCGACGCCTACCTGAGCAGCAGGCTCGGCCGGTTCGGGCTGACGACGCTCCCCCGGTCGGCCGCGCTGCTCGTCGACACCCGCAACGAGCCGCTGCGGCGCGGCGGCCTGCAGTATCTGGTGCGCGAGTGCTACCGGTACGCCGGGATCCACGACCGGGTGCAGAAGGGGACGCTGGTGCACGCGCTGCGGCACGAGTTCGCCACGCGGCTGGCCGAGCGGGGCGCCTCGGCGCACGAGCTGATGGAGCTGCTCGGCCACTCGTCGATCGTGACGGGGCAGGCGTACGTCGCCTCGACGGCGCGCGAGGTGCGCGGCGCGGCGCGCGCGAACCCGGCGTACGGGGTGCTGGAGGGCCTGCGGCCGTCCGGCGACCGCCCGTGACGACGACGCGGAGCCGCCCGGCCGCCCGTGACGAAGTTCTGGGGTGCCCGGACCGCCCGTGAGGAGGTCAGAGCTGCCGGACGAACGCCTCGGCTTCCTCCTGGCCCATGCCGGTCTCGCCGCGCACGAGGAAGACGGCCTGATCGGTGCGGCCGTCGGCCTTCAGATCGCGCGCCCGCGTGGCCAGGTCGAACCGCGGAGGCCCCGCGGGCGCGTCGGCGATCGGAGGCCGGGCGGGCCGGGGGAGCAGGCGGGCGACGGCCGGCGGCACGGGACGCCCCTCGGCCACGGCCTCGACGTAGTCCTTGGCGTCCTTGAGCCCGATGCCGGTGCGCTGGCGGACCAGCTTGATCGCGTGGATCTTCTTCCCCTGCGCGGCCAGGGCGTAGGCCTGACGCCCCAGAGCGTCCAGGTGCGGCGGCGCGGAGCGCTCGTCCCACGCGGAGATGTACGAGGGGCCGGAGCTGCTCGTGCCCCGGCGCGCGAGACCGAACATCACTCCCAGCAAACCGCCCGCGACGACGAGGAGAACCAGGATCTCCAGCCATCCGATGCCAAACATGCCTGGATCCTAGTGCTTCGGACGCTCCCGTCGCGGGCTCGGTGGTCAGGGGATGACGGCTGTGGCGATGATCTCCACCATCTGGCCGGAGTAGCCGAGGAACGAGACGCCGAGCAGGGTCGAGGTGTGCGGGCCCGCCGACAGCTCGGACGCCCGCACGACCTCCCAGACGCTCAGCAGGTCCTCGTGCCGGGTGGTGGCGACGTAGACGGTGCTGGCGACGACGTGGGACAGGTCGCTGCCGACGGCGCGCAGGGCGGTCTCCAGGTTGCCGAGCACCTGGCGGGTCTGGGCGGCCGGGTCGCCTGGGCCGACGAGCCTGCCCTCGGCGTCCATCGGCACGGCCCCGGCCATGAACGCCAGGCGCTCCCCCGTCTCGACCACGGCGGCGTGCGCGTACCCCGGAGGCGGCAGCAGGCCGGGGACGATGGTGCGAAGCGTCATGACGGTCCTCCACGCGGGCGGCGGGGCCCGCCACCGGGGCGGGCATGGGCACGGAGGGCCCATGATGTCCGGGACGCGCGGCGGGTGTCATCCGGTTTTTCCGCCCACGTTCCGGCCCCCGGCGATCCCGCGACCGCGATCCGGCGGCCGGTTCGCGCGTGGGGCACGGGATTGTCGGTGCGAGGGGGTACGGTCGGCGTGATCCATACCGGGAAAGGGATCGGAAAGGACCGGAGCTGATCGATGCGCCCCGCCGAGCTGACGCGAATCACCGTCGAGGAGTCCACCGACCGATATGTGGAGCTGGTCCGCGCCAAGACCGTGACCGGGGCGCTGTCCCCGGCGACGGCGGAGGTCTACGCGCGCGACGTCGCGACGTTCTCGGCGCTGGCGGGCCCCGGCCAGGTGCTGGACGACCTGACGGGCGAGGACGTCGACGCGGTGCTGCTGGCGTTCGCCCGCAAGCCGGACGGCCGCCGCACCTCCCCCGGCGGCGAGTCGCAGAGCGCCTCCTCGCAGTCACGGTTCCGGCGCTCGGTGTCGGCGTTCTTCAAGCACGCCACGTTGTCGGGGTGGGTGCAGGTCAACCCGATGACGGCGGTGACGGTGACGGCCAAGGAGCGCGGCGGGCTGCGCGCCGAGCGCCGCGCGCTGACCCGTGAGCAGGCGCAGGGCCTGGTGGGTGCGGCGCGGTCGCTGTCGTCGTCCGAGCCCGAGCCGCGCGGGCGGCGCGACCAGCGCATGGAGGCGCGCGACGCGCTGATCGTCCTGCTGCTGTCCACCCTCGGCCCGCGCGTGTCGGAGCTCGTGCGGGCCAACGTCGAGGACTTCTACACCAACGACGGCGTGCGCTACTGGCGCATCTTCGGCAAGGGCGGCCGCACCCGCGACGTGCCGCTCCCGGCCGACGTCGCCGAGGCGCTGGACGCGTACCTGTCGCGCGGCCGCCCGGCGACGGCCGAGAAGGCGCTGCTGCTGTCGTGGCGGGGCAGGCGGCTGGCGCGGGGCGACGTCCAGGCGGTCATCGACCGCGTCCAGCGGCACGTCGACCCCTCCCAGCGGCGCTCGGTGACGCCGCACGGCCTGCGGCACACCACCGCCACCCACCTGCTGGCCGACGCCGTGGACATGGACGCGGTGCGCCGCGTGCTCGGGCACAGCGACCTGGCGACGCTGGGCCGCTACCGCGACGAGCTGCCCGGCGAGCTGGAGGTCGCGATGCGCACACATCCCCTGCTGCGCCGCCCGCCCGCCGCTGGGTGACGACGGCGGCGGCAAGGCTCGGGGTGCCGCCGACGTCGCCATAGGTCCGCTGTCTCGGGCCTGTGGTGGTCACACGGTCGCAGTCGTGGTCGTGGCCTTGACAGGGGCCTTGAGCGGGAAATGTCGGGATTTACTCCTTTATCTCACTGCATATCCGGTTACATGGGGCCCCACGAGACGGGATGATGGGCGCGTGTGGTCGATGCTCGTATCCTTCGCGGTTGTCGCAGGTCTGATGACCATCGTTCCCGGGCTGGACACGGCCTTGGTGCTGCGGTCGGCGGTGACCGCGGGCAGGCGGCACGCCTTCGCGACGGCGCTCGGCGTCAACACCGGCGTGCTGGTGTGGGGCGCCGCGGCGGCCGTAGGCGTCTCGGCGCTGCTGACCGCCTCCGAGCTGGCCTACTCCGCGCTCCGGTACGCGGGCGCGGCGTACATGGTGTTGCTGGGCGGGGCGATGCTGTGGCGAGCCCTGCGCGGCGGAGGCCAGGGTCACGCGCGGCCGGACGGCACGGACGATCGGGAGGGCGGGGCCGGACGGGCCTGGATGCGCGGCCTGGCGACCAACCTGCTGAACCCCAAGGTCGGGGTCTTCTACGCGGCGCTGCTGCCCCAGTTCATGCCCGAGGGCGTGCCGCACCTCGCGGCGGGCGTCCTGCTGGCGCTGGTGCACAACCTGGAGGGCATGGCGTGGTTCACCGTGCTCATCCTGGTCACCGGGCTGGCGCGGCGTGTGCTCTCCAGGCCGGCGGTGCGCCGCGCCATGGACGGCCTGACCGGCGCCGTGCTCGTCGGCTTCGGCCTGCGCCTGGCACTGTCGCGCCATTGACGCGCTCCCCGGGCTGAAGTGAAGCCCGGGGATTCCGCCTGTGCCGCACATGCTCACGCGGCGGCACTTCGGTGGCTTCCTGCTTCCTCGACCGTGCCCTTCTTACCGCGCCGGGGCGCGGGGGCCGGGGTCTTACGGGTCTCCACAGGCGTTTTGGGTCTCCGCTTCCCGCCCATCTCAGGCGCGGGTTTCCGTCCAGCGGCGACCTGCCGCCTCCCGGCGGCCAGGATGTTACGTGCGGCGTTGACGTCCCGGTCGTGGACCGCGCCGCACGGGCAACTCCACGACCGGACGTTCAGCGGCATCGACTCGGCGACGGCCCCGCAGTCCGAGCACAGCTTGGAGGAGGGGAACCACCGGTCGATCCGATGAAAGACCCGCCCATACAGCGCGGCCTTGTACTCCAACATGGTCACGAACGCCGACCAGCCCGCGTCATGCACGGACTTGGCCAGCCGGGTGCGCGCCAGTCCCTTCACCGCCAGGTACCTGCCGGCCGCGTCCTTGACCACCGTCACGCTGGACGGGTCGGCGGGCAGGGAACGTGACCAGCGGACGTCCACGTCCCCGATCTTCGGCAGGCGCAACCTCCCGCCCGTGGTGATGGAGAACCGGGCGTTCCTGGTGAAGCGGATCGCCTGCCGGTTGTCCTTGCGGGACCGGAACCGGGGCGGGCCCACCTTCGGCCCCTTCCGCTTCCCGCTGATCGAGTCGAAAAAGCTCCGGTACGCCGTGTTCAGGTCCGCCAGCGCCTGCTGCAAAACCACAGCCGACACCGCACCCAGCCAGGAGCGATCCGGCGTCTTCTTCGCCTCG